>JBIOTX010000131.1:0-4063 GCA_044866315.1 Thermoanaerobaculia bacterium | reverse complement strand
TGACGAAGTCGTACCCGCCCTTGTAGTTGTCCTTCAGCGCCGCGTGCTGGTAGTCGATCCCCGAGTCCAGCACGGCCACCACGATCCCCCGCCCCTTCGCCTGATGCTGCTGCCAGACTTGCGGCGCGTGGATGTGCGGAACGCTGCTCGCGAGATGCGCCTGCACCTTGCGGTCAGGATGCACGGCTTTCACGTACGGCAGCTGCGCGAGCTGCGCGAGGCTCTTGCGCGACACCCGCGCGCTCGCCCCCGAGAACGCCAGCCGGAACGCGCGCGTGCTCTTCCGCGTGCCCTCGATCCGGGCCAGGTCGGCGTCCAGCCGCGCCCGCAGCGCGTCGATCTTCTTCGACCGCGGCGGCTCGGCGAACTCGATGATGACGTCCGCCTCCTCCCCGCGCCATGGCGGGTTGCTGACGACGCGCTCCCCCGCGAGCGCGGGAAGAGCGACGAGCGCGACAAGCGCGATATGGCGGACCAGGGAGACCATGCGGGGAACCGTTATTTGGAGGATAGTTTACTGTACAAGGGGAAGGGGACGCGGAAGGCAGAAGGCAAAAGGCAAAAGGCAGAAGGAGAAACGATGAAGGCGCACGGGACGGGAATGAATGAGGTTCGAATGAAGAGGTGAGAATGAAGAAGCACGCCCCAGGGCACCACCGGGTGGCGGGGTTCTTCATTCTCACCTCTTCATTCGAACCTCTTCATTCATCCTTCTGCCTTTTGCCTTCTGCCTTCATTTGGGCCGGCGCAAATCGCCGCCCGTCACTTGATGATTCCCAATGCCTCCTCCGTCGCATGTAACAAAGCGCTCGCGCTCACCGGCGCTCCGGTCGCATTCTTCATCCACTGGTCTGGCGGGAGGCTGCCGTACTTCGACATCCGCTCGAACTCCGCCCCGAGGTCGCCGGCCTTTTCCATCTGCTCCTCGATCTGGTGGGCGATGAGGTGGCCGATCGGGTAGTTCGGGAGGTAGAGGAAGTTGTTGACCATGTGGGCGTAGATGCCCAGGAGGGTGACGTCGCGCTTGCCGAAGACAGGGGCGTAGTACTTGTTCCACACGTCCTTGGAGATCTGCACGACGGCGTTCTTGAGCTGCTCGGGGGTGGCATCGGGGTGGTCGTACATCCAGTGCCACATGAGGGTGTCGACCATGGCCGGGCCGGCGATCTCGTAGGTGCCCCAGAAGTCGTTCAGGGTCTGCAGGGCGCGCGACTCGGCGGTCGGGCTGGCGAGGCCGAGGAGCTCGAGGTCCTTGGCCTGGAAGACGAACGCCAGGGCCTCGGTGAACGCGGTGTTGGGGACGCCCTGGAGGGTGTAGTAGTCGATGTTCTTGAGCGAGAACGTCTGCTCGACGTTATGACCCATCTCGTGGACGGCGATGTTGAAGCCCTTGTAGTCCATCCCCTCCTTGCCGACGCGGGTGCGGAGGCGGGCGTTGTCGCCGCGGCGCCCGGCGCCCATCGCGTGGCCAGAGCCGCGCGCGGGATCGACTTCGATGTTCGCCGCCAGCCACGCCGCCTTCTCCTTGGTGAAGCCCAGCTTCTCGAGGAGGTTGGCCATGTCCTTGTCGTAGGCCTCGGCGTTCGGATAGCGCTTGCGGGTGATCTCGTCCAGCTCGGCCTCGCTGTAGCGGCCGCGGGCGCGGAAGCCGTTGTACCAGATGTCGAACGGCTCGAGCTTGCGGCCGAGGCGCTTCTCGATCAGCTTCGCCACGCGCGGGACGTGCGGTGAGGTGAGCACGTCCTCGAGCATCTTCACCACCCGCGACTCCAGCATCTGCCGCCCTTCCTCGAAGCTGCGCTGGATGTGCGTCGGCGCGGTGGGGGAGTACGGGTCGACGAGCTTCGAGGCCCGGAAGGCGCCGAGGATTTTCGCGTAGCGGGCGTCGGGCTCGCGCTCGTTGGTGATCTTCGCGGGCGCGGGACGGCCTTCGCCTTCCGCGGCGTCCTTGACCGCCGCGGGCTGCACGGCGTTCGTGTACGGGTTCCAGTCGACGTTCGGGTTGTCGACCACGGCCGCGGGGATGGACTGGTCGATGATCCGCTCCATCACCCGCTGGATCATGCGCTGCTTGGGCAGACCGGCCTTCGGATCGAGGCTGTAGTTGGCCTTGATCTCGTCGCGCAGGTTCCAGTGCTCGAGCAGGCGCATCTTGGCCGGGAAGAGACGGGCGCCCTTGTCGTCGAGGAGGTGATGCATCCAGATGTTGTAGGTGGCGACGTACTGCGACGCCTCCGCCGCGGCCTTCGACACTTCCTGGTTGACCTCGGACGGGATGCGCTTGGAGAAGATGAGCGCCAGGTTGGCCTCCGCCCATTGCCGCCGCGACCATTTCTCGCCCTCGGCGAGCCGCTCTTCGAGCGAGGTGATGGGGAAGTTCAAGAGGACGATGAAGGCCAGCTTGTTCTTGAACGCGTCATCGAGAAAGTGCGCGGACGGGCTGTACGCGGCCAGGAGCTCGTCGAACGGATAGACCGTGCCGAGGTCGAGGTCGGACTGCCACTGCAGGTCGCGGGAGATCTCCTGCATGTGCCCGAAGATCGACTCGAGTACGAACTGCAGGCGGTTGAAGAGGGCGTCCAGGGTCTGCTGGTCGCCGGCGAAGTGGGTGCGGACGAGGTCCTCGAAGGCGGCCTGGTCGCCGTCCTCGGCGCGCCAGAACTGGGCGACCTGCTTCATGCCGCGCTGCAGGCGCGCGCGCTGTCCTTCCCCGTACTTGGCGACGAGCTCCGTCTCGAGCTTCTGCATCGACTCCGTGGACTGGGCGAATGCCGGCGCCGTGAGCATGGTGGCCACGAGCGCAGCGGCGGCAAGGGTGCGTGACACGCTGCGTCTCCTTTCGGGCGCGCATTGTAAGCCGCCCCGCCCACCCCGCGGGGTGGGCACCGTCCCACCCAACCCCGTGCCCGCCTACCACCCGCCAGCGCGTGGGAAAGCGCCGTGTGATGACCGACACTTCATCTTGTAACAAACGGCACCACGAAAGGAAAAGACGCGATGCCCACGCCCTACAACCTCGAAGCCAAGCACGATTGCTCGACCTGCACCACCCGGCGCGCGTTCTGCGACATCCCGGCCGAGTCCCACGCGGCCATGGACCGCATCAAGTTCACGGCCATCTACCCGAAGGGATCGCTGCTCTTCGTCGAAGGCGAGAAGGCCCGCGGCGTGTTCATCCTCTGCGCCGGCAAGGTCAAGCTGACCACCTCCTCCTCCGAGGGACGGACGCTGATCGTCCGCATCGCCGAAGCCGGCGAGGTCCTCGGCGCCAGCGCCGTCCTCCTCGGCAAGGCCTACGAGATGTCCGCCGAGACCCTCGAGCCGTCCCAGATCAACTTCATCCGCACGGAAGAGTTCATGGCCTGGATCGCCAACGACCGGGCAGCCATGATGAGCGTGGCCCGCCAGCTGAGCGGCGACTACTACAACGCCCAGCGCGAGATCCGTTCGTTCGGCCTGGCCCAGACCACGTCCGAGAAGCTGGCCCGCCTGGTCCTGGACTGGTGCGACGAGCGCGGCGAGGCCACGGACAAGGGCATCCGCCTCAAGGTGCTCCTCACCCACGAGGAGATCGCCCAGATGATCGGCACCACCCGCGAGACCGTGACCCGCCTCCTCACCAGCTTCCGCTCGAAGAAGGTGCTGGAGGTGAAGGGATCGACGGTGTTCGTGGCCCGGCCGGAGGCGCTCGAGGCGATGGTGACGGTCTAGCGCTTCTTGGTGCGATGCGTCGGCGTGGCCGTCCACGGGTCCTCCGGCCACGGATGTCTCGGGTAGCGGCTGCGGAGCTCCTTGCGCACCTGCTGGTACCCGCCGTTCCAGAAGCTGTGGAGGTCCCTGGTGATCTGCACCGGCCGGCCGTTCGGCGCGAGGAGCTCGAAGACGACGGGGGTGCGCTGTGACCCCACGCGTGGCGTCTCGGCCAGGCCGAACAGCTCCTGCAGCTTGACGGAGGCGTGCACCGAGCCGTCCTCGCGATACTCGAGCCGCACGCTCCGGCCGCTCGGGAGGTCGAGACGCTCGGGTCCGCCGAGGGCGAGGCGGCGCTGCACTTCCGGATCGA
>JBIOTX010000130.1:0-3253 GCA_044866315.1 Thermoanaerobaculia bacterium | reverse complement strand
GCGGCGGCGGTGGAGAAGCGGGTGAAGGCGATCGTGCAGGAGCGGAAGCGCGAGAGTGGACCGGCGGGCTGAGAGCCCGCCGCTCCACTCTCGCGCTTCCGCTCCTGCACGATCGCCTTCACCCGCTTCTCCACCGCCGCCGCCTCCTCGTCCGAGAGCTTCTCCTTCTCCTCGTGCACCCCGTCGGACGTGCCGCCGGCGACGTCGATCGCGCGCTGCACCACGGTGCGCCAGTTCGAGGACTGCGCCGGAGCGCCGACCGTGCGGACGGTCAGCCAGTCGATGACGTTCGCCGCGCGCGTCCAGGTGTCGATGGCGAACCGCACCGCGCCGTCGCGGTCTTCGGTGGTGAACTCGACCATGCCCGCGAGCGGGTGTCCCTCGATCGTGACCAGGACGACGTGGGTGGGCTCCGCGACCTCGATGCGCACCTGGAAGTCGCCGCGCAGCGGCAGCGAGCCGGTGAGAGTCGCGCCCTTCTCGATCTTGTTCGGCGCTCCCGGCTCGGCCACGAGCTCGATGGGCATGAAGTCGTTCACGTTCTCGCGGAAGCGGGCCATGAGCGTCTTTGCGTTGAGGCGGGAGCCGCGGACGTCGGCCCAGAAGCGCTTGTGCTCGAGCGCGCCGATGCCTTCCTCGGGTAACTGTTCCTTCATGACCGCGCATTCAGCACGGGCAGTGCCATGCAACCTTTTGCCGCGCGGGCGCCACTCAGTGGGCAAAGGAGGAAGCCTCATGCGAGCCCTGGTCATCCTCACACTCCTGGTCGCCCTTACCGCCGCCGCCGAACCGACTCCCCACGAGCGGGCCTTCGAGCGATTCAAGAGTCTCGAAGGCAAGTGGAAGGGGAAAAGCACGCGCGGGTGGGAGGAGGAGGTCAACTACAAGATCGTCGCCGGCGGCTCGGCGGTGATGTCGACGTCGTTCGACGCCCATCCCGGTGAGACGATGGTGACCATGTTCCACCTCCACGAGGGGAAGCTGATGCTCACCCACTACTGCGTGGCGAAGAACCAGCCGCGGCTCGTGGCCAGCGAGATCTCGCCGGACGGGAAGCGGATCGTCTTCACCTACCTCGACGCCACGGGCATTCCCTCCCGCAACGCCGGGCACATGGACAAGGCCGTGTACGAGTTCACCGACGACGCGCACTTCACGTCGCACTGGACGTGGTACAGCAAGGGGCAGGAGCGCTGGATGGAGAAGATCGAGAGTGAGCGCCTCGGCGGACGCTGAGCTGCTGGAGCGCTTCCTCGCCCGCCGCGACGAGGAGGACTTCCGCCGCCTCTACGCCGCGCATGCGCCGGCGATGTACCTCTTGGCGCTGCGCCTCGTTCTGAATCAGCGCGATGCCGAAGACGTGGTGCAGGAGGCGTGGCTGCGGGTGGCGTCGGGCGTGGCCGCGTACGGCGGACGCGCGCCGCTGCGCACGTGGCTCTGCGGCGTGATCGTGAACTGCGCCCGCGAGCGGCGGCGCGGGCCGCTGTTCCGTGAACTGGAGGATCGTGGAGCGGCGGGCTCTCAGCCCGCCGAGACCGTCGACCTCGAGCGCGCCGTGCGCGAGCTCCCGGACGGCTTCCGCCACGTCCTCGTCCTGCACGACGTCCACGGCTTCACCCACGAGGAGATCGCCTCGCTGCTCGGCATCGAGCCGGGGACGTCGAAGAGCCAGTTGTCCCGCGCCCGCCAGCGCGTGCGCGAGCGAATCACGGAGGGAGACCGATGAGCGAAGAAGACCTGCTGCGCGAGCTTCCGCCGCCGCCCGAGCTGGAGGAGCGCGTCGTCCGCGCGCTGCGCGACCGCGGTCTGATCCGCGCGCGCCGCCGCTCCTGGCTCCAGGCGGCCGCCGCAGTCGTCCTCCTCGTCCTCGGCTTCGCCGCCGGCCGCTGGGAGCCGCCGCCCTCCGCCCGCTCGTTCGCGCTCGTTCTGTACGACTCGCCCGCGACCAGCGGCGCGTCGCACGTGGAGGAGTACATCGCCTGGTCGCGCAACGACTTCGTCCTCGGCGGCCACGAGCTGGGCAGCGAGCAGCGCGTCCTCGGTACCCCCACGCGCGGCGTCGGCGGCTTCTTCATCATCGCCGCCGACTCGCTGGAGCGGGCCACGGAGATCGCGCGCACCTGCCCGCACGTGCGGTACGGGGGAACGATCGAGGTGCGCGAGATCGTGCGTTAGTGCGGCAGCCCGAACACGTAATACACCGCGCACAGCAGCGCCAGCACGATCATCCCGCCGCGCAGCTCGCGCCACCTCCCGGCGAGGATCTTCATGATCGGGTAGAGCACCAGCCCGGCGGTGAGGCCATTGGCGATGTTGAAGCTGAAGACCATCACGATCACCGTCGCGAACGCCGGGACGAGCTCGGTCAGGTCGTCGAAGTCGATCTTCGCCGCGGCGGTGAGCATGAGCATCCCCACGATGAGCAGCGCGGGCGCGTAGGCGTACTGCAGCGACTGCATCGGCTCGAAGAGAGGGATGAAGAAGAGCGACAGCGCGAACAGCGCCGCGGTGACGACCGAGGCCAGGCCGGTGCGCGCGCCCTCGCGCATGCCCGTCGCCGACTCGATGTAGGCGCCGCTCGTCGACGTCCCGACGAGGCCGGAGAACATGCACGACACGGCGTCGACCAGCATCGGCTTCTTGAGATCCCCTTTCGGCTCGAGCGCGACGAGCGTGCCGAGGGTGTCGAGGAGGGCCATGAGGAACAGGGTGAGGAGAATCGGCAGGAAGCTCAGGCGAAGGATGGAGACGACGTCGAGCTGGAAAGCGATGGGGGAGAGGTCATATGGCATCGACACCACGGCCTTCGGGGTCTTGCCGACGCCGAGGAGGGCGCCGGCAAGAGCGGTGACGACGATGCCGATCAGGATCGCTCCGGGCACGCGGCGAACCATCAGCGCGGCGATGACGATGAACCCGAGCACCGCCAGGAGCACTGTCGTCGAGCGGACGTCCCCGAGCTGCACCGGCACGGCCTGCGCGCGCTTGATGATGCCGGTCTCGTAGAGGCCGATGAAGGTCAGGAACAGCCCGATGCCGGCGGCGAAGCTGTGCTTCATCGACGGAGAGATCGAGTCGGCCAGCCAGGTGCGGACGCCGAGAAGGGTGATGACCAGGAAGATCACCCCGCTGACGAACACCGCGCCGAGGCGCTGCTGCCAGGTGATGCCGAACGCGGCCAGGCCGAAGGCGATGAAGGCGTTCTCGCCCATGTACGGCGCCACGGCGAAGGGCCGGTTCGCGTAGAGGCCCA
>JBIOTX010000129.1:0-3521 GCA_044866315.1 Thermoanaerobaculia bacterium | reverse complement strand
GCATCATCCGGTCCGAGATCACGCTGGTCGAGCGCAGCGAGAGGAACGAGTCAGACCGTGGAGCGACGGGCTTCAGCCCGTCGCCGGCGGGCTGAAGCCCGCCGCTCCACGTTGCGGTGATGTTGCTCCAGTCGACCGGCTGCGCCGTCGCCTTCGCGTACATGCCCGGGAAGGTCGATGCCGCGCCGAAGAACCACACCCGGTCGTCGAGGAGCGTGCCGCCGATCGTGCCCTCGTAGCCTTGACCACCAGTCGAGCGGGTGAGACTGAGGGAGCCGGAGGTCTGGCGCGGCGCCTTGGTGATCAGCTCGATCGTGTCCCCGGAGGCGCGGCCGAATTCGGCCGGGTCGCTCTGGGCGGCGGCGCTGAGGGCGAGCAGCAGGATCGCGGCGAGGGCGAGGAGCGTGCGCATCGAACGGATTTTACGCCGTTCATCCCTCGATCCCCGCCCTTCGTCGCACGACTGTTACCGGCGCGTCCCGACCTCGCGATACTCCCGGTATTGGAGGAACCGAGATGAAAGCACTGCATTGTCTGCTGTTGACCACCCTGATGTCCCTTTCCACCGTCGCGCTCGCGTCGGATGCCCAGAAGTCTTTCGAGCGCCTGAAGGCGCTGGCCGGCACGTGGGAGGGCAGGGTGACGACCACGCCGAAAGCCCCGGAGGTCGAGGGCGTGAAGATGACGGTCACTCTGCGCGTGACGTCGATGGGGCACTTGCTGATGCACGAGATGGTGGGGGAGGGGAGGCCGGACGATCCGATCACCATGATCTACCTCGACGGCGGTGTCTTGCAGCTCACGCACTACTGCGACGCGGGGAATCGACCGCGCATGGCGGGAACGCCCTCGGCGGACGGGAAGAACGTGGAGTTCGCGTTCATGGATCTCACCGGCGGGACGCAGTACGGGCACATGCACGGGGCGGCGTTCACCCTGATCGACGAGAATCGCCACACCGAGGACTGGACGTTCATGCTGCCGGGCGGCAAGTCGGTGCGGGCGCACGTCGATCTCCGCCGGGTGAAATGACGTATCGTCCACGATCATGACGGGATCCGGCTGGCGGCGCCTCTTCGTCGTCCTCGCCATCTCGGCCGCCACCGGCTGGCTCCTCGGCCAGGGATGGGAGGACGGCATGCGCTCGATCCTCGTGCGCAGCACCGGCCTGGGCCTGATCACCCTGCTCGTGTTCTCGATCTTCGAGCGCTGGCCGAGGCGGCTGCCGAAGTGGATCGCGCGGTGGGTGCTGCAGGTCGTCGGGGTCGGCGTGGCCGTGCCGCTGACGACGGTGATGATGTGGATTCTCACCACGCGGGCGGGCGCGCCGCCGTTCTGGGACGTGCCGAAGCGCATGGAAGGCTGGATGATGCTGACCTTCTTCGGCCTGCTGGTCGCGCCGTGGACGGCGCTGGCCGCGCTGGTGCGGCAGAAGGACGCGCTGGCCCGGCATCAGGCACTCGCGTTCGAGCTGGAGCGCAGCGAGCTCGCCCGCCAGGCGCTCGATGCGCGCCTGCATCTGCTGCAGGCGCAAGTCGCCCCGCATTTCCTGTTCAACACCCTGGCGAACGTGCAGGCCCTGGTCGACGCGGGCTCGCCGCGCGCGTCGGCGGTGCTGCGCAGTCTCATCGACTACCTGCGCGCGGCCGTGCCGCTCCTGAACGAGCCCGTGGCCACCCTCGGCCGCGAGTTGCGGCTGGTCGAGGCCTACCTCGAGCTGATGCACATGCGCATGCCCGATCGCCTGCAGTTCGTGCTGCACGTGGACGAGTCCGCGCTGGCGCTGCGCTGTCCGCCGACGACGTTGCTCACGCTCGTGGAGAACGCCGTGCGGCACGGCATCGACCCGAGTGAAGAAGGCGGGACGATCGACGTCGAGGTCCGGGGCCGCGGCGATCGCTGCCTCATTCGCGTCCGCGACAGCGGCGTGGGACTGCAGCGGACGGATCAGGGACTGGGGACCGGCCTCACGACGCTGCGCGAGCGGCTGCAGCTCGTCTTCGGCGGCGACGCGCAGCTGCGCGTCACCGCGCCCGAGGGTGGCGGCGTCTGCGCCGAGGTGGAGTTCCCCGCCCTTGTGGGAGCGACGTGATGGAGCGCCGTCCGACCGCGCTGATCGCCGATGACGAGCCGCTGCTGCGCGAGGCCCTCGCGCGCCAGCTCGCGCAGGTCTGGCCCGAGCTCGACGTCATCGCCCAGGCGCGCAATGGCCGCGAGGCCATCCGGCTCTTCGACGAGCATCAACCGGACGTCTGCTTTCTCGACGTGCACATGCCCGGGCTGTCCGGCATGGACGCCGCGAATCACATCGGCCGCCGCGCGCACCTCGTGTTCGTCACCGCATACGACCACTATGCCGTGCAGGCCTTCGCCCAGGGCGCGCTCGACTACCTGGTCAAGCCGGTCGAGCAGGATCGTCTCGCGGACACGGTGACGCGCCTCCAGGAGCGACTCGCGGCTGCGCGCCCGGCAGTGAATACAGAGGAACTGCTGCGGCAGCTCGGCGCGCAGCTGGCGGAGCTGAAGAGCGCGTCCGCGCCCGCGCCGCTGCGGTGGATCCGGGCCCAGGTCGGCCAGACCCTGCGCCTCATCGCCGTCGACGAGATCGACTACGTCCGCGCCGATGCGAAGTACACCGTGATCGCCTGGCGCGGCGAGAACGGCCAGCCGGCCGAGGCCGTCGTGCGCACGCCGCTCAAAGAGCTCGCCCCGCAGCTCGATCCGGACCAGTTCGCGCAGGTGCACCGGTCGGTCATCGTGAACCTGCGCTCCATCAGCCACGTCCGCCGGCACGACAACGAGACCGCGGAGATCCACCTGAAGGGCCGGCAGGAAGTGCTCCCCGTCAGCCGCAACTACCTCCACCTTTTCCGCCAGATGTGACCCGAAAACCGCCGTTCGTCGCAAAGGTGCGGCAGTCCTCCCGTTCGGGGTCCATCTTCGAATCATGATGAACATGTTCAAGCGCGATTTCGACCGTTACGAAGGGGTTCGCCCCGTCCAGATCTACTCGCTCCGCACGCTGTTTCTGCTGATGTTCCTGTTCGTCGGCTTCGACTCCTGGAGCGCCATCCTCGGGCACGAGGGGCCGTGGAATCCCATGAGGGCCGCGGCCCTGTGCATGTTCGCGTCGTATGCGGCGTTGTCGATCCTCGGCGTGCTGAGGCCGCTGAAGATGCTCCCGATCGTGCTGTTCATGGTCGGGTACAAGCTCCTGTGGCTGGCCGTGGTCGCCTATCCGTTGTGGTCCGCAGGCCAGCTCGCCGGCTCGCCCGCGTACGGGATGTTCCGGGTCTTCCGGTGGGCCGTGGTCGTGCTTTTCATGGTGCCGTGGGGGTACGTGCTCGACCACTACGTGCTGGGCCGGACGGCTCGAAGCGCCGGCATCGGCGGCAGGCGTACAGTCTCTCCTGATCGAGAGGGCCTTCCCGCAGTACGATGAGCACGCCATGACCATCACCACCACCCCCGAAGCCCTCTCCGCCGCCGAGATCGTCGATCTCACCAAGCGCCACTCCATC
>JBIOTX010000128.1:0-26538 GCA_044866315.1 Thermoanaerobaculia bacterium | reverse complement strand
TTCGTGAACGCTGCCCACGCTCACTTCTGGTACGCCGTACCTCCCCGTTGTGTCCAACGCAACGTGGCTCTACGTCGGCGGCGTGTACGCCATCGCGATCGCGCTGGCCCGCCGCGGTGGGGCGGCGATCCCCGGGCGCGTGGCCCTGCTGTTCTACGCGCTCGTGCTGCTCTTCCTCTTCCGCCCGCTGACGGGCCCGTACGTCACCGGCCACGTCGACGTGCTGCGCAATCTGCCGCCGTGGAGCGAGATCCGCCGCGATCACGGGATGGCCAACGGGCAGATGAACGACGTGCCGCTGCAGATCATCCCCTGGGCCCACCAGGTACGCGAGAGCTGGAAGCGCGGGACGCCGCCGATCTGGAACGCGCTGACCGGCTGCGGCTATCCGCTCATGGCCAACGGCCAGAGCTCCGCGCTCTCGCCGATCCGCCTTCTCGCGCTGCCGCTGTCCCTCGGCCACGCCATGGCCGCCGAGGCGGCGATGAAGCTGCTCCTGGCCCTGACGTTCACCTTTCTCTATTGCCGGCGGCGCTGGTCGGACGTGGCCGGCATCATCGGCGCGATCACCTTCGGCTTCGGCGGATTCCTCTTCGTCTGGCTGCACTTTCCCCTGGCGACGACGGCCTGCCTCGCGCCGGCGGTGCTGTACCAGATCGACCTCCTCGCCGAGCGCGTGACGTTCGGGCGCTTCGCCTGGGGCGCGGCCGCGTGGGCGGCGATTCTGTTCGGCGGGCATCCCGAGACCGCTGCGCACCTCTTCTTCCTGGCGCTGATCTACGCGCTCTGGATCGTCGGCGTGGAGCGAAGCGCGCCGCAGCGGCTGCTCCTGGCGCTCGCCGGTGCGCTGGCCGTAGCTGCATTGCTCGCCGCTCCCTGGCTGGCCACGTTCGCGGAGAACCTGACCAAGTCGCGGCGCTACGCCAACCTGCGCGTCGAGCCATGGTCCTCTACGCTCCCCTGGTCGGATCTCGCCTCGGCGCACGTGATGCTCCAGCCGCGCTTCTTCGGCCACGTTCCCTTCGAGCGGCCGTGGGGACCGTCGGAGCCGGACGCGATCAGCGGCTTCGCCGGCCTGTTCGCGCTCGTCGCCTGGATCGCGGTTGCCGCACACGTGATCGCCACGCGCACCTGGCGCTCGCGCGAGGCATTCTTCCTCCTGGCCTCACTCTTCTTCGCCGGTGTGATCTACAGCTGGCCCGGCTTCGGCGAGCTCTTTCACTCGCTGCTTCCGCTCGCCGCCAACACGCGCGTGCGGCTGCTGCTCGTCCTCGTGCTGGCCATCCTCTGCGCCGCCGCGGTCGATCTTGCGAAGAACCGCATCCTGCTGCTCCTCGGCATCGCCGTCGTCGCGGGCGTCGTGCTGTTCGTCATCAACACATTCCCGTTCCCTCTGCGCATCCACCGCTTCACCGCCATCGCCGGCCTGCTCCCCGGCCTGCTCGTTCTCGCCGTGGCGACGATCGCCGCGATCCTCCGCCACAAGGCCGCCTGGCTCGCCCTGGCCGCCGCCATCGTGGTCGAGCTTTGGGCCGTCGGCCGGGAGTGGAACCCGCCTGTCCCCGAGGAGCTGATGTATGCGCCGACGCCGATCGTGCGGAAGCTCGATCAGCTGCGCGGCGAGGCGCCCGAGCCGTTCCGGGTGACCGGCTTCGGCACGATGCTCTTTCCGAACACGAACGCGCTCTACGACCTCGAGGACGTCCGCGTCCACGACCCCATGGCCGACAGCCGCTATCTCGACTTCCTGGCCATCACCAGCGACTTCGATCCGAACCAGTATTTCGGCAACTGGTGGGACGTCGAGACCTCGGTGCTCGACTATCTGAACGTGCGCTACCTCCTCACCGACACGACCACGAAGCCGCCGCCGCCCGATCGCTTCGTACCGGTCTACGACGGCCCCGACGGCCGGATCTTCGAGAACCGCCGCGTCCTGCCCCGCTTCTACGCCCCCCGCAACGTCCTCCTCGTGCCCAACGACCCCCTCTTCGTCCGCCGCCTCGGCCAGATGGACGGAAAGTGGCCGCACACCGCGCTTCTCGAGCAGCTCGAGCTCGAGGATCAGCGCATGCGCGACGACTTCTTCCGCCCGCGTCCTGACGATGCGCCGGCCGCCAGTGTCGAGATCGTGGAGGCGGGACCGGCGCGCTACCGCCTCCGCGTGCGCGCGCCGCGCTACACGCTCGTGGTCAGCAGCGTGGCCCTGCGACCGGGGTGGAAGGTGGAGCGCAACGGCGAGCGCACCCGGCCCATCCGCGTGAACCACGCCTTTCTCGGCTTTGCCGTGCCGGCGGGGACGTGGGACGTCGAGGTCTGGTACGCGCCGGCGACGTTCTGGTGGGGGACGCTCGTGTCGCTGCTGACGATCGTCAGCGGAATTTCTTATTCAATCGCTCGCGGGCGAGCGTATCGACGCGCGTCAGCGCCGGCGTCAGTACCTCACGCTGCTTGAGCACGAGCTGGGCGATGCCGCTCTGGGCCAGGGCCACCATCGCGTGCATCTCCTCCTCGGAGAACGACGCCGACTCGGCCGTGCCCTGCAGCTCCACGAAGCGGCCCTTCTCCGTGGCCACGACGTTCATGTCCGTCCCGGCCTTGGAGTCCTCTTCGTAGTTGAGGTCGAGCATCGGCTGGCCGCCGATCATCCCCACCGACACCGCGGCGATGAAGTCGATGACCGGCCAGCTGTTCATGGCGCCGTCGATGTAAAGCCGCGAGAGGGCGGTCACCAGGGCCACGTACGCGCCGGTGATGGACGCCGTGCGCGTCCCGCCGTCGGCCTGGATGACGTCGCAGTCGATCCAGATCGTCCGCTCACCCATCAGCTCCGGATTCACCGCAGCCCGCAGAGAACGCCCGATCAGGCGCTGGATCTCCATCGTCCGCCCGCCCTGCTTGCCGCGCGCGGCCTCGCGCTCGGTGCGCTCGCTCGTGGCCCGCGGGAGCATCCCGTACTCCGCGGTCACCCACCCCTTGCCGCTGCGGTAGAGGAAGGGGGGCACCTTCTCCTGCACCGAGGCGGTGCAGATGACGCGGGTGTCGCCGACCTCGATGAGCACCGACCCCTCCGCGTGCTTGGAGAAGTTCGGAGTGATGGTGACCGGGCGCAGCTCGTCCGGAGCGCGGCCGTCCTTGCGGGGCCTGCCCTGAGCAGCGTCGAAGGGTTTGCCGTTCACACCGTCACGCTTTCTTCCACGACCGCGCCCTTCGGCACGACCACGATCCCGGAGTCGGTGACGGTGAAGAGCCGGCGGTCCTGCTCGAGGTCGTAGCCGATGACCGTATTGGGTGGGAGCTTCACGCCCTTGTCGATGATGGCCCGGCGGATCTTGGAGTGCCGGCCGACCTCCACGCCGTCCATGAGGATCGACTCGTCGACGTCGGCGTAGGAGTTGATGCGCACGCGCGGGTGGAGCACGCAGCGGTCGATCGTCCCGCCGGAGATGATGCAGCCGTCGGAGACCAGCGAGTCGGTGGCGATGCCGACGCGCTGCGACTTCGAGTCGGCGAAGACGAACTTCGCCGGCGGCAGGTGGTTCGGCGCCGAGACGATCGGCCAGAGGGGGTTGTAGAGGTTGAACAGCGGCGTCACCGCGACGAGGTCGAGCGCCGCTGCAAAGTACGAGTCGATCGTGCCGACGTCCCGCCAGTAGCCGCGGTTGTGCGCGTCCTCGCCGGGGATGTGGTTCTTGGCGAAGTCGTAGGCGTACACCTTCGCCCTCGGGTACATCTGGGGGATGATCTCCTTGCCGAAGTCGACGCCGGAGTTGCGCAGGGCGTTGCGCTCCAGCACGTCGATCATCACGTTGGCCTTGAAGATGTAGTTGCCCATCGAGGCCAGGATCATGTCCGGCTGCCCGGGGATGGTCTTGGCCCCCTCCTTCGGCTTCTCCACGAAGCCGGTGACCCGGAACTCGTCGTCCACCTCGACCACGCCGAACTGGTCCGACTCGTGCGCCGGCACGGGGATCGTGGCGATGGTCAGGTCGGCGTCGTTGGCGATGTGCTCCTGCAGCATCTGGTTCACATCCATCTTGTAGATGTGATCGCCGCCGAAGACGCAGACGTACTCCGGCTCCTCGTCGAAGATCAGCTCCAGGTTCTGGAACACCGCGTCGGCCGTGCCCCGGAACCAGAACGGCCCTTTTCGCATCTGCGCCGGCACCACGTCCACGTACTGGCCGATCTCCGGCACCAGCCGCCAGGTGCGGGTGATGTGCTCGATCAGCGAGTTCGACTTGAACTGGGTGAGGACCTTGATCTTGAAGAAGCCGGAGTTGATGAAGTTGTTGATGACGAAGTCGATGATGCGATAGCGCCCGCCGAACGGCACCGCCGGCTTGGCGCGGTCCTTCGTCAGCGGGAACAGCCGCTCCCCCATCCCACCCGCCAGGATCATGGTCAAGACGTTGCGCCGAGATAAAGACCCGTACATGCGACCTCGGAAGAGGGATTTTTTTGCAGCGGGGGAGGGAAAAGCAAATCGGGGGCCGGGGAGCGGGGCACGAGCGCGTGCACCGGTGCGGCGCGGGAGCGGGTGATTGCATGAGCTGCGCGCACGGGACCGGAATGAAGAATTTCGAGTAAGAGGGAAGAAGGAAGAACCTCCCCGCCCACCTGGGGCGGGCTTCTTGCTTCTTCCCTCTTCATTCGAATTTCTTCATTCCGGGCCGGTGCACCCGAATCACGCCGTCGCCGCTGAACGCGCGTCCTCCCGTGCACGCCCTCGTTCTCTCCCACCGCTATACTTCCCGCGCCCATGGCCGAAAAGGACTACTACGAGCTCCTCGGCGTCAAAAAGGACGCCTCCGAGGACGAGATCAAGAAGGCCTACCGCGCCCTGGCCAAGAAGTACCACCCCGACAAGAACAAGGGGAACAAGGAGGCCGAGGCGAAGTTCAAGGAGATCTCCGAGGCCTACGCCGTGCTCTCGGACAAGGAGAAGCGCGCGCAGTACGACCGCCTCGGCCGCGAGGCCTTCGGGCCCGGCGGCCAGAATCCGTTCGCCGGCTTCGACTTCTCGCAGTTCATGGGCGGCGGCGGGGGCGGTGGTGGGCGCGGGCGGCGGGCCGGGGGGCGGGGGCGGTCGACCACGATCGACTTCACCGACATCTTCGGCGATCTGTTCGGGGGTGGGGGCGGCGGCTTCGAGGCCCCCGAGCCCGAGCTCCAGGCCGAGATGACCATCGACTTCCGCGATGCCATCCTCGGCACGACCATGGCCCTCACCGTCAACGGCGACCGCATCAACGTCAGGATTCCCGAGGGCGTGGGCAACGGGCAGAAGATCCGCGTGCCGCGGAAGGGCCAGCCGCCGATCAACATCACCGTGCACGTCCGTCCGCATCCGCTCTTCGAGCGCCGCGGCGATGACATCCACATCGAGCTGCCCGTCACCGTCGGCGAGGCCACTCGCGGCGCCGAGGTCGACGTACCGACCATCCACGGCTCGGTGCGCATGCGCATTCCGCCGGCGACGCAGAGCGGGCGCACCCTCCGTCTGACCGGGAAGGGCGTGAAAAAGAAGAGTGGCACCGCGGGCGATCAGTACGTCCGGGTGCTGGTGCACGTCCCCTCCGAGGCGCCGGCGGACGCGGTCGACGCCATCGAGGGCGCCTACCGCGAGAATCCACGGTCCAACCTTCGCACTGCGCTTTGACGATGCAGATTCAGCTGTTACGCACCGACACCACGTCGCTCAAGCTCGACGCCATCGTCTTCCCCAACGAGAAGACCGCCGCGCCCGACGATGAGCCGGGCAAGGCCTCCGTCTCCACGGGCGGCAATCTGCTCTGCCGCTTCGTCATTCACGTCAACGTGCCCAGCGCGGGGGAGGGCGACGCCGACGCCAAGCTGCGCGCGGCCACCATCGCCGCGCTCGAGCGCGCCGAGGAGCTGGCCATCGCCACGGTGGGCCTGCCGGCCATCGGCACGGGCGCGTTCGGCTTCACGAACGAGCGCTGCGCGCGGGTGATGCTCACCGCGACCATGGAGTTCCGCACCCGGGCCCGCTCCCTCCAGCGGGCCGTGTTCTGCCTCTTCGGCAAGGAGGAGTTCCAGGACTTCGACCGCGTGCTGAAGGAGCTAGAGGGCGCATGATCCCGCCGGGGCGGATCTTCGTCATCGGCGACTCACATATCGGTCTCACCGCCGGCAGCGAGCAGCCCGTGAACGCCTGGCTCGACCGCTTCGCGGCCCTCAAGCCCAAGGCGCTCTACCTCAACGGCGACCTCTTTCACTACCTCATCGCCCACGAGAAGTTCCGCACCGAGTCCGTGGCCAGGGTCATGGCCAAGTTCCGGGAGGTGCGCGACCGCGGCGTCGCCATCCACTATGTCGAAGGCAACCGCGACTTCTTCCTGCGCGGCTCCTTCGTCGAGGACGCCGTGACCGACATCGCCGACGAGTACGCCGTGCCGGCCGGAACGGAAAAGTACCTCATCATCCACGGCGACATGATCAACGACCGCGACTGGCCGTACCGCTTCTGGCGCCGGGCCTCCAAGAACCCGCTGACCAAGCTCGGCGTGAGCGTCATCCCGACCAAGACCGCGCGGAAGTTCGTCGACAACATGGAGCGCCGCCTCGCCGACACGAACTTCAAGCACAAGTCGCGCGTGCCGGTGGAGCTGATGCAGGCCTACGGCAAGAAGCGCCGCCGCACCGACGGCTTCACCCACGTCGTCTTCGGCCACTTCCACCAGAAGCTCGTCCTGCACGGCGCGGCCACGGTGACCGTGCTCCCGCCGTGGTACGAGACCGGGGAGGCGATGGTGATCGATCCCGTCACGGGGACGTTCGAGTTCGCCGTGGTTTAGGAGTGCGGTGATCAGCGCGAGCGCCACCCCGCCCCAGAACGACATCGGCATGTACTGCACCTTCACGAACCCCCGCCCCTTCGGCACGTCGAAGCCGAGGAAGGCGCCGTTCACGATGCGGGTGGGGATGTCGCGGCCGTTCCAGCTCACCCGCCAGCCCGGCCACCAGGCGATGCTGCTGGTCACGAGCGTTTGGTGCGGGGCGTGGACGAGGAGCTGATACTCGTCGTTCGACGCGGCTTTGATGTGCAGGTTCGGGCCGACGAAGCGCGGGAGGGCGCGGAGGTTCTCCCAGATCCGCCCGTCGCGGCCGTCGTAGACCAGGCGATACCGCGCCTTGTCCGCCAGGTCGACGCCCGCCTCGGTGAGCAGCCAGCGGATGTTCAGCGCGTCGAGGATCGGCGCGTCGGGCTCGCTGAACTTCGGGTAGTACTCCATCGGGTCGTAGCGCATCGCGCTCTTGAGCACCTCCGCATACCGCGCACTGCTCATCGCGTCGTGCACGCGCGCGTCCTCGACGCCGAACACTGCGTGCGTGTTCGGGAAGAGCGGCCCGCCGATGCCGGCGATGCGCCACGTCCCGCGCGCCGGCAGCCGCTCCAGGGCCTCGAGGAGCGGCGTGCGCGGGAAAAACTCCTCCACCGGGCGCACGGGATTCCAGTGCTGGATGGTGATCCACAGCTCGACGAAGACGGCGGCCGCGACGAGCAGCCGGATGCGTGTGGCCGCGGTGACGAGCACGACCGCGCTGGGGATCATCGCCAGCAGCGCGACGCGCTTCGCCTCGTCGCTGGGGAACGTCGTCCGGAAGAACAGGAAGGCGAGGAGGGCGAAGCCCGTCCCGACGGCGACGAAGACCGGCATCCGCTCGCGCTTCGCGTGATGCATCAGCGCGGCGGTCTGGATCGCCGCGAGCAGCGCGAACATCAGCCGGAAGCGCGAGTTCAGGGCCATCGACAGCACGGCCCGGAACGGCGCGCTCACCAGCGGCCAGTCGTCGATCACCGCGAACATGAGCAGCGTGGCGATGAGAAAGAAGGTCTCCCGGTCGCGCCAGCTCCTCCGGACGATGGTCCGCGCCAGGAGGCCGAACCAGGCGGCGACGCCGAGGAGGCCGGCGAAGCCGCAGATCGTCTCGGCGGTGGCCGGGCCCCAGGCCGGGCCGGGACGCGTGCCGTAGAAGCGCGGCTGAACGTGGACCACGATCGACGGGAAGTCGGAGTAGGCCGTCCCGCCGGCGTAGGCGTGGGTCTGCAGGTAGGCGTAGCTCACCGTCTCGTGCATGCTCTCGACGAGCGGCAGGAGCATCGGCGCGGAGAGCAGAGCTGCCACCGCGCACGCGCCCGCGAGCGCGGCGACGAAGCGGACGTCGCGCTTTTCGGTCGCGATCACCCACACCGCGTACAGCACGGCGAAGACGACGATGTGCGTGGTCGTCTCCGGATGCCCGCCGAAGAGAATCAGCGGTCCCAGACAGGCGGCGAAGACGAAGCGTCCGAACGTGACGCGCTCCGCGAGCAGGTCGATGAGGTACAGCACCGCCGGCAGGAACGCGGCGACGGTCGTGTGCGGAAAGTGCAGCCAGACGACGAGAAACGTGCAGAAGCCGAACGCGATCGCTCCAATGACGCTCGGCAGCTCGTCGTAGCGCCGCCGGCAATAGAGAAAGGTGAACGTCAGGGCAATGAGCAGCTTCATCGCCGCCTCGGCCGTCAGCGAGTAGCCCAGCGGCAGCGGCAGCGCGAGCAGGCGCAGCGGCGAGAGGGCCTGGCTCTGCCCGTTGGCCATGAGCGGCAGCCCGCACCCCGCCGCCCCGTTCCACAGCGGCGGCTTCAGCGCCAGCCAGCTCTCCCGCACCTGGTGCGCCCACGGCGCCATGGCGAAGAGCACGTCCTGCATCTCGTAGTTCGAGACCGTGAACTTGCTGTGCCCCGGCGGCGCGTCCGCGGACCACGGCGCGATGAGCTGCAGCACGTCCGTCGGCACGTTCACGTACCGCTGCGTCATCGGCTTGAAGAGGAACGCCAGGACGAGCAGGTAGAACACCGCCGCGACGCGCCACGGGATGTCGATCCGCGCGCGGCGCGCCAGCGCCGCCGCCCCCGCGAAGAGCGCGCCGATGTAGAGCCAGGTGAAGTTCACAGCCGCCGCCAGAGGTGCTGCGCCTTCTCGAAGGCCTCGGTGGGATCGCCGTCGATGATCTCGCGGACGAGACGCGCGATGTCATCCGCCGCGTTTCCGAGGTTCTCGCGGTTCGCCTCGATCACCGGCTTCCACACCGTGGCGTCGCTGCCGGCGAGGCGGAGGAACGTGCGCAGCCCCTCGCCCGCGAACTTCTCCAGGCCGCGATCCTCGAGATATGCCGCGAGGGCGGTGGACAGCACCTGCGGCAGATGGCTGGTCAGCGCCAGCGCGCGGTCGTGCTCGGCCGCGTCGACGCGCTCCGGCACTGCGCCGCAGTCCCGCACGAGCTGCTCCACGTCCGCATCGTCGGCGTCGAGAAACCACGGCCTGCCTTCGAAGAGGCTCCCGCGCGCCGCCGCGAAGCCGCGCTCCTCCGAGCCGGCGAGCGGATGCCCGGCGACGAAGCGCGTCTTCGCGACGGCGCGCAGCGGCGCCATCACGCTGCACGCCGAAGTGACGACGCCGCGCCGCGGCTTCATCTCCTCGAGCAGCCGCACCGCCGCGTCGACCGGCGTGGCCAGGAGCACGATCTCGTCCTCGCCGACGTCCGCCGCCCGCGGGAACCCTTCCGCCGCAACGTGCGGATCGATGTAGCGAACCTGCCAGCCGCGGTCGCGCAGGGCGATGCCGGCGGAGCCGCCGATCAGGCCGAAACCGATGATCAGCGCTTCGCGCGGCATGGGCTCACCGCGACATCAGGATCATCGTCCGGTCCACGACCTGCGAGGTCGTGGCGTCGAAGTACGGCCGCTGAACGACCACGCGCGGCCGGTTCGGGCGCGGGGCGATGTCCGCGGCCTTGTACGCGCCGACGGCCTTGGACGTATCCGTCTGCAGGTTCATCTTCTGCAGCAGGTCCTTGATGGCGTTGACGTCCGTGGCCAGGTCGCCGCCGCGGTAGTACGCGGGCGGCTTGGCGGCGCTGAGGTTGTTGGTCTGGTCCGGGGCGACCTCGTTGTAGCCGTACTGCTTGGCGTAGTACTCGGCCACCTGCTCCACCGGGGCATCGGTGTCGTAGATCGCCGTCGGCGGCGGCTCGTGGCCCGGATTCAGGACCCGGTGGGCCTGCTTGGTGGCCTCGGTCAGCTGCCCGAGGTAGCGGGCGCCGGGATAGACGACGAAGCTGAACGCCTCCGGCTCCGCGTACTCCTCTTCGCCTTTGCATGCGGCGAAAAGGACGGTGAGCGCGACGAGGGCGATCAGAAGAAGACGAGCGTGTTTCAAAGGTAACTCCTTCGAGGGGCGTTTACGGGCAGCGCATTATACGGAGCGCCCGTTCCCGCCGTCGCTCGGGTCCAGCCCGAGGTACTCGGCGATCTCCCGCCCGACCACCTCCTCGAAGCGCTGGGAGTACGACTTGATGACCCCCGAGGGCTCGTCCAGGAAGATCCGCTCCACCCGGAACAGCGGCGCGAACATGGTCAGCAGGGAGATGCTCGACTCGTCGTCCCGGGCGATCTGGCGGATCCAGTCCTCGAACGAGTCGAGATTGATCGCCCGCATCGTCACCCCCGCCGGCGAGAGCGCCCGCAGCACCCCGAAGAATTTCTCCTTCGGGTTGACCAGGTTCACGATCACCAGCGCGTCTTGATCGAAGCCCTCAATCATGCTTCTCACTCAATTCAATGAGCACGCCGTTCCCCGCCGCCGGATGCAGGAACGCCACCCTGCACCCGTGCGCCCCCGGCACCGGCGCCTCGTTGATCAGCAGGAATCCCTCGTTCTTCAGCCGCTCCAGGTGCGCCTCGATGTCATCCACGCGCAGGCAGATGTGATGGATCCCCTCCCCGCGCTTGGCGATGAACTTGGCGATGGTCGAGTCGGGCCCGGTCGGCTCGAGCAGCTCCAGGTTCGAGTCCCCGACGGACAGAAACGCCGTCGTCACCTTCTGCGTCTCGACCACTTCCGTGTGCTGCACGGACAGCCCGAGCGCCTCGTACACCGCCTTGGCGGCGTCGATCGATTTCACGGCAATGCCGATGTGATCCAGAGTTGGCCTTGTCATACTCCCTTCACGTCCGCTCCCCAGATGTGCTTGTGCAACTGCGTCTGGAAGCGCGCCGGCACCCGGTCGGCGAGCATCCATTCGGCGAGCGCCTTCATCTCCATTGTGCCCCACACCGGCGAGAGCAGGACCGTCCACCGGTCCAGCCGCCGCTCCGCGATCACGGCCCGCGCCCATTCGTAGTCCGCCCGGTCCGCGATCACGAACTTGATCTCGTCATGCGCGCGCAGGTGCTCGAGATTCTCCCAGCGGTTCTTCTCCACCTCGCCCGAGCCCGGGCACTTGATGTCCAGGATGATCTTCGCCCGCGGATCCACGGGCGTGACGTCGATCGACCCCGAGGTCTCGATCAGCACCTCGAGCCCGTCGTCGCACAGCCGCGTGATCAGCTCGAACGCCTCCGCCTGCGCCAGCGGCTCCCCACCGGTGATCTCGACCAGGTTGCACCCGTAGCCCTTCACCCGCGCGATCACCTCGTCGATCGACATCCGCTCCCCACCCGTGAACGTGTACTCCGAGTCGCACCACACGCAGCGCAGATTGCAGCCCGTCAGGCGCACGAACACGCACGGCCGCCCGGCGTGGGAGGACTCGCCCTGGATGGAGAAGAAGATCTCCGTGATGCGCATCGAAAGGAGGAAGGATGAAGGAGGAAGGATGAATTCCAAAGGGCAGGAGAATGAAGAGGTTCGAAGGAAGAGGGAAGAAGGAAGAAGCCCGCCCGGGCCGTGGACTTCTTACCTCTTCATTCTTCCCTCGAACCTCTTCATTCATCCTTCCGTCAGCGGATTTTCTTCGCCACCAGCTTCATGCCCCCGGCATCGTAGACCAGCTCCTTGACGACTCCCGCTTCATCCCGGACGAACGTGAGCGTGGCCTCGCCGAGGCCGAAGAAGCTCGTCGGCGACTCGGCGCGAAGGGGCGTGCCGTCGAGGTGCAGTTGGCCGTTCACGACCTTCACCACGCTCACCCGAGGATTTCGGCCTTCCGGGAATTCGTACTCTCCGGCCAGCGGCTCCAGCTCGCGCGCCTCCAGCGCGACGACGGTTCGCTCTTTCGGCAGGTACTCGGCGGCGGTCCAGCCATACTCGACGGCGACGCTGCGCAGGATCTGGCGAATCAGTCCATGGCTGCTTCCGTTCGTCATCACGATTACGCCGCGCCCATCGCCGAAGGCCACGAGCTCGGATCGGTAGCCGCTGGTGAAGCCGCCGTGCGAGAACCGGATGGCGTTGCCGTCTCCGCGCACGACAAGGCCGAGACCGCGCGGGTCGGATCCGGCCGGAGGGATCATCTCCTCCGCGGTGGCGCGGCGAAGGAGTCTCGAACGGCCCAGTCGTGCTTTCTGCAGCTCGATGGCGAAACGCGCCAGGTCCGTGGGCGTCGACCAGAGCCCGCCCGACGCCATCCCCGGCTTGATCAGCCATTTTCCCGGGAGCGGCTCGCCGCCTCTCGTTCCGGCGACGGCTCGCGGCTCGAGCTCGCGCGGCAGCGGTTGCCGGAAGGTGCTGCTGCTCATGCCCAGCGGGCGAAACACCAGATCGTCCATGGCCTCGGGAAACGGCCGTCCCGTGACATCGATGATGAGCTGCTGCAGGATCAGGAAGCCGTAGCCGGAATACACAGTCTTCGTGCCGGGCGCATACACCACGCGCGCCGCCGGCACGGGCGACGGCGGCTCGCCGCGCAGGATCTGCAGCAGCGTCGGCACCGGCTCGCCGGCGGGAGTCCCTTCGTAGAACAGCACGTCGAAGCCGGCCGTGTGGCTCAGGATGCCGCGCACCGTCACCGGCCGCTCCCGAGTGAGGTCGCTGTCCGGCACCTTCCAGGAGCGCAGCCGCCGGTTCACGTCCTCGTCGAGTCCCAGCAGGCCCTGCTCGACCAGGCGCATGGCCGCGAACGCCGTGACGCTCTTGCTGATCGAGGCCGCCTGGAACAACGTGTCCGGTGTCGCGCCATACCCGCGCGCCCACTCCACCGCGTAGTCGTTGATCACCGCGACGCTCACCGCCGGAGTCCCCGCCGACTCCATGGCCTCGGCGATCTTCCGCACCGGCCGCGCCTCGCCTCGGATCACGTTGTCCGGCAACAGTCCCTGTTCCACACGGATGATGCGCGGGGCGGGCGATCCCGCACACCCGAGCCAGATCGCGGTGACCAAGGCGAGCATGCAGCGCATGGAATGATTGTACGAAGGTCTTCGGAGTTGTCAACGAAGGACGTCGTACTTCACGCGTGCCGCTTCGAGAATAGAATGCCTTCAAAAAATAGCGTGAGAGTGAAATGTCAGAGTCAGACGGGCCTGCTCATTTCCATTTGTTTTTGCTCCGGAACTTCCTGGATCCGGACAGTTGTGCGAGCTTGAGGGCGGAGTTGGCTGTAGCTCCGACGACGAAAGCGCCTGTCTACATCGAAGGCACTGAAGGATCGATTCACGAAACGGTTCGCAAAACGACAAGCCTTCACCCGGCGAGCGAAACCATTTCGCAGATTCGCGAACGGCTCTTGAGACAGAAATCAGCGCTGGAGAGCCACTTTGGTACGAGTCTGACAGACTGCGAGCGGCCCCAGTTTTTGCGTTATCAAAAGGGGGACTTCTTCGTCCGTCACCAGGACGGCAATACACATCAGCTCGACTTCGATCACTTGCGGGTCCGGCGGATATCGATCGTCGTGTTTCTGAATGACTCGTTCTCCGGCGGTTCGCTGAACTTTTACGATCCGACGACGACGTTTGCGCTGACGGGTGAGACCGGATTGCTGGTCGCATTCAAGGCCGACACGTTTCACGAGGTCCTGCCGGTCACGAGCGGCGAGCGCTTCACGATCATCAGCTGGTTCAGGTAGGACATAAGGGCATAAAAAAGTTGACAGGGCCGCCGTTCGGCATTACGTTGTACGTTCGCTCGTAAATCCGTGCCTCTATTTTTGTTATGCGCCATCTGCCATAACCTTTGGGAGGATATCCATGGCAAGTAAGGACAAATCCAGATCCGAGGTCCAGCCGGAAATCGCACCTGAGACATATCCGTATCCCGAGGTGAGGCCCGAGGTCGTCACGGAAGTCGCGCCCGAGACCTATCCGATCCCCGAGGTGGCGCCCGAGATCATCACGGAAGTCGCGCCCGAAATAAGACCGATTCCCGAGGTCGCTCCCGAGGTCGTCACGGAAGTCGCGCCGGAGATACGACCGCAGAGACGGCCCATCCCCGAGATTGCACCGGAAGTGCGACCGATTCCGGAAGTGGCACCGCAGCGGCCCATTCCGGAAGTCGCACCCGAAAAAACGTCGAGACCCATTCCGGAAGTGGCCCCGGAAACGTCGCGGCGACCCATACCCGAGATTGCGCCCCAGACTCCGAAGGGTAAGAAGTAGTCATCGAGCTCGGGCGTAAACCTGAACGTCGAGGACCGCCTGCTCACGCAGGCGGGCGCCTGCTGCCTGCGGTCCTCGGCACTTTCAACCGAGATGACAACGGATCCGCTCAAACCGGTTGCACTCATCAGCATGCCGACGCTCTCGGCACGTTTTCCCTCCTTTCAGCTCGCTTTGCTCAAGCCCACGCTGGAGCGCGAAGGCATTCCCGTTCAGACTTTCTCGCTCTTCATGTATTTCGGAACGCAGGTCGGCTGGCGCATCAACGAAACGCTATCCGACGTTTACCCGTGCATGCTGGGCGAGTGGATCTGGACCAAAGCTGCATTCGGCGATTTCACCGACAACGACGGTTACTTCGAGACCTATCGGAACAATCTCGAAGCCATCTGCCACAAGGCCGGTTGTTCGCTCGACGATCTGCGTCGTCTGCGTGAGACCGCGGCGCCGGCATTCATCGACTTTTGCATGAAGAGCGTCGACTGGAGCCGATTCGGCGTGATCGGCTTCTCGGTCGTTTTTCAACAAACGCTCGCCAGTATTGCCCTGGCAAAAGCACTCAAGCAGCGTTATCCGCACATTCCGATCATGATGGGCGGCGCTACGTTCGAAGACGACATCGCCGAAGAGATCATGAAGGGCTGCCCGGAAGTGGATTACGTTCACTGCGGCGACGCCGATGAGACGCTCTCCGTGGCAATTCGCCGTTTGTACAGCGGGCAATCGATGGCCGGCATGCCGGGCATGATGTGGCGCAATGAGGGTCAGGTGGCTTATTCCGGGCGGGCACCCAACCTCGCCGACATGAACAAGACGCCCGTCCCGGATTTCGACGAGTACTTCTACGCGCGCAAGGAGGGTGGCTATCATGACTACGATCAGGCGCAGGGAGTTTTGCTGCCGATCGAAACGGCGCGCGGTTGCTGGTGGGGCGTGAAGAACCACTGTACGTTTTGCGGCCTGAATCGTGCCGGCATGGAGTTTCGTTCCAAGCGGGTCGAGAACGTCATTCAGCAGCTCGACGAGCTCTCGAGGCGCTACGGCATCCTCGACTTCAACGCCATCGACAACATCATCGCGCCGGAATACATCGACCAGTTGTTCGGCCAGCTCAGTGAGGCCAACACGGATATACGCATTCACTACGAGGTGCGCCCGAGTCTTTCACGCGCGCAACTGAGACAGATGCGCAAAGGCGGGCTGTTTTCGATTCAGCCGGGCGTCGAGAGCTTCTCGACGCACATTCTCAAGCTGATGCGGAAGCACACGACCGGCGTACGGAACCTGGAATTGATCAAGTGGTCCACCTACTACGGGATCAACAACCTGTACAACATCCTGCTCCGGTTTCCGGGTGAGACGCCGGAGGACTATCGCGCGCAGTGTGAAGTGATGTCGAAGATCCATCACTTTCAGGCGCCGTGGGCCGTTGCGAAGGCGCGCGCGGACCGTGGCTCGCCCATGTATGCCGAGCCCGAGACCCAGTCCGTGAGCCGATTGGTTCCGTCTCCCTGTTACGACTATCTGTTTCCGAAGGATCGGTTCGACCTGAATCGTGTTTCCTACTACTTCGAGCACGAGATGGGCGATACGCTTCAGGATCACGAATACGACGAGATCTTCGAGGCCGTGGATGTGTGGCAGCATCGCTGGCGGCAGCGTCCTCGGCCTTATCTTCGTTATCGAAAGGCCTGGGCGACGATCCGGATCGAGGATGGACGCAACTGTTCGCCTCACACGACGACCTATTCGGACGATTACGCAAACCTTTACGAGTACTGCGCCGATGCCCATAGCCGGATAGAGATCTCCGCGAAGTTCGATGATGCCGAATGGGTCGAGGCGGCGTTGGAAGAGTTCGTCGAGAAGGATCTGATGGTCCATCTCGACAATCGCTATCTCAGTCTGGCGCTTCCCGAGAATCCCTACTTCTGATTTCCCCCTTCATGTTGCGCGAAGCACTTTCCACTACGCTCGGATCGCTTCCTGAGAGTTTTCAATCAGAGCGCGCCGAGCTGCTCGATTTGCTGCGCCGGCGCGGGATTCTTTATCGCTCGGAGACGCAGCCGGTGCTCTCGCGCGATGGCACCTCCGCGCGCTGGATGCTCGACTCTCTTTGCGTCACGCTCTCGCCGAGAGGAGCGGAGCTGGCCGGGAAGTGTGTGCTGGAGCTCCTCAAACGATTCGACGGCAGGCAGATCGCGACGTACGGCTTGACCGGCGTTCCCATTCTGCAGTCCTGCCTGCTCCAGGACAGCCGCTATCGCGGTCTGCTCGTTCGCAAAGAGCGAAAGGCGCACGGCTCCCGCAAACTGATCGAGGGCGAGATCGATCCGGGCGAGCCGGTGATCGTGATCGACGATTCGGTGAGCTCCGGAACCTGCATGACCGAAGCCACCGAGCGACTCGAAGACGCGGGCCTGCGTGTCGAAGGCGGTATCTGCCTGGTGCGCTTCGGCTGGCGCAACGGCTACGCGCTCATGCAGGAGCGCGGTTATCACATGGAAGCGGTGTACGACATCTGGGACGACTTCATCGCCCACATGGACGGTGAAGAGAAGCCGCTGGCCAATCCCTCGAAATGGTTTCCCGCGTTTGAATGGCACACCGAACAGGCACCGGAGCACCTTCATCCCGCGCAGCTCGCGCGGCTGGTCATTACGGAATACTTATCGTCAGGCAAGCTTTTGCGTCCGCCCGAGCACCTGGATAAAGACTACGATTCGACAGGTGGGGCGTGGGTGAGCATTCGCTCGCGCGAGAACGTTCACCGTCGTCATGCGCGCGGCGGGTTCTGGCACTTCCCGGGCGAGGTGTCGCGCTCGGCGGCGGACGACGTGGTCATGGCTTCCTTGAGCACGGCCGACGGTCTGACGCGCTCCGGCGAGGACGGACTCAGCAAAGTCGCTGAAAGCGCGTTTGCGGTGACGTTCTTCAGTGCGCTCGAGCGATGCAGTCCGGGCCAGCTCGATAACGATCGTTACGGCATCGTGGTGCGGAGTCTGGAGCGGCGCGACAAAATGGGCGGCGCCTTGCCGCGCATGCCGGGCATTGTGAACGAGTGGGCGCAGTTTCAACACGCGCGCATGAAAAATGCGAAGCTCATCTCGTTCGAACCGTACGAGATCCTTCGCCATGAAGTCGTAAAAGCAGTCGAGCCGGAAGCGAAATGGCAACCGACCGGCGTTCCGGCGCCCGAACAACTGCCCTGGCACAAAGACAGAAGCGTTTGCGGGCCGATTGCGGAACGCGCGCGTGACCTCGTACTGAGCCAGGTATTGGACCTGCCCGAAGCTACGCCGCCGCTGCCGGATGATCTTCTTCCGAAGAATGTCGAGTCGTTGTACGTGACCATCTACATCGAAGGTCGCCTGCGTGGTTGTATGGGCTTGGCGGTGCGTAACCTCGATGAAGACCTGAAGAAGATCGTCGGGGCCGCTCTTCGTGATGACAGGTTTGACGAGACGGCACCGGTCGACGCCGATTCGATTGCGGTCACCGTTTCGCTGCTTTTCGATCCACTCGAGATCGGATACGCACCGCCGGAAGAAGTGGTCAACTATTATCGTCATGGTGATCAGACGCTGATGGTCTATCAGGGGCAGCGAGTCGGGTTGCTGCTTCCGTTCGTCGCGGGCCTTTGGAACCTCAACAACGTGAGTTTTGCAAAGGCAGTGCTCGAAAAGGCCGGGCTGTCCGAGCCGCCGTACCACTGGTGCCGCTTCGACTGTGCCACGTGGTTCGCAGGGGGTGAGGGCGTCTGGCGGACAATCGGAGGCTTTGCTCCGCCACAGCAGGACCTGCCGCCGGTCGACGTGCTCGTCGCTGGCCATTGCGAACTGCATGTGCGCTATTTGCTCAAACACTTGCGCGAGGACGGCACGTTCTTTTCCTCGTATCAGCCTTTTCACAACCGGTTGTTCGAGGGCGGCGATCCGGCGAGACAGGCTCATGGTGCGTGGGTATTGGCCCGCGCTCATAAGGCCCTCGGAGGTGATGAGCTCGAGAATGCCGCCGGCAAAGCGATCGATTCTCTGCTCGCTAACGAGTTGGACGACTCTGCTGCCGAGATCTCGTTCCTGCTGCTGGCGCTCAGCAATCTGGAAGACGACGATCCGCGACGTCGGTTGATGAAGGATCTCGCCGCGACGCTATGGCGGCGTATCGAGCTTCCTCACGGCCGCATCGCCACTCACAAAGCTGCCGGCGATCCCTCTCTCGAGGCGTATCAGGATTACTTCCCCGGCCAGGTGCTACTCGCTCTCGCTGTGGCCTGCCAGCAAAATGTCTCGACGATCGATGAGGAGCGGCTGCGCCGCAGTTTTCAATACTACCGGCATCGCTTTCGCTACAAACGCCACTTCGGGCAAGTCGCGTGGTTGTTGCAGGCCTTCAGCAAGTGGTTTCAAGTGACCGGTGAGCCGCATTTCGCCGACGCGACTTTCGAGATCGCGGACTGGATCCTCGGTTACCAGCAGGACAAGACCGGCGGCTTCATCAACGACCATCAACCCGGCACGCCCGGCTACACGACCGCGGTCTATCTCGAAGGCATCGCGGCGGCATTGTCCATCGCGGACGGCACCCGCCGCGAAACTTACCTTGATTCCTGCGCGCGCGGCTTTCGCTTTCTCGATCAACTCATCATCCAGGAGCGCGATCGAGCGATTCTTCCCAACCCGGACTATGCGATCGGCGGCCTGCGGCAGGGACTGCACTACAGCGAGGTTCGCACGGACTTCGTCCAGCACTCGCTTTCGGCCATGCTCGAATTTAGGAGTGCGGTGACGGAGCCACCGCTCTCGTATCCGGATCGCAGAGCGGTAGCTGCGCTACCGCACTCCTAAATACCGCGTTGGATCCTCGACCCCTGCCTCTTCAAACCCCTTCCGTCGCAATAAACACGAGTCACAGTGCCCGCACGCCCGCCCCTCGGCATCCGGGTCATAGCAGGAGTGCGTGAGCGCGTAGTCGACGCCGAGCTCCGTGCCGCGGCGGATGATCTCCGCCTTCGTCAGGTGCAGCAGCGGTGCGACGAGGCGCGGCTCGCGGTGCTCCACGCCGGAGCGCGTGCCCTTCCAGATCACCTCCTGGAAGGCGTCGATGAACTCCGGGCGGCAGTCGGGGTAGCCGCTGTAGTCGAGCGCGTTCACGCCGATCCAGATCTCCTGCGCCTCCCGCGCCTCGGCGTACCCCAGGGCCAGCGACAGGAAGATCGTGTTCCGGGCGGGGACGTAGGTGACGGGGATTCCCGGCGCGCCGACGGCGTCCTTCGGCACGTCGATCTCGCTCGTCAGCGCGCTGGCGCCGAACACGCGCAGGTCGAGGGTGTGGACGTCGTGCTCGACCACTCCGATCGCCGACGCCACGCGCCGCGCGGCCTCCAGCTCGACGGCGTGGCGCTGGCCGTAGGCGATCGACAGCGCGTAGCAGTCGCGCCCATCGCGCCTGGCCATGGCCAGCACGGTCGCGGAATCGAGGCCGCCCGAGAGGAGGATGACCGCTTTCACGGGTGGGCTATGCTACCCCGCCTATGGCATCTCACAGCGTCTACGAGCTCCTCAACAAGAAGCGCCGCGGCGGCGCGCTCGCGCCCGCGGAGATCGAGTTCTTCGTCGACGGGTTCACCCGCGGCGCGATCCCCGACTACCAGATGTCGGCGCTGCTGATGGCCGTGGCCATCAACGGCATGACCGCCGAGGAGATGGCCACGCTCACGCAGTCCATGCTGCGCTCGGGCGAGCAGTGGCATCTGCGCGACTCGTACGACTTCATCGCCGACAAGCACTCCACCGGCGGGGTCGGCGACAAGGTCTCGCTCGTGCTCTCGCCCTGGGTCGCCGCCTGCGGCATCAAGATCGGCATGCTCTCCGGCCGCGGCCTCGGCCACACCGGCGGCACGCTCGACAAGCTGGAGGCCATCCCCGGCTTCAACGCCCGCCTCTCCCGCGAGGAGTTCGAACGCTCCATCGCCGACGCGGGGTGCGTAATCTCGACGTCCACCGAGGGCATCGCCCCGGCGGACAAGAAGATCTATGCCCTGCGCGACGTCACCGGCACGGTCGAGTCGCTGCCGCTGATCACAGCCTCGATCATGTCCAAGAAGCTGGCCATGGGCGCATCCGCGCTCATCCTCGACGTCAAGACCGGCAGCGGCGCGTTCATGCGCCACTACCAGGACTCCAAGGCCCTGGCCCAGAGCCTCGTCGCCGCCGCGGCCGGCTCCGGCACGCGCGTCGAGGCCCTCATCACCGACATGGACCGGCCGCTCGGCGTCGCCGCCGGCAATGCCAACGAGATCGTCGAGACCATCGAGTGCCTCAAGGGCCGCGGCCCCGAGGACGTGATGGAAGTGACCCGGGCCCAGGCCGAGCGCGTGCTGATCATGTCCGGCCGCTTCGACCAGCGCTCCGCGCGCACCGCGCTCGACGAGGCCATCACCTCCGGCCGCGCCCTCGAGCAGACCCGCAAGTGGATCGCCGCCCAGGGCGGCAACCCCGACATCGTCGACGACTACGCGCTCCTTCCCCAGCCGCGCGCGACCATCGAGGTGAAGGCCCCCCGCAGCGGCTTCATCACCCACATGGACACCTATCAGGCCGGCATGTTCACCGTGCACCTCGGCGCCGGCCGCAAGAAAGCCGACGACGTCATCGACTACGCCGCCGGCGTCATGTTCGACAAGCGCACCGGCGACGCCGTGAAGGCGGGCGACGTGATCGCTCGCCTGCAGCTGGGCGAGACGCGGCAGGACGAGGAGCAGCTCAAGGAGCAGTTGCTGTCGTTCGTGGAATTCGGAGACGCGCCGCCGGCGCCGCGGCCGCTCGTCCACGAGCACCTATAGGAGTGCGGCGGCCGTAGCCGCCGCTGTTCGATCCGGATCAGAAAGCGGTGGCTGTCGCCACCGCACTCCTACAACCGCCGCACCCACCCCACGAGCAGCACCACCGTCACCACGATCACCGCGCCCCACAGCAGGAACTTGAGCCGCTGCGCGATGAGCAGCAGCACCGGCATGCCGCCGAACGGCTTGTTCGCGCGGTACCGCCCGATCAGCGTCACCACGCAGAGGTTCTCGATCCAGTCGAAGAGGGCCATCACGAACGGCAGGAGGATCAGCCAGCGCAGGTTGGTCAGGTGAGGGGCGAAGAAGCGGATGGCCACGGCGAACATGAGCGCGTAGACGACCGGGAAGATCATGTCCACCGCGCGGGCCTGGTTGAGGTAGGTCTGCAGGTGGCCGGCCTGGTCGAACTCCTCGAGGATGGCATGGGCGTCCGAGGGGCGGAAGCCTTCGGCGCGGCCGTCAAAGGTGCGCGCGGGGCGGTACTTCTTCTGCGTCGGGAGGAAGTACAGCAGCCAGAAGAGCACGACGGCCACGAAGAGCGCGAGCAGGACCCAACCGTTGGCGATCCGTCCGATGCAGTTCCAGATCCAGTCGATCAACTGAGCCATAATCCCCCTCCATGACGAAGGCACGTGCCATTGTGATCGTTTGCGATTCCCTCGGCGTGGGCGAGCTGCCCGACGCCGCCGAGTTCGGGGACGAGGGCTCCAACACCCTCGGCCACGTGCTCGACTCGCAACACCCGAGCCTGCCCAACCTCACACGGCTGGGGCTGCTGCATACCTTGCCCGAGCCGGCCACCACCGAGAAGCCCACGGCGGCCTTCGGACGCATGGCCGAGGTGAGCGCGGGCAAGGATACGACCACCGGCCACTGGGAAATGATGGGGCTCGTGGTCGAGGACCCGTTCCGCACCTATCCGAACGGCTTCCCGCGCGAGGTCATCGAGGAGTACGAACGGCGCATCGGCCGGCAGACCCTCGGCAACAAGGCCGCCTCGGGCACGGTCATCCTGGACGAGCTGGGCGAGGAGCACATGCGCACCGGCGCGCCGATCGTCTACACCTCCGCCGACTCGGTGTTCCAGGTCGCGGCGCACGAGGAGGTCATCCCGGTCGACGAGCTGTGGCGGATCTGCGCCGTCGCCCGCGAGCTGATGCGCGGGGAGCACAACATCGGGCGGATCATCGCCCGCCCGTTCGTCGGCACCGGCGCGGGGCACTTCAAGCGCACGGCCAACCGCAAGGACTTCTCGGTGCGGCCCACGGGCGAGACCGTGGTCGAGCGCGCTCATAAGGCCGGCCGCCAGGTCGTCGGCCTCGGCAAGATCGCGGACATCTTCGACCGCGTCGGCATCGGCACGGAGATCCGCACGGAGTCGAACTCGGACGGTATGCGCAAGACCATTGACCTGGTCCGCGACTCCGACGCCGACTTCATCTTCACCAACCTGGTCGACTTCGACTCGAAGTACGGCCACCGCAACGACCCCGTCGGCTACGCCAAGGCCCTGGAGACATTCGACTCCGAGCTGACCGGGCTGCTGGATGCGCTGCGGGAGGGCGACCTCGTGTTCATCACCGCCGACCACGGCTGCGATCCGACGGACGTCTCGACCGATCACACGCGCGAGTACGTGCCGCTGATCGTGGCCGGCCCGCGCATCCGCGGCGCCCGGCCCCTCGGCACGCGCCGCACGATGAGCGACCTCGGCGCGACGATCTGCGACTACCTGAAGCTGCCGGCGAGCGGTCTCGCCGGCACGAGCGTGCTGCCGGAGCTGGGTCTATGAAGAGAATGATCGGGGTGGTGGTCCTGCTGGCGGCGACGGCGAGCGCGCAGTCTCCCGTGGCCCGGGTGGCGGAGGACGCGCGGGTGATCGACCGCGTGGCGGAGGTCTCGCGGCGCGATCTGCCCACGGACCTGCTCAAACGCCTCATCACCGAAGACATCGACCTCCTGCGCGGCAAGCGCCCGGACGGCTCGTACGAGTACGCCACGTTCGAGCGCTTCGAGGCCTCGCGGGCCACGCAGTCGTTCTCCATCCAGCCGCGCAAGGACAAGATGGACACGGTGGAGATGAAGGGCACGTGGATCTACCGCGCCATCGTCGACGTCCCCCGGCGCCGCATGGTCGTCGGGCGCAACCGACCTGTGTGGATCGAGCGCGTGGACATCGACTTCGTCCCCGAGCGGGCGACGGCGGCGGAGCGGCAGTCGATCGAGGTCAAGGCCTGGATGCAGCCCGGCGAGATCAGGCCGATCGATCTGCCGGCCGTGGCGCGGCAGGCCACCGTGCGCGTCATCGCCACCGCGGAGGAGAAGCAGGGCTACGGGAACATCGACGTCTCCCTGATCTCGGCGAAGATCGTCGACCGGTCGGACAGCCCGTATGCCGACGCGGTCGCCAGCGCCAAGGCGGTGCAGCGCGCGCTGGAGAACAACGACGTCAAGTCCCTCCGGGCCATGGCCCAGCGCCTGGCGGACTCCCTCGGCGGTTCCCGTGTGGCACCGCCGACCTCGGCGGCGTCTACCGTCGACGTGGTCGCCACCCGCGACCCCGCCAGCCAGCTCGAGCTCCAGACCGAGCTCCAGCTGATCGAGGATCTGCTCACCGGGAACGAGAGCGAGCGCCGGGAGGGACTGGACCGTTTGCACCAGCTCATCCGCAAGACGCGGCGCTGACCGTGCCCGAAACTTGCAGCCCGCCGAAACCGCCCGTTTTTGCCCGTTTTTCGCCCATTTACTGAGTTTTTGCCGCTCAGATCACGGTTTGACGAGGTAGGGTCGTTGACGTAGAATGCCGCTCCCTCTTGACGTTTCCCTAGCGCTTTCCGAAAGGAGTCTCACTTGTCGTCAGTCAAATTAAGTTTCAAGGTCGGGGATAAGCTCGTTTATCCGAACCACGGTGTGACGGTCGTGGAGCATATCGGCGAGTCGCCGATCATGCCGGCGGGGGACAGCTACTATCACCTTCGGCTTCTCGCGACGAACTCGCGGCTGATGGTGCCGATCATGAACACAGACCGCGTCGGTCTGCGCCGTCTCTACCAGCAGAAAGAGGTCAAAGGTCTCCTCAGTCTGCTCGAGCAGAAGCCGGCCAAGAGCCACACGGACTGGAAAGGCCGTTACCGCGAGAACCTCGAGAAGATGAAAACCGGTCGCCTCGAGGACGTCGCCGACGTGCTCAAGAACCTCAGCGAAGTGCAGAAGAGGAAGAGCCTCTCGTTTCGCGAGAAGAAGATGTACGACCGCGCGAAGTACCTCCTCGTCTCCGAGGTCGCGATCGTGAAGAACATCCCCGAGCCGGAAGCCGAGAAGCTGATCCACCGCTGCCTCGAGAAGAGCCTCGGCCTCGGCGCCGGACACTAACGGTTGATTCGTTGTTGAACGAGCGCCGCCGATGAGGCGGCGCTTTTGTTTGTACAGATGACGCAGCGCCTGCCTCCCTGGATCCGCGAAAAGCGCCTCAACCTCGCCTCCCTGCGCGAGGTCAAGTCCCTCCTCCGCGAGAAAAACCTCCACTCCGTCTGCGAGTCGCTGGCCTGCCCCAACCGCACGGAGTGCTTCTCCCGCGGCACGGCCACGTTCATGATCCTCGGCGACATCTGCACGCGCTCGTGCGGCTTCTGCAACGTGACCACGGGGCGGCCGTACGCGCCTCCCTCGCCGGACGAGCCGCGGGCGGTGGCGGAGACGGCGCGGCGGATGGGGCTCAAGCACGTCGTGGTCACCTCCGTGACGCGCGACGATTTGCCGGACGGCGGCGCGGCGCATTTCGCCGAGACCATCCGCGAGCTGCGCGAGCTCCTGCCGCAGTCGGCGGTGGAGGTGCTGACGCCCGACTTCCGCGGGAACTTCGACGCCGTGCGCACCGTGGTCGAGGCCCGGCCCGACTACTTCAACCACAACGTCGAGACCGTTCCGCGGCTGTACGACTACGTCCGCCCCGGCTCGCGCTTCGAGCGCTCGCTGGCCGTCCTGCGCGAGGCCAGGCGCATCGACCCAGCGGTCGTGACGAAGTCCGGCCTCATGCTCGGCCTCGGCGAGCGGCGCGACGAGGTCGTCGAGGTGCTCCAGCGCCTCCTCGAGTCGGAAGTGGAGATCGTCACCATCGGCCAGTACCTCCAGCCGAAGCGCGAGAAGCTCGACGTCGTCGAGTACGTGCACCCGGGCGTGTTCGAGGAGTACCGAGTGATCGGCGAGGAGCTTGGATTCCGCGCGGTGTTCTCCGGACCATTTGTGCGCAGCTCGTATATGGCGGATGCTGTTGCCGAGCATGCGAAAGCCGCGAGCGATTGATCCGGAGAAAAAAGAGACAGGCCCCTTTTTCCTCACCTGGCTGCCGATGTTCCTCGACTACCTCGCCGTCGAGAAAGGCCTGGCCAAGAACTCCCTCGCCGCCTACGGAACGGACCTCCGCCACTTCGGCCACTTCTTGAGCGACCAGTCGCTCGACCTCGAGGCCGTCGAGCGCGTCCACATCGTCCGCTACTTCCAGGCCCTGCGCGGGGCGGGAATCTCCGCGCGCTCGGTCGCGCGCGCGCTGGCGGCGATCCGCGGGCTGTTCCGCTTCCTGGTCACGGAGCGGCACCTGAAGAAGGACCCGACCGAGAACCTCGAGAATCCGAAGCTCTGGTCGACGCTGCCGAAGTCGATGCAGCCTTCCGAGGTCGAGGCGTTGCTCGCGGCGCCCGACAAGAGCACGCCGGAAGGGTTACGCGATGCGGCGATGCTCGAGCTGCTCTACGCGACCGGCCTCCGCGTGAGCGAGCTGATCAAAGTGCGCCTGGACGACCTGGTCATGGACGCCGGCTTCCTCCGCACCATCGGCAAGGGCTCGAAGGAGCGCATCGTCCCGTTCGGCGACACGGCCAAGGCCGCCATCGTCGCCTACATCGAGACAGGCCGCGGCGAGCTCGACAAGCACGGCGACCCCCATCTCTTCCTCTCCCGTCTCGGCCGCCCCATGTCCCGCCAAGCCTTCTGGATGAAGATCGTCCGCTACGCCCGCCAGGCCGACATCAAGGCCCACATCTCCCCCCACGTCCTCCGCCACTCCTTCGCCACCCACCTCCTCGAGAACGGTGCCGACCTCCGCTCCGTGCAGATGATGCTCGGCCACGCCGACATCTCCACGACGCAGATCTACACGCATGTGTCGCGGGCGCGGTTGCAGAGGATGTATGAGCAGTTTCATCCGAGAGCGTAGGGGGTGACGGGGGCACGGAGGGCACGGGGGGTACGGGGTTTAAGGTGTCATCCCGAGCGGAGCGAGGGACCTGGGTGGTGGGCGGCACGAGGC
>JBIOTX010000127.1:0-25352 GCA_044866315.1 Thermoanaerobaculia bacterium | reverse complement strand
AACAGCCCCGGTGCGATGAGGAGGAAAACGGCGAACACGACATACCGATTGCCGAGCCCCATGCAATGAAGTACGTCCGTAGCGCGGACTTACACAGGCGGCGTGCGGAAGATCCACGTGAGATCTCGTGAACCGCGTTGTCGGCCTACCGCGCCCCCTTCTCCCCGAACCCCGACAGCATCTTCATGAACGCAGGCAGCGTGGCCACGAGGCCGCTCACGACGGCAATGGTCGTGTCGAACATCTGCCGCTGGGTGGTGAAGAAGAACAGCAGCACGACGACCACCGCGGCGAAGAACGGGACGCGCAGGCGGCTCCAGGCGTCGCCGCCGAGGTCGTGCTCGAGCTGCCGGGCCAGGGTCGAGGTCTCGCTGTGGGCGAGGACGAACCGGCGGAACGTCTCGTTCATGATCCGCAGCTGCGGGTCGCGGCGCACGAGACCGCGGGCCAGGAGACGGCGCACGTCCTTGCGGGCCTTTCCGTTCACCAGGCCCGTCCGGGCGAGCTGCATCATCACGAGCTGCTCGTTCGGCGTGCAGGTGTGCCAAAGCCCCTCGTAGTACTCCTCGGCGCGCTCGCCGATCTCCTCGAGCACCTGGTCGCGTCCGGTGGCGTGCGTATCCAGCCCGGAGATGATCGTCTCCAGGTACGGATCGGCGGCGGTCTCCGCGGCGATCGTTTTCTCGATGGTCCTGCGGGTGTCGGTGAACTGCTCGAAGTAGGCGTCGAAGCCGGAGAGGACGTACAGCCCGTGCAGGGAGCGCCGGCGCCAGCGCGTACGGGCCGTGAGCTCGGCGGACTCGCGATCCTCCATCGGAGGCGGCGTGGAGAGCGTCAGCCGCCTGGCCGAGGCGTTGAGCTGCGATCCGTTGACCCAGACGAAATTCGACAGGGTCTTGGCCCAGGCGTCGCCGTCCTCGCCCTGCAGGAACGAGGTCGTGATCACCGTGAGACCGGTCGGCCGGATGACCACGATCCGGTCGCTGTTGCGGGTCAGGCGATCGATGAGCGTCCGCGCCAGCTCGGCCTTCTCGCCGCTGGCGAAGGGGTAGCCGAGGCCGTCGATGAACACCGCGCTCTCGAAGCCCTGGAAGGATTGCGGCGCGCCGCGCGCCACTTCCAGATCGGCGTCGTTGCGCAGGTCGATCTGCCGGAAGCCGTTGCGGAAGAGCCGCGCCGCCGCGGCGTCGTCGCAGGGGAAGGCGATCACCCGCTTGAGCCCCAGGAATCCCTGCGACAGCCAGAGCGGGTTGACCAGATCGACCAGAAACACGCGCCGGGCGATGAAGCGGGCGATGGCGAAGGAGACGATCACGATCACCAGCGTCGCGAAGGCGATGGCGCCGAGGGCGCGCGCGGTCTGGAGCTCCTGCGGCGATGGCAGGAGCGACGGCACGTCGGTGCGGATGGTGAAGTGCTTCGGCCCGCTCTTCATCTTCAGGGTGATCTCGCGCCCCTTGCGCTCCCACCACCAGGCGTGATCGGCCGTGTCGTCGGCCGCCAGCTGTCGCGCATTGACGGACGCCTCCGAGAAGCTCGGAAGGATGGCCTCGATGAAGGCAGGGAACCCGGTGGTGGACGGGCCGTCGATGCGCGCCTTCCCCTCGACCTTGAATTCGAGCGGCTTGTTGAACGAATAGACATCCAGCAGCTCGCCCCAGCGCGCGTCGAAATATCCCGCCTTGCCCTTGCCGCGCGTGGGGTTGAACTCCCCGAAGACGTGCCACCAGCGGTCGTGCAGATCGCCGGCGAGCTTCATCTGCGCCGACTTCACGGAGCTCACCAGCTGGAGCTGGTAAGCCGCGCGGAAGAAGGCCGCGGTGGGCACGACGGCCGTCACCAGGAGGAGCAGAAACGCCGCCGAGACGTAGCAGAGCGGCAGAGCGGTCTGCCGTTCCCGGAGGCGCTCGGGCGCTTTGTCGGGGTCGCGTTTGCGGAGCACGGCCCGCGTCGACACGGCGAGCAGGAGAATCGCGGCCCCGAGCAGCGGCACGTTCAGACCGGTCCAACTGTTCCACGACAGCACGAGCAGAGAGGCCGTGCAGACCGCCGGCGCGGCGATGAAGAAGACCCGCTTGGCGCCGCGCAGCTCCCCGCCGAGGTAGAGATAGGTGATCAGCAGGACCAGCGGCAGGAACCAGAACGGGAACGCCGCCAGCGGCGCGCCGCGCAGCCCGAGCACGAGCAGCGCACCGATGAGAAGCAGCGCGAGATACACCCCCGCCAGCTCCACGTACGCGGCCACGCGGCCCGGATCGGGCCAGAGCCAATCCGCGCGATAGCGCGGGCGCGCCAGGAGGACCGCGGCGATGAAGGGCACCAGCCCGCCGACGAAGAGGGCCAGCAGAAAGATCAGGGCGATGATCAGCGCGCCCGTGTTCAGCGTGCGCAGGGCGGACTGCTCGCGGAACGTGATCAGCGTCCATTTCGGTGAGGTCATGGGATGGGCGAAGGCCCGGTAGTCGTCGCCCCAGTAGCGGATGTCGATGAGCTTGTTCTGCCGCGCCGCCACCGCCGAGCGCACCTCCGGGTTCTCGTCGGTCTCGGCGAAGAAGTTCTCGACCATGTTCCGCTCGCTCTTGGAGTGGAACAGCACCTTCCCGCTCGGGTCGATGACGGCGAAGCCGAAGCCTTCCGGCAGGACGGGATCGGTCACCGAGAGCGGCGTCGCGGTCAGGGCGATGACCGGGTACTGCGCGGCGAAGGCCGGATCGGTTCCCGGCATGTCGTCCGTTCGCCGGGAGAACGCGGCCTCGGCCTGGCCGGTGGTGGAGGAATGAATGGACTCGATGGTCAGGTGCCGGTCCCCGAGCTCGAGGTACTCCCGCCCGCGGTTCAGGGGCGCGGCAAAGTACGAGCGGTAGGAGACGCGAACCACCGGCGTCGGCTGCGCATCCACGAACCACTTCACGCGCTGCCAGCCGTCCGGCCCGATGAGGGAGAAGGACTGGAAGAAGGTGTGGAGGGGAAACCTGCGGTCCAGGAGAAGGTTTCCGTTGCGCTGGACGGGCTCCTTGCCCTGGAGTCTCGCCTCCGCGACTCTGGCCTCGGCAAATCGCTGCGCCGCATCGAGCTGTTGGATCGACTTGTGGGTCTCGGCCTGGAAGTTGGACTCGATGTTCCGGCCGAGGCGGATCAACTCCTCGTCGCCGAGGCGCTCCAGCTTCCGGTAGGTGAACCAGTCCAGGAGGGCCATGGTGACGATGCAGACGGCGAAGATGCCGCTGATGCCCAGGAGGATGACGTCGGCCAGGGTCACCTTGTGCACCGCGCTGGTCAGGCCCATCTTCATGAACGGCCAGCTGGCGATCATCAGCAGCACGATCCCGCCCAGCGCGGCCATGAGGGTCACGGAGATGGCCAGGCTGTTCGAGCGGAACGTGGCGTTGGAGACCACGCCGCAGACCACCCAGGTCTCGTACTCGCCGCTTTTCGCGCCTTCGATGCCGGAGACGAGCGGCACGGAGAAGAGCTGGTAGCTCGCGTCGCCGATGCGCACGGGCATCTGGCGCGACGCGGACATCAGGTCGCCGACCTTCAGGGTCACCGGCTTGTCGAACCTGCGCGGCGCGGTCAGCTCGGTCAGGCGCACAATCGTGATCTGGGCGTCGCTCTCGTCCTCGCTCCGCCGGGCGGACTGGTAGATCACGTTGCCGGCGGAGTCGAGGATGAAGGCCGTGTCGAAGATGTCGTTGGCGGTCTGCCGGACGATGTTTTGGATGAGGCGCTGCAGCGGAACCTCGGCGGAGATGAAACGATGAGCGTTCTCCCCGGTTTTCTCCGACTGACTGTTGAAGCGGAGCAGCAGTCCGTCGCTCCGCCGCTGCGCGGAGCGGCTGGCCGGGGACTCCTTGTCGGTCCGGACGGCCGCGATCTTGGAGAAGACTGCCTGCGGCGGCCGCTGCTCCTCCGAAAGCGCACTGCCGAACCGATACATCCCCTCGAGCTCGTTGTCCGGCACGCTGGCGGCGTTGGTGACCACGCGGGCCGTGCTGTCGATGGAGCGGCGGATCTGCTGGGCCAGCCGTCCGACCAGGCGGGCATTGCGGCCGCTGTAGTAGGCGGTCTTGCGCTGGAAGAAGAGCGAGTAGTACAGCACGAACCCGCCGAGGGCGATCATCAAGAGGGTGATCGCGCCGCGCATGCGGTCGAAGACTGAGGGACGGGGGGGCACCGCCGGGGATTCGCTCATATTGGGCCTTCATCACCATAGTGATGCCAGTGGTGCGATCGTTTCAAGGTACCTTTCCAGAAACCATGTCCCTCTCCGCCTTCCTCGCCCGCTCCCGCCGCCTAGTCGTCCTCACCGGCGCCGGCTGCAGCACCGAGTCCGGGATCCCCGACTACCGCAGCCCGGGCGGGGCCTGGACCCGGCACAAGCCGATCTACTACAGCGCGTTCGTGCGCAGCGCGGAGGTGCGGCGGTTCTACTGGGCGCGCAGCTACCGCGGCTGGCCCCGCTTCGACGCCGCGCGGCCCAACGCCGCCCACCGCGCCCTGGCCGCGATCGAGGAGCGTGGGCGCATGCACCAGCTCATCACCCAGAACGTCGACGACCTGCATCAGGAGGCGGGCAGCCGCGCGGTCGTCCAACTGCACGGGCGCAACCGGGTCGTGGTCTGCCTCGACTGCCGCGCCGAGATCCCGCGCGCGGACATGCAGGAGCGCCTGGCCGCCTGCGGCGCCGGCAACCTCGTCGGCGAGCTCAACCCCGACGACGCCGACTTCGCCCCGGACGGCGACGCCGAGATCGCCCCGAGCGTCATCGGCGACTTCCGCGTCCCCGCCTGCGACCGCTGCGGCGGCGTCCTCAAGCCGGCCGTGGTCTTCTTCGGCGAGTCCGTCCCCCAGGACAAAGTCGCCTATGCCATGCGCCGCGTCGACGAGTCCGACGCCATGCTCGTCGTCGGCTCGTCCCTCACGGTGTGGTCGGGATTTCGGTTCGTCAAACGGGCAGCGGAGAGGGGAGTGCCGATTGCCATCGTGAACATCGGGCCGACGAGAGGGGATGAGTTGGCGGCGATCAAGGTGGAGGGGAGGTGTGGGGAGGTATTGACGGAGGTCACGGGGTTACGGGGTTACGGGGTTGCGGGGTAGGGCGCTCATCACCGCCAATCGTCCGGCTCGACCGTCTCCAGCTCGCGCGTGACAATTTCATCGACTGCGGCCACGTCTGCGCGGCTTGCGGCTCCGAAGACGCTTTGCCAGGCCCGCGGCGCGTCTCCCTGCGCGCGCTCCTGACGCAACTCGGCGACGTGATCATGAATGTATCCCTCGACTCGCTCCCGAACATCTGTATCGGCGGATGACAAGAAGTTCGCGAGGTCATCGGGCGTCTTGAGGGTGGAAAAAGTTTTGGTCGGTGCGACGTAAACGACGGCTGGCTTCGATCGAGCGACGAGGCGAGCAACGTTCACGATCGTGCCGGAGCTCTGACCATCCCACAGCGCCAAACCGACGTCCGCTTCGTCGGCCATCGCGACGTCTTTCGCGGTGAAGAACGCGAAGTCTCGCGCACGGTGTGGGGCTTCGACCGCACGGACAGGCCAGTGCCCCACATTGTTGCGGCAATCGCCCGCGGTGCAAAAGACGAGGACGTTCGGGTAGTCGTGTTCGGCGAAGTGCGTCTGAAGTGCCTTATCCGCGCCGTTGGCGTCTCCGACGAGCACGGTCAGCTCGCGACGGATCATCTCGTCGAGCCGCTGCCGAACTTCAGAGGGCAGTCGTGAGAGGCGTCGGGAACCGGATAGGAAGACCTTCTTCATACGCGCCGCGTCTTGGTCAGAGCGAATGCAAAGATGATAGCCGCTCCAGCGTCGGTGAGCGCAGCGGCGACGGCCCCGAGCGTGGCACCCGAGCGGATCAGGTCATCGAGCAGCAGCACGCGCTTGCCCACGACGGCACGGCCATTCACAACGAGTGCGTCCTGCAGCACGGCTTGCCGCTCGTGGTACTCGCGAAGATTCTTCAACTCAGCCGCGCCGGCCGCTTTCTTCGAGACGGCTTTCACGACCGGAACATCGAAGCGCCGCGCCAGCTCGCCGGCGATTTGGTGAAGCGGCTGAACGCGGCGCGTTCGCGTCGGCGGTGCAGGAACGATCACGTCGAACTTGATGCGCCAGGAGCGGATGAACTTCTCGGCGACGGCACCGATCTCCTCGAGCGCCGAGACGTCGTTTCGATATTTCAGCCGGCAGAGCAACTCGCCCACCTCGGTGCGACGCGTGTCGAACTGCTCGTGCCCGTACTCGTCGTAGCCGAGGAACTCGCTGCCGGTGGAGTGGAGATCGAGGACGCGACCGTCCGCCCATGGGCCTTCAATCCTTAGCGGATTCGTCTTCGTCACGTTCCTCGAAACCCCGTGACCCCGAAACCCCGTGACCACATCACGCCCGCCTCACCACCACAAACTCCTGCGTGTCGTACTCCTCCTCGCCCACCTGCACCGTCTCCCTCCGCAGCAGCTGCTGGCGCAGGTACGTGTGGATCACGACCTTCGAGCGGAGCGCTTTCAGCTCGGCGATGCTTGCGGGAGCGTCGGTATCGAACACGGAGTGGCTTCGGATCTCCTCCTCCAGACGCTCGACCTGTGTGCGAAGCCAGTCTGTGTAGCTCATACCAGCTCAATATTCGGCTGGCCGCGCTCAGAGTTCGTGAGGGGAATCACGCAGTTACGGAAAGTTCACGGGTGGCCGTGAGGGGCTTGGTGGCGACCGCGACCAGGCTCAGGCCCTTGCGCGGGTTCTTCCCTTCCAGGAAGCGCAAGACAGGCACCAACAGGTCGAAGAGCACCGACTGGCCGGCGGGGACGTGGTCGCGCCGCAGGATCCGGCCGTTCAGCCACCAGCCGAAGCGGCCGAAGAAGTTCTGGTGGAAGATCTCCGGGACGACGTACCCCTCGGACTCGATCAGCTCCTTGAGGTCGCCGAGCGAGTAGCGCCGGAAGTGCCCGACCTGCTTGTCCATGGTCCCGTAGAGGTTCTGGTCGGCGGGGACGAAGAGCAGGAGGTTCCCGCCCGGCACGAGCAGGTCGTACAGGCGCCGCAGCGCGCCGCGGTCGTCCTCGATGTGCTCGAGGACGTTGAGGCAGACCACGGTATCGAAGGCGTGTTCCTTCAGCGCGGCGCAGTCCGCGTCGGAGTTGAGGTCGAGCTTGGCCACGCGGATGGTCGGGTTGCGCGAGAAGCGGTTGCGGAGAATGTGCAGGTAGGGGAGCTCGACGTCGGTGGCCACGATCAGCTCCCGGCCGTACATCACCCGGGTCATGTTCCCGATCCCGGCACCCACCTCGAGCACGCGGTCGCCGACGTATTTGTTGATGCTCTGCCAGATCCAGCGGTTGTAGCGCGACAGGCGCGACATCCGCTGCAGGGTCACGTACCCCTCGGCCTCGGAGTCCCCACGGTCGAAGAGGCCGTACTTGAAGATCGTCCAGATGGCGCTGACGCCGTCCTTCCAGCCGATCTTCTTCCCCTCCCAGTAGTCGCGGCCGTGATACGAGATCGGGACCTCGTAGATGCGGTAGCCGCGGCGGGCGACCTTGGCCGTGATCTCCGGCTCGAAGCCGAAGCGGTTCGACTCCAGGTGGATGGACTGGATGACCTCGCGGCGGAAGGCCTTGTAGCAGGTCTCCATGTCCGTGAGGTTGAGGTTGGTGGTGACGTTGGACAGCCAGGTGAGGAAGCTGTTCCCGACGGTGTGCCAGTAGAGCATGACCCGGCGGGGATAGCCGACGAAGCGCGAGCCGTAGACCACGTCGGCGTCGCCGTCGAGGATGGGCTGGAGCAGGAGCGGGTACTCCTTCGGCTCGTACTCGAGGTCGGCATCCTGGACGATCACGATCTCGCCGCGGGCCTCGTCGAACCCGCGCCGTAGCGCGGCGCCCTTGCCCTGGTTCTTCCCCTGCCGGATCAGGCGGATGGTCGGCTCGGTGCGGGCCATGGCCTCGACGATCTCCGCCGAGTTGTCGGTGGAGGCGTCGTCGACGACGATGATCTCCTTCGAGACCGGCACCGCCAGGACCCGGCGCAACAGCTCCGCCACGGTCGACCGCTCGTTGTGACAGGGGACGACCACGGTGAGGAGTGGGGGGGTGGACGGGTTCATGTGCTTCATGCGCAGAATAACAAATTCCGGATGCCGGACGGCGGCTCCACCAGAACCGGGGCCGGTCTCGCCCTGTTCCCCCGTTGTTCACAGAAACGGCTGCGTTCTGGCGCCACTGCCTCCGGCGCGTGACATAGTTTCCGGCCCATGCGAATCACGCGACGGACTGCGGTCGGGTTGATGGTCGGCGCCGCCGGTCTCCTGCCGGGGGCGATGCTGGCCGCGACGCCCCAGTGCGACGACGAGCCGACCCCGAGCGCGACCGCGGGGCCGTTCTATACCCCGAACACGCCCGAGCGGACGAACCTGCGCGAGTCGGGCATCGCCGGCGCGCCGCTGCTGCTGGTCGGACGGGTACTTACTACCGGTTGCCGCCCGATGGCCGGCGCGCTCCTCGACTTCTGGAGCTGCGACGGCAACGGCGTGTACGACAACGACGGCTTCCGCCTCCGGGGCCACCAGCGCACCGACGCCGAGGGCCGCTTTCGCCTCGAGACCGTCAAGCCGGGGCCGTACGGCGACCGCGGCGGCCGGCGCACGCCGCACATTCACGTGAGGGTGCAGGGCCGGGGCACGCGGCTGCTCACCACGCAGCTGTTCTTTCCGGGGGAGGCGCTGAACGCCGGGGACTGGTTGTTCCGGGAGGAGCTGCTGGTGGAGCTGAAGGGCGGCGTCGCCTCGTTCGAGTTCGTGCTGGCGTAGCGCGGGGTGTCCTCTGGAGAGATCAACGTCGGTCTCCCGGAACGCGACGTCGGTCTCCGGGATAGCGACGTCGGTCTCCGGGATAGCGATGTCGGTCTCCCGGAAAGCGACATCGGTCTCCGGGATCGCGACATCGGTCTCCCGGAAAGCGACGTCGGTTTCCCGGAACGCGACATCGGTCTCCGGGATAGCGACGTCGGTTTCCCGGAACGCGACGTCGGTCTCCCGGAACGCGACGTCGGCCTACTTCGGCCCTTTCCCGAGATAGTCGTCGGGGTCGAACTCCGCCAGGTCGATCTTCCCGAAGTCCCGCGGCGGCTCATGGACCTTCCGCTCCTCGTTCTCCGGGTCCCCGGCGTGGAAGCTCGAGGTCTCGACCCGCACGAGCTGCCAGGTCCGGTCGCGGCGGGACCAGGCGAAGGTGGCGTCGTTCGTCCAGCGCCAGGAGCTGCCGCCGTAGTGGTGGATAACGAAGCGGTCCTTCTTGATCTCGATGCTCTCGAAAGGATCGCCGAATACTCCGCCGCACTCGCGGCAGTAGACGGCCTTGTCGCTGCGCTTGGCGAGCTTCAGCGAGCCGTCGGCGTTCCGGACGAGGACCAGCAGCGAGCGCGGTGCGTTCTCCTTCGCTGGATGCTCGACGACGAGGAGGTAGTCGCTGCGCCCGTCGCGATTGAGGTCCCCTTTCTCGACGGCGATCGGGGTCGCGCCCTTTTCCACGAAACGCTGCAGTGCGGTGGGGACTTCGATCGAGGCCAGGACCAGTCCGAGCAGCAGCGCGGCGGCGTTCATCCTCCCGATTGTGTCACGTCACAGCGGCTGGCGATCGGGATCGTCGTCGCCCGGGCGCGGTCGCGGCGGCGGCGGCGCGGACGTCAGGCGGATGCGCACGGTCTTGCTGGCCGCGGGCAGCACGCCCTCGCCGTCGGTGACGGTGAGGGTGATCCGGCTCTCGGTCACGCTGTTCTGCACCGGACCGCCGAGATCGAAGGTGATCCGGGTGGAGCTGCCGGTGGGGTTGTGCACGCGCGCATGCGTGGCCGTCCACTGGAACCGCAGGTCGCCGAACGTCTCCGCCGTTTCGGCGCGATAGACTGCTGCGACGCTGCCGCGCTCGATGGGGATGGTGAACGAGCCCGGCCCTTCGATCGTCACGCGCGGAGTCCGCCGGCAGCTGACCAGCGTGCCGCCGAGGAGCACCGCGTTCGGCGTCACGGACGCTCGCAGGTAGTTGATCCCCAGCGCGGCGAACTCGGCGCGCGGAATGGGTTGCTGCACCAGCCGGGTGAGCGCGCACCCCACGCCCCCCTCGTCTTCGCCGGCGCCCACATCGTCGGGACCGCCCGCACTGAGCAACTGGAAGAGGAAGACGGACCCGATCCCGAAGAAGGGGAAGGTGAGGAGGCCGAGCGTGGCGGCCAGAGCCGCGTCCCCGGGGTCCACGTCGACGTCGTCCGTCGAACGGCAGAACAGGCCCTCGATCTCCGTGAGAGTGCCCACGGTACAGGGCACCATGCGCGTGCCGGTAGTGATCTCGTCGGTGATCCTGGCGGTGAAGTCGACGTCCGGCCAGGGCCGGTCGTCGAATCCCTCCACCCGAGTGATGATCTTCTTCGGAGGCTCCAGGTCGACGATGATGCGCTCGAGATGGATCGGTCCATCGGCCGACTTACGGCCGTCGTCCGCCAGCCGGTAATGCGGCCCGAGCATCCGATCGAATTCCGCCCGGGCCAGGGCTTGCAGGGCGCGGTGGGTGATGTACATCGCCACCTGCTCGTCCGCCTCTTCATCGAGCTGCGAGATCTGCCGCAGCGAGCGCTCGCGGGCCTGGATTTCCCGCTGCGTCCGCGCCGAGTCCAGCCAGATGGCAATCGTCACCACGCCGTCCACGCATCGGAACCGAACCTCGATGTTCCCGAGGATCTGGGCGATGAGGCCGCGGAAGGCGTTGGCGGCGTCGACCAGGTCCGGCTCGGGGGGACAGTCGTCGCCGGGTTTGAGCTGAACGGCGAACGCGGGCGGCGACGTGCGCACGAGCGGTCCGTCCGGCTCCGGCTCGCCGACGTGCTGCCGTGGACGAAGGAACAGGACCTCGCGCCCGCTCCGCCTCTCCCGTCCTCGGCGCTCGAACAGCTCCGGGGTGATCTTCGGCTCAGTGGCCTCGTCCCACGTTTTGCCCGCCATGCGTCACCTCCTATAAAGGAGGTAGTGACGCAGCGCGGCGTTTCGTTTCAACCCGCCTTCTTGGCCTTCTTCGCCGCCACCTCGCGCTGCGAATGGTCGAGGATCATCTTTCGGATGCGGATCGACTCCGGGGTGACCTCCACCAGCTCGTCGTCCTCGATCCACTCCAGCGTCTGCTCGAGGGTGAGGAGGCGCGGGGGAGTGAGGCGCACGGCGATGTCGGAGCCGGAGGCGCGCATGTTGGTGAGGTGCTTGGCCCGGCAGACCTGCACGACCATGTCGCTGTCGCGCGAGTTCTCGCCGACGATCTGGCCGCCGTAGACCTTCTGGCCCGGCCCGAGGAAGAGCGTGGTCCGCTCCTGGAGCGGCTCGATCGCGTAGGCCGTGGTCTCGCCGGCCTCCTTGGCCACGAGCGCGCCGCGATTGCGGCCGGCGAGCTCGCCGCGATACGGGCCGTACTCGAGGAAGGTGTGGTACAGCAGGCCCGTGCCGCGGGTCTCGGAGAGGAACTCCGTGCGGATGCCGAAGAGGCCGCGCGTCGGGATCTTGAACTCGATGCGCACCCGGCCCGTGCCGGGGTTGACCATGTCCGTCATCTCCGCGCGGCGGGCCTGCAGCTTCTCCATGATCGGGCCGACGTGGGCCTCCTCGATGTCGACCACCAGGGCCTCGTACGGCTCCATGGTCTTGCCGTCGATCTGCTTGAGGATGACCTGCGGCCGGGAGAGGGCGAACTCGTAGCCCTCGCGGCGCATATTCTCGGCCAGGATCGACAGGTGCAGCTCGCCGCGCCCGGCGACCTCGAAGCGGTCGGCCTGGCCGGTCTCCTTCACGCGCAAGGCCACGTCCTTGCGCAGCTCGCGCTCCAGGCGGTCCTTGATGTTGCGCGAGGTGACGTACTTGCCCTCCGTCCCCGCGAACGGCGAGTCGTTGACCATCCAGAACATCGACACGGTCGGCTCGTCGATGGCGATCGGGGTGAGCGCCTCCGGCGCGTCCGCGGCGGCGAAGGTCTCGCCGATCTCGACGTCGGCGAAGCCGGCCACGGCCACGATCTCGCCCGCGGCCGCCTCCTCCACGTCCTCGCGCTTGAGGCCCTCGAACACGGTCAGCTTGGTGACGCGTCCCTTCTTGTGCGTGCCGTCGCGCAGGATCAGCACCACGTCCGAGGCCTGGCGGATCACGCCGCGCTGCACGCGGCCGATGCCGAGGCGGCCGACATAGTCGTTGTAGTCGACGGAGCTGACCAAGAGCTGCATCGCCCCGTCGGCGTTGCCGACCGGCGGCGGGATGCGCTTGAGGATGGTGTCGAACAGCGGCCGGCAGTCCTCGTTCGTGTCGGTCAGCTCGGTGCGCACGATGCCCTGGCGGCCGATGGCGTAGAGGATGGGGAAGTCGAGCTGCTCGTCCGAGGCCCCGAGCTCCACCATCAGATCGAAGACCTCGTTGACCACTTCGTTCGGCCGCGCGTCCTGGCGGTCGATCTTGTTGATGACCACGATCGGCAGCAGCCCCAGTCCGAGGGCCTTGCGCAGCACGAACCGCGTCTGGGGCATCGCCCCCTCGGCCGCATCGACCAGGAGGATCACGCCGTCGACCATCGACAGCACGCGCTCCACCTCGCCGCCGAAGTCGGCGTGGCCCGGCGTGTCGACGATGTTGATCTTCACCTCGCTGGGATGGATGAAGTCCGCGGGCAGATCATGGCCGCTGGCCGTGTGCGTGGCCTCATGGTGCACCGGGTGCCCCAGGGCGTCGGGCTGGTCGACGAAGTAGCGGATGGAGGTGTTCTTGGCGAGGATGGTGATCCCGCGCTCCTTCTCGAGGTCGTTCGAGTCCATGACCCGCTCGTCGACGACCTGGTGGGCGCGGATGGCCCCGGCCTGCTTGAGGAGCGCGTCCACGAGCGTGGTCTTCCCATGGTCGACGTGGGCGATGATGGCGACGTTGCGGATGTCGTAACGAAACTGCTGCATGCGCGGCCGTTAAACCCACCGTGGCAGCTTTCATTCCAGTCTCCCCGCGTAAGATGGGGGACGTGCGGCGCTGGGCCCTGTCCGCCGTCGTCTTCCTCGCCGCCGCGGCTGCGGCGGCGATCGAGCCGCCGCCCGCGGCCGAGAAGTGGATCACCCTCCAGGCCGACGAGTTCCGCTTCGTCAGCAACGTCTCCCCGCGCGCCACCCTCGGCGTCGCCCGCGACCTCCTGCGCATGCGCGCCGCGATCGGGCAGGTGACCCGGATGAACGTCCGCTCGCACACGCGCACGGCCGTGTTCATCTTCTCGAGCCGCCGCGGCTTCGAGCCGTACTGCGAGGCCGTCATGGGGCGGAAGACGGAGGGGATCAGCGGCGTCTACGTGAGCGGCGACGGCGGCAACGCCATCCTCCTCCGCACCGACGTGCGCACCGGCATCGCCCGGACGGTCTATCACGAGCTCACGCACTACGTGCTGCGGAACACCGCGCCGCGCGCGCCGCTCTGGGCGGCGGAGGGGCTGGCGGAGTACTTTTCCACCTTCTCGACGACGGACGAGCAGGCCGCCCTCGGCCACCCGATCGCCGAGCACGTGCGCTTCCTGCTCAATCAGCCGCTCCTGCCCATGGAGGAGGTGCTGGGCATGACCGTCGACGCGCCGCTCCTCGACGACCAGCGGCGCCGCAACGCCTTCTACGCGCAGTCCTGGCTGCTGGTTCACTATCTAAGGTCCGGCGAGCGCCAGCGCGCCCAGCTCGGCGAGTTTCTGCGCCTGAGCAACGGCGAGGCCTCGCCCGGAGAGGCCTTCGCCGCCGCGTTCGCGACCTCGCCCGAGAAACTCGCCGACGAGTTGCGGCACTACCTCCGCCGCAACACCTTCACCGTCACCCACCACCCGCTGCGCGAGATGATCACCCCCGCGCTGGACGAGCCCGTGCCCATGTCCCGCGACGCGCTGCTGTACGAGCTCGGGCACCTCCTCGCCTGGCAGGACCCGCCCAACCCCGCGGCCGAGCGCTTCCTCGCCGAGGCCCTGGCGGTCAACGGCGCGCACGCGGGAGCGCATGCGGCCCTGGGACGCCTGCACCGTCTCGCCGGACGGCTCGCCGAGAGCGAGGCCTCGTTCGCCCTCGCGGCCAAGCACGGCGGCGACGACGCCGAGCTCCAGCTCCAGTACGGATTGAGCATCCTCCAACCGTACGCCGACACGTCCACGGTCGTGCCGGACGACGTCCTGGCCAAGGCCCGCGCCGCGTTCGAGCGAAGCACCAGGCTCGATCCCGCCTTCGCCCGCGCCTGGGCGGAGCTCGGCATCACGTACTTTCTAGCCGACGACGACCCGGCTGCAGGCATCGCCGCGCTGGAGAAGAGCCTCCAGCTCGCCCCCGCCGACGGCCACGCCGCGTTCCATCTCGCCGCCCTCTACCGCGACGCCGGCCGCCTCCAGGACGCGGCGCGGCTGATCGAGACCGTGCTCGCGCACTCCGGCACGCGCGAGCAGCTGGAGCAGGCGCGGTCCTGGCTGATCGACGGCGACCCGCGCGTCGAGGCAGCCGTGCGCGCCGATCACACGATCTGGGAAGTCGCGGAGATCGCCAAGGCCGGCCGGTATGCCGAGGCGCTGGCGATCCTGGAGAAGATCCTCCCGGACATCGAAGATCCCGAGACCGCGAAGCTCGCGCGGCAGATGCGGGAGGATCTTGCCGCGCGGACGCGCAAACCCTTGCGATGATCTCCTACGAAGTGACCATCCACGTCGAAGACGCTTCGCTCGCCGAAGCGCTCGAGACCTACATGCGCGACAAGCACGTGGCCGAGGTCTTCGCCACCGGCTGCTTCCTCGACGCGCGGTTCGAGCAGAGCGCGCCGGATACGTACCGGTCGCGGTATACCGTCGCCTCGCAGGAGAAGCTCGATCGCTACCTCGCCGAGCACGCCCCGCGCCTGCGCGCGGATTTCGCCGCGCACTTTCCCTCGGGCTTGCGGCTCAGCCGCGCTGTTTGGAACGAACAGTTGAAACTATGACGGAGCCCCCACGCAGAACATGCCACGTGCGCGGGCGGTTTGGAGTGCGGCGGCGATGCCGCCGCTTTGAAACCGGCAGCGCAGCTGCCGCACTCCAAACGGCACCCCCAGGATGAACTGAGAGAATGCACAGGCCATGAAACGCATCGCTCTCGCGCTCGTTCTTCTCGCTGCGCTCCCCGCCTCCGCCCAGGAGCGCGACATGGGCCGGATCAACTGGATGGAGTTCCGCGAGCTCGTGCCGTCGAAGATCAAGACGGTGCTCCTCCCGACCGGCACGCTCGAGCCGCACGGGGTGGTCAACAACGGAGCCGACATCACCGCGCCGGAGGCCATGGCCCGGGCCATCGCGCCGCGCGTGAACGCGATGATCGCCCCCGCCGTGCCGTACGGCATCACCGGCTCGATGGAGGCCTATCCCGGCGCGTTCCAGATCCCGGAGAGCGCCTACCGCCCGTACATCAAGGCCGTGCTCGAGGGGCTGGCGAAGAACGGCTTCCAGAACATCATCATCCTCAACGGACACGGCGGCCCGCAGACGGCCGTGCTGACCGCGGTCGCCGCGGAGGTGGCCACCGAGCAACGCGTGCGCACCCTGGTCATCAACTGGTGGTCCTTCGCCTCGGACATCACCAAGGAGGTCTTCGGCGAGGACGGCGGCCACGCCGGCTGGAACGAGACCGCCATGGTTCAAGCCATCGACCGCACCCTCGTGCACCCGGAGCGCTACAGCGACAAGCTCGCCACCGCCTATCCCGCGCCGGGCACCTGGGCGGCCGTGCCCTTCCCGTCCTCCATCGGCCTGTATCAGCCGGGGCAGGGGTATCCGAAGTTCGATCAGAAGAAGGCCGACGAGTACTTTCGCAAGGTCAACGACAAAGTGGCCTTGCTGATCGCTACCACGATCGAGAAGTGGGATGCGGCGGGGCTGCGCTAAGAATCAGTAGTACACCCGGTGCTCGTAGATGAACACCTTCCGCGCCCCCTTGTCGATCACCGGATAGAACTTCGCCTGCATCAGCGCCTCGGCATTCGCATCCTCGAGCGCGCGGTTGCGGGTGGTGTTCTTGACCGGCTTGACCTCCACCACGTCGCCGTCGGTGTTCACCTTCGCCTGCAGCCAGATCTCGCCGCGGACGCTGAAGGGGATGGCCTTCGGGGCGACGTAGAAGCGGGGGACGGCGGTGTCGATCTTCGCGGCCTGCTCGGCGTTCATCAGGTCGGCGCTCTTGACCCACCCCGTCCCGTTGAAGGTGCGGATCATCGACCATCCGCCCTTCCGCTCCAGAACGGAGATGGCCTCGGTCAGACCGTATCTGCCGATGACCTCCGTGTTCTCGGCGGGGCCGCGATAGACGCTCATCGAGGGCACGGCCACGTACTCCACGGCGATGGCCGGCCGGTCGGCGGGATCGACCGTCGCCGTATCGGCGGTCACCGGCGCCGGCTTCTGCATGCAGGCGGCGGCAAGGAGGATGAGGGAGAAGACGAGGATCTGCTTCATGGAACTGGCCTCCTGACGGGAAGGGTGCGCCGAGGAGGGAGGGGGACTCTGTGATGGATGATGCCGGGGGATGTGATGGAATCACCCAGTTCACCCCGCGTCCTCGCGCGGGGTGAACTGGGACAAGACATGATCCAGCGCATCTGCGTCTTCTGCGGCTCGAACACCGGCTCCGACTCGGTCTACCTCGGCGCGGCGCGCAGCCTCGGCGCGCTGTTCGCGCGGGAGGGGATCGCCCTCGTCTACGGCGGCGGGAGCGTCGGGCTGATGGGCGAGCTGGCGGACTCCGTCCTCGCGGCGGGCGGGCGAGTGATCGGGGTGATCCCGCACGCGCTGTGGGCGCGAGAGGTGGGGCATCGCGGGCTCACGGACCTACACATCGTCGACACGATGCACGAGCGGAAGGCGATGATGGCCGATCTCGCGGACGCCTTCATCGCCATGCCGGGCGGGCTGGGGACGCTGGAGGAGATCTTCGAGATCTGGACCTGGGCCCAGCTCGGCCTGCACGCGAAGCCAGTCGGGTTCCTGGACGTGAACGGCTACTGGTCGCCGCTGATGCACTTCCTCGACCGCGCCGTGCGCGAGCGCTTCCTCAAGGACGCCCACCGCGCCATCGCCATGATCGACAGCGACGCGGAAATGCTCCTCCAGCGCTTCGAGTCCTGGAAGCCGCCGAAGGTGGAGAAGTGGATCACGAGGGAAGAGACGTGAGGGGGAAGGCAGAAGGATGATGAAGGAAGAGGTTCGAATGAAGAGGGAAGAATTGAGAAGCCCGCCAACCCCGATCATGGGCGATCGGTTTCTTCATTCTTCCCTCTTCATTCGAACCTCTTCCTTCATCATCTCTTCTGCGCCCTGCCTCCTGCCCCCTGCGCCCTAGTACGTCACCTTGTGGTAGTACTTGAACGGCTGCCTCTCGTTCTTGACGATGATCGGGTAGAACTTCGCCGACCGCAGGGCCTGTTCGTTCTGCGCGGCCAGGGCGACGGAGCCGGTGGTGTTGGTGATGAGGCGGGTGTGCACGACGTCGCCGTCGGTGTTCACGTCGGCTTCGATGTAGATCTCGCCGTGCGCGCTGGGGGCGGAGACGGGGAGGGGCATGACCCGGAACTTCGGCTGGAGGTTGGTCTCCTGCTCGGCTTTGCCGGCCGCAGTGGTGAGCTCGGACTTTTTCGCCCAGCCCGCGCGGTCGCCGGTGCGAACCTCGACCCACTCGCCCTTGTCTACCAGGATCGAGATCTGCTCGCCGTTCTGATACGTCGCGATCACCGGCGCGGCGTCGTTCGGCTGCTCCCGCACGCTCAGGCCTGCCGGCGCGCCGACGTACATCACCCCGACCGGGACGCGCTCGTCGACCGTGCCGGTGACGGCGGCCGGCTCGTTCTGGCAGGCGGCGAGAGTGAGCAGGAGGATCACGGCGAGGTGACGCATGGGAGCGACGATATCGCCGGAATTGAAAATTGAAAATTGAAAATTGAAATCGGCCCAGCCGCGCATCCCTCCTTTTCAATGGCACTGCTCGACATCGTGGATCTGATCAAGTCGCCGGAGTGCGAGGCGGCGCAGGCCGGCGTGGGTAGGATGGTGAACTAGTTGACCAAGTCGCCAGAAGCTGTCACGATGATGGCGTTCACGAGGTAAGTGTGATCGTCGATTTCGAGCTTGAGAAGCGGTTCGCCTATCACAACGCTCCGCGCAGGTACGAGACGTGGCCCGAGTACGAGACGCGCGAGGGACCTCAGCTCCAGTACCGTACGCCAGAGGAGCGCGCCGAGCTCCGCGCCGCTTTCGAGCGCGGCATGCGCGAGTTGCAAACGACGCCCGCAACATCAAACTGACCCACTACCCTGGATTCGCCAGCCTCACTCCACAGTTCAACCCTGCCAAAATCCGTTGCAAAGGACCTGTTCACTCCCTCACCACTCCATGTGTAGCCCCTCGCAGTTCACGAGGCTGCAGGAGATCAGCTTGGCGAGGCCGTTGATGCATCCCAGGGTGGCGGCGGGCGCGGGGATGCTCAGGCAGCTGTAGGCGGTGAGCGCGAGCGCGATCGCGCCCGTCGCGGAGCATGCCTGCTTGGCCAGGTACGAGTCGACGATCGCGGTGGTGATGATCTCGCCGAGCTCGCGCGCGACACAGGCAAGGGTCTCCAAGACTCCATTGGTCCAGATGCGCAGCTCCGCCTCCGGAGTGCCGGGATTGGTGACGCGGAGGAACACGTCCTCGTCGAGCTGTTCGAAGTCGAAGACGAGCAGGAGCGACCCGGCCGGCTCCGTGAACGATGTGACGGTGACGTCGTGATGCGGGAGACGGTACGTCTCCATCGCGTGGAGCGGAACGGGGATGAGGAGGAGGACGAAGAGGAGGTATCGGTGACGGTTCTTCATGGCGACTTCCTGTCGCCCTCAGTATGCACTCCCGGGCCGGCCGCGCTCTCGTTTTCAATTTTCAATTTTCAATTTTCAATTTCGCCCGCCCGGACACGATGAACACGCGCCCCGACTGAAACCCCCGGATCCCGCTCCACGCCGACGTCAGCAGCAAATCCGGCGTCCCGTCGCCGTCGACGTCACCGACGCTCGTGGCGTCGAAGCCGAGGGTCTCGCCGGGGATGCGGCCGGTGAGGGTGCGCAGGAGGCGGGCGTCCTTGCCGGAGTAGACGTAGATCTTGCCGCCGGAGACGGCCTTGGATGCATGCTGCCAGGCGCCGATGACCAGGTCGGCGCGGCCGTCGCGGTCGACGTCGCCCGCATCGGCGACGCCGACGCCGAAGCCGTCGCCCGCGGCCTCGCCGGTGAGGACGTGGATCGGGCTGCCGTCGCGGCCGGAGAAGACGTACGCGCGGCCGGTGGACGGGCCCTTGGCGGCGTTCGGCCAGTCGGAGACGTAGATGTCCGGCCGCTTGTCGCCGTCGACGTCGCCGACGACGGAGACGAACATGCCGCCGAAGGCCGTGCCGGTGTCGTCGGAGTCGAAGGTGAACTTCGGCTTCGGCGCCAGTCCTTCGTAGACGTAAACGCGGCCGGTGCTGCGCGGGCCCGCGCCGGGCGCGCCGACGATCACGACGCCGCGCTCGCCGCCGACGGTGGCGCCGAACTGGTCGCCGTTCTTCTCGCCCTCATGGACGCGCAGGGTCGCACCGTCCTTGCCGGAGTAGACGTACACGCGCCCCGCGCCTTTGCCCGGCGCGCCGGCGAGGACATCGCCGTAGCCGTCGCCGTTCAGATCGCCCACGCCCATGGTGTGGCGGCCGTGGTTCTCGGCAGGGTCGCCTTCGCCGAGGGTGAGCAGGACCTTGCCGTCGCGTCCGGAGTAGACGTACGACTTGCCCGCGCCAGGCGCGCCCGCGATCACGTCGGGCACGCCGTCCTTGTTCGTGTCGCCCGCGCCCTCGATGCCGATCCCGAGCTGGTCGCCCGGCTTCCCGGTCTGCTGCCAGAGCAGACGTCCGGACTTGCTCGAGTAGACGTAGACGCGACCCGCGGGCTGGCCGTCCACGGCGAACGTCGGCGCGGAGGTGGTGAAGTCGGCGACCTTGTCGCCATCGACGTCGCCGACCCGCCGGGCGATCCAGCCGAACTGGCCGCCCTTGGCCTCGCCGGTGAACTCGTGGAGGATGCGCACCTTCTCCGCGAACGGATCGGCGAAGTCGCCCTTGCCCGGGATCAGCTTCGCGAACCGCGGGTCCTTCCGCGCCTCGGCCAGCCGCGGGTCGGTCTGGAAGAGATCGAAGTCGAAGCTGCCCGTGCTGCGTACCTTCTCCAGCCAGCGCAGGGTCTCGTCGATGTTCTTCTGCTCCGCGTGCACGGTGGCGATGTTGAACCAGGCCTGCCCGCGCATCGCCGGCGCCTGCGCGGCCTTCTCGTAGTTCTCCAGCGCCTTCGCCAGCTCGCCCTTGCGGTGGTAGGCGGTGCCGAGGAGGTTGAAGGCGAAGAAGCGCTGCGGGTTGGCCTTCAGGTACGGCTCGAGGATGGCGATGACCGCGTCGTGGTCCTTCGCGGCGAGCTTCGCCTGGGCCTCGCGGATCTCGGGCGGGGCCTGGGCGAAGGCGAGGGGAGCGAGAGCGAGGACGAGGATCAGCAGTCGGCGCATGGGGCGAACGTAGATGCGGGCCGCCTCGCGCCGCTATCACGGCATTGCGCGGCGGACATCTGTCCGCGGACATCCGTCAACCGGACGCGTTCCCGGACACGCTAAGCTGCTGAAAACAAAGCGCGGCGGAGTGGCACCGCGGTTGCGCAAGGGAGCGGCAACAACATGATCCAGGACACTTCTTCGATGGACCGCCCGGTGGTGGCGGCGCGCGGATCGCGGCCTTTGATGTACGTCGCGATCGCCGTCGCCGCGCTGGTGATCCTCGGCGCCGTTTCGTATCCCGCCATCCGCCGCTGGACGCGCGCGGAGCGCGCCGTCGACGCCACCACGCTGCGCATGGCCGTCGTGAAGCGCGGCGATCTCCTGCGCGACTACACCGCCCAGGGGCGCGTCGTGGCCTCGCTGCATCCCACGCTCTTCAGCCCCGGCCAGGGCATCGTCTCGCTGAAGACGAAGGCCGGCACGCAGGTGCGGCAGGGCGACGTGCTGGCCACGATCGACTCGAAGGAGCTGCAGTCCGCGCTGCAGCAGGCCCGCGCGCAACTGCTCTCCGGCCGCGCGGAGCTGGAGCGCCAGAAGATCGTCGCCCGCCAGTCGGATTTGCGGGCGCGGCAGCAGGTCGATCTCCTCGCCGTCCGCCTCGAGGCCGCCAAGCGCAACCTCGAGCGCAACAGGCGGACGTTCGAGGAGGGGCTGAGCAACAAGGCCGACTACGAGGCCGCGCAGGACAGCGTGCGCATCGCGGAAATGGAGCTGGCCGCGGCGCGCAAGGAGCTCGGCCTCTCCGCGGAGACCTTGACCTTCGACATTCAGACCCGCGAGCAGCAGGTGGTTCGCCAGGAGTCGGTGACCGCGGACCTGGAGAAGCGCGTGGGCGAGCTGACTGTCCGCGCGCCGTTCGACGGCATGGTGGCCTCGATCGCGGTGCGGGACAGCGACGCGGTGGCCCCGAACCAGGCCGTGCTCACCGTGGTCAACCTCTCCTCGCTGGAGCTGGAGATCTCGCTCCCCGAGGAGTACGCGGGGGAGACGTCGATCGGAACGCCGGCGACGATCGCCTTCAACGGACGCGAATACGCCGGCCGGGTGACCGCGGTCTCGCCGGAAGTGATCAACAACCAGGTCGCCGCGATCGTCGCCTTCGGCGAGGCGGCGCCGCCGGGACTGAAGCAGAACCAGCGCCTCATGACCCGGCTCGTGTTCGAGTCGAAGAAGAACGTGCTCAAGGTCGCCCGCGGCGCGTTTGTCGACGCTGGTGGCGGCCGAACCGCCTTCGTCGTCGACGGCAGCATCGCCACCCGCCGCGACATCACCCTCGGCGCCACGAGCGTCAGCGAGGTGGAAGTCGTGCGCGGCCTGCGCGAGGGGGAGACGGTGATCGTGTCGGATACGGCCACATTCGGAGATGCCAGAACAGTGCTGTTGCGATAGGGGAGAAACGACATGCTGGAAATGAAGAACATCAAGAAGATCTACCGCACCGACACCATCGAGACCCACGCCCTCGCCGACTTTTCGCTGGTGGTCGAGGCGGGGGAGTTCGTGGCGGTCATGGGTCCGTCGGGCTCGGGCAAGACCACGTTCCTGAACGTGGCCGGCCTGCTCGACACGTTCGACTCGGGGACGTACCTGCTCGACGGCAAGGACGTGAGCCGGCTGTCGGACAGCGAGATGTCGCGCATCCGCAACCGGGCCATCGGGTTCGTGTTCCAGTCGTTCAACCTGATCCCGGACCTCAATGTCTTCGACAACGTCGACGTGCCGCTGCGCTATCGCGGCCTGTCGGCCTCCGATCGCAAGACGCGCATCGAGGGCGCGCTGGAGATGGTCGGCCTCTCCTCGCGGGCCAAGCATCTGCCCTCACAGCTCTCCGGCGGGCAGCAGCAGCGCGTGGCCATCGCCCGCGTGCTGGCCGGTGATCCGAAGCTCATCCTCGCCGACGAGCCGACCGGCAACCTCGACTCGCTCATGGCCCGCGAGATCATGGATCTCCTCGACCGCATCAACGCCGCGGGGACCACGATCGTGATGGTCACCCACAGCCCGGAGTGCGCGGTGCGCGCGCAGCGGCAGATCCACGTGCTGGACGGGCGGGTGGTGGATCTCGAGGCTCCGCCGATCACGCTCACCGCGCCGGTCAGCGCGGGCATGGCTTCGTCGCTGCGCTAGGAGGCCGCCATGTTCCTGTACAACCTCCGCATCGCCGCCAAGAGCCTCCGCCGCAATCCGATCCTGACCGCGCTGCTGGTCGGCGCGATCGCCCTCGGCATCTGCGTGTCGACCTCCTTCATCGCCATCCGGCACATGTTCGAGAAGGACCCGCTGCCGGGGAAGAGCGATCAGGTGTTCTACGTCCGCCTCGACAACTGGGATCCGTCGCGCGCGTACGTCGCCGAGGATCCGCATTCGCTCCCGACGCAGATCAACTATCGCGACATGCGCGGCCTGATGCGCTCGGACATCCCCACCCGCCAGGGCGGCACGTTCAAGGCCAGGTTCTTCGTCTTCCCCGACCCGAAGCAGGGCAGGCCGTTCCGCCAGGACGTGCGCCTGGTCTTCAGCGACTTCTTCCCGATGTTCGAGATCCCCTTCCAGTACGGCTCGGGCTGGGACAAGGCCGCCGACGCCAAGCCGGAGCAGGTGGTGGTCCTCAACCAGGAGATGAATCAGCGTCTCTTCGGCGGCGCGAACAGCGTCGGGCGCTCGGTGCGCATGGGCGACCGCGACTACAAGGTCATCGGGGTGATCGACCCGTCGTGGAAGCCGAACCTCCGCTTCTACGACCTCACCCAGGGAGTCAATAACCCGGAAGGGATCTTCATGCCCTTCAACCACGTGGAGCCGCAGGAGATCTTCACCAGCGGCAACAGCGACGGCTGGAAGGGGGCGGACGGCGACGGCTTCCAGGCCTATCTCAACGCCGAGCAGGTCTGGATCCAGTTCTGGGTCGAGCTGCCGACGCCGGAGAAGCAGCAGGCCTATCGCGAGTTCGTCGACAACTACGTCCGCGAACAGAAGAAGCTCGGTCGCTTCCAGCGCCCGCTGCACACCGAGGTCACCAACCTGCCGGAGACGTTCGAGGTCTTCAACCTCGTGCCCCAGGGTGTGAAGTCGATGAGTATCGTCTCGATCCTCTTCCTCGTGGTCTGCTCGCTGAACCTGGTCGGCCTGCTCCTCGGCAAGTTCCTGGCGCGCGTCCCGGAGGTCTCGGTGCGCCGGGCCCTCGGCGCCAGCCGCCTGCAGGTCTTCTGGCAGCACGTGGTGGAGTGCGAGCTGGTGGGAGTGATCGGCGGGGCGATCGGAGTGGCCCTCTCCTTCGGCGTGCTGAAGCTCATCAGCGGGATGATGAGCACCGGGGCCGGCCAGGCCATGGAGATCCGCCTGGACACGGAGATGTTCCTGGTCTCGATTCTCCTCTCCCTCGTGGCCGGCCTCCTGGCCGGCTTCTATCCGTCGTGGCGCGTCTGCTCGGTCGCGCCGGCGATGCAGCTCAAGGTGCAATAGGAGGACGCCATGCCCATCGGACCGATCGTTCGCGCGATGAAGCACAACCGGATGCGCTTCGCGCTGATCATCCTCGAGATCGCCATCACCCTGGCCATCGTCACCAATGCCGTGAACATGATCATGGCCCAACGGGAGAGCATGCAGCGGAAGTCGGGATTCGACGACGCGAACCTGCTCTTCTTCATCACCACGCCGTTTGCGCCGGAGTTCCAGGAGCAGAGCTACGTCGAGCAGACCGTGAAGGCGGACCTGCGCGCCATTCAAGGCATCCCCGGCGTCAAGGCCGCGGCGGCGACGAGCTTCCTCCCCTGGCAGGGCGGCGGCAGCTCCGGCACCTGGAAGACCCAAGGCTACCCGGAGAAGTTCCAGGCCCAGATCTACGCGACCACGAAGGGGCTGTTCGACACCCTCGGCGTGAAGGTCGCCCAGGGACGCGCATTCACCGAGACCGACACGCCGCTCGATCCGAACGAGCCGACGCACGTGACGATCATCAGCCGCGCCCTGGCGAAGAAGCTCTGGGGCGACGCCAACCCCCTGGGGAAGGTCATCACCAACGGCGAGGGCGAGCGCGCGCGCACGGTCATCGGCATCATCGACGAGTTCTATGCCCCGTACTCGTGGAACATCAGCGAGTATGTGCTCTTCACCCCCGGCCGCTCGTACGACGGCGGCGGGTCGGCGTACCTGATCCGCGTCGAGCCGGGGGCGATGGAAGCCGTGTCCAAGCAGCTCGAGCCGCGGCTGGTGGCGGTGAATCCGGGCCGCACGTTCCGCCTCCTGACCATCCCGCAGGTGAAAGACAATTTTTTCGGCAGTAACCGCATGATCATCCGCAGCATGACCGGGGTGATCGTCGTGCTGGTCTTCGTCACCGCCCTCGGCATCGTCGGCATCACCTCGCTGGCCGTCGCCGAGCGCACCAAGCAGATCGGCACCCGCCGCGCCCTCGGCGCGACCAAAGGCGACATCCTCAAGCACTTCCTGACCGAGAACTGGATCGTCACCACGGCCGGCCTGCTCCTCGGCGTGATCGCGGCGTACGCCCTGGACTTCTTCCTGGTCAGCAACCTGACCGACGAGAAGCTGCCGTGGTACCTCGTGCTGGTGGGGATGGGCCTCTTGTGGCTGAACGGATTGATCGCGACCATCCCGCCCGCGCTGCGCGCGGCGACGGTCTCGCCGGCGGTGGCAACCAGGACTGTGTGATTACGTACAGTGGAGCGGCGGGCTCTCAGCCCGCCGGGGACGA
>JBIOTX010000126.1:0-12096 GCA_044866315.1 Thermoanaerobaculia bacterium | reverse complement strand
AAGGGGGAGGGCGGAAGCCAGCAGAAGGGCGGCGATGGTCACTTTCTTCTTCATGGTGGTTGGTCAGAATTGCAACCTGGGAGCCAGAGGTGGAAAAAGTTTCCACCGATTCCGTCGCCGATCTGGCGTGTGCCTTTTTTCACAAGCGAAAGACGTATGTGGCTTGATTCCTGAGACTTCGACGGTTGCGGTCGCTGAAAAGGACCGTTTTGGTAGCGGATTTTGCGGTGGCAAGCGAAGTTGGCAGGCCCTTCGCAATGACGGGGAGCACGATGATTCAGGCCTCGAACAGAAATTCGAAGCCGCACTTGCGCGGGTCCCATCTCACTTGCCTGCGCCAAGTGGCCGCTGCGGGCTCCCTCCTTGACTATTGGACCGATTTTGGACGATTACTCACTTAGCTTCCTTGAACCCTACCAACTGGCCGCAGCGGTCCAGCCCGATGTACCACAACGGAGCCGAAAGGCTCCGTTAGTGCTTTCAGGGAACTCCTATAATCCCGCGCCGCGATGCCCGCCAAAGCCGCCGCGAAAAAGCCCTCCCTCTTCATCATCGACGGCTCGAACAACGTCTACCGCTCCTACTACGCCATCCGCAACCTGACCAACTCGGCCGGGTTCGCCACGAACGCGGTCTACGGATTCGTCACCACCCTCCGCAAGCTGCTCAAGGACCACGAGCCCGACTGCATCGCCGTGGCCTTCGACGAGGGGCGGGAGACCGCCCGCACGACCCAGTTCGCCGACTACAAGAAGGACCGCCGGCCGATGCCGGACGACCTGGTCGTGCAGATCCCCTTCGTCTACGAGGTCCTGGAGGGCTTCCGCATTCCGGTCATCCGCTCCGCGGAGTGGGAGGCGGACGACTTCATCGGCTCGCTGGCCTGCACTGCTCGCGATCGGGGTTACGAGGTGGTCATCGCCACCAGCGACAAGGATTTCTTCCAGCTCGTCGGCGACGGCATCCGCCTCTACCACACCGGCCGCGAGGTGATGTACGACGCCAAAGGGGTCGAGGAGGCCTTCGGCCTGCCGCCGGAGAAGGTCGTCGACGTGATGGCCATCTGGGGCGACGCCATCGACAACATCCCAGGCGTCCCCGGTATCGGCGAGAAGGGGGCCAAGGGTCTGATCCAGCAGTTCGGCTCGCTCGAGTCCGTTTACGAGAAGCTCGAAGAGGTCCCCAAGCCGGCGATGCGCAAGAAGCTGGAGGAGCACCGCGACAAGGCCTTCCTCTCCCGCGAGCTGGCGAAGATCAAGTGCGATCTCGACCTCGAGACCGACTTCGACGCGTTGCGCCGCCAGGAGCCGGACCGGCCGAAGCTGCACGACGTCTTCTCCCGGCTCGAGTTCGCCTCGCTGATGCAGGAGTTTCTCCCCGAGGCGCCCGCGGTGCCGAAGGAGTACCGGATCGCCGCCTCGGCGGACGACGTCCGCGCGTTCGCCCAGGGCAGCGAGCCGCTCGCGGTCTGGCTCGAGCCGGCGACGGTCGAGGGTTTCGACGCTCCGATCGCCACCTCCCTCTCGAACCGTGCCTCGGAGTCGCTGCTCGTCCCCATCGCCCCTCATCTCGGCGGGACGGACGAGATGTCCGCCGCCCTGCGCGAGGTCTTCGCCTCCGACCGCGTGTTCGTGGCCTACGACGCCAAGGCCCAGGCCCGCCGTTTGCGCGCCGCGCAATGGCCGGTGCCGGCGCGCTGGGCGGACGTGATGCTGATGTCGTACGTGATCAACCCCGGCCTGCCCAGCCACGCCTTGGCCAACATCGCCCGCGATCGCCTCAAGCAGGACGTCCTCGCGCGCAAGGACGTGCAGAAGACCGCGCCGCTGTTCGAGCTCGATCACGAGGTCGGCGCCACGAAGCTCGACCCGATGCAGCAGTACCTCGGCGAGAAGTCGGACGTCACCACCGCCCTGCGCTCGATCCTCGAGCCCGAGCTGCGCCGCGAGCCCGCGCTGGTGGACATCTACGAGCGAATCGAGATGCCGCTCTTCCCCGTCCTCGGGGCGATGGAGGAGCGCGGGATCCGCATCGACGTCGAGCTCCTGAAGTCCATGGCCAGGAGCATGGGCGCGCAGCTGGCGGAGCTGGAGCAGAAGATCTATGCCGAGGCGGGGACGGAGTTCAACATCAACTCGCCGATGCAGCTCGGACACGTGCTGTTCGAGAAACTGCAGTACCCGGTCATTAAGAAGACCAAGACCACCAAGAGCTGGTCGACCAGCGTGGAAGTGCTCGAAGAGCTGGCCAGCCACGGCTACTCCGTGCCGCAGCTCATCCTCCAGCATCGCGAGCTGCACAAGCTCAAGGGCACCTACGTCGATGCCCTGCCGCAGATCGTGGCCGCCGACGGCCGCGTGCACACGACGTTCAACCAGGCCGTGGCCGCGACGGGACGGCTCTCTTCCTCTGATCCGAACCTGCAGAACATCCCCATCCGCACGGCCGTGGGCCGCGAGATCCGCAAGGCCTTCATCGCCGACGAAGGGTGGTCGCTGCTGTCGGCCGACTACTCGCAGGTCGAGCTGCGCATCCTCGCCCACATCTCCCAGGACGAGTCGCTGATCGAGACCTTCCGCCGCGGCGACGACATCCACCGAGCCACGGCCTCGAAGATGTTCAACATTCCGCCGGAGGACCTCACCGCCGAGCAGCGCCGCGCGGCGAAGGTGATCAACTTCGGCGTGCTGTACGGCATGTCCGCGTTCCGGCTCTCGAATGAGCTGAGCATCTCCACCGCCCAGGCCAAGGACTGGATCGACGCCTACTTCTCGCGCTATCCGAAGATCATGGAGTACCTCGAGCGCACGCTCGACGAGGCCCGCAGCACGGGCAAGGTGACCACGCTCTTCGGCCGGGTGCGGTACATCCCGGAGATCCACAACCGCTCGTTCACCGTGCGCGGCAACGCGGAGCGCATGGCCACCAACGCGCCGATCCAGGGCACGGCCGCGGACCTGCTCAAGCTGGCCATGATCGCCATCGAGCGGAAGCTCGGCGCGCACCGCTCGGGCGCGCGCATGCTCCTCACCGTGCACGACGAGATCGTGATCGAGACCCCGGAGCCGAGCGCGGCCGAGGTGGCGGGAATCGTGAAAGAGACCATGGAGACCATCTTCCCGCTCGCGGTGCCGCTCGCAGTCGATGCGCACTGGGGGAAGAGCTGGTTCGATGCGAAAGAGTAGTGATCGACCGACGTCTCGCACTGGTTCTTCTCGTTTGCGTCGCGTGTAAACCGGCGCCGCCCAAGCCTGCCGCGAAGCCCGCCGCCGGCCCGCAGGTCCGGGCCACGGTCGTCACCATCCGCACGACCATCCAGCCCGGCAACCATACCCACGTGCAGAGCCTCGTCATCGCCGGCGACCGCGCTCGCTTCACCGGCGAGATCGACAGCTGGCGGCTCTTCGACACCAAGGCCAAGACGGTCACCTACGTCGACGACATCGCCAAAACGGTCCGGACCGAGCCGCTATCGTCGATCGTGAAAAAGCGCCACGAAGCGCTGGCCGGCGAGCTGCCGCCGCACTTCCCCAAGGCGCGGCTCACGAACGGCGGGCGCAAGGCCATGCACGGCGTGACCGCGGAACAGTCCGTCCTTCAGCTCGGCGCGTACAAGCGCGAGCTCTGGATCGCCGACCACCCGGCCATCCCCGATGACCTCTTCGCCATGATGCACGCCAGCGACGGACCTTCCTCACCGCTCGCGCCGATGCTGCGCGCCGCCGACGAGGCCCTGCTGCGGACGAAGGGCTTTCCTCTCGTCGATCACGCCGAGCTGCCGTACGGAAAGGACAAGAGCGTCGTCGATCGCACCGTGATCGGCATCGGCCAGCGCGAGGTTCCCGAGGCGCTGGTCAGACCGCCGCGCGGCTACGAGGACGTGACCCCGAAAGCCGCGCCCCGCGCGGAATGACCGCGTCCCCTGTCACCTTTTCCCATCCGGCCACTCCAATCAACGACATGACCGCCCTTCCCGCAGCAGCCTCGAGCGATCAGCTCACCGACAACGAAGTCGTCCGGCGCGTGCTGGACGGCGACACCGCCCTCTTCGAGATCCTCATGCGCCGCTACAACCAGCGCGTCTACCGCGCCGTGCGGGCGGTGCTGCGCGCGGACGACGACGTCGAGGATGTCATGCAGCAGGCGTATCTGAACGCCTTCGCCCACCTCCGCCAGTTCGCGGAGCGGGCCCAGTTCTCGACCTGGCTGATCCGCATCGCCGTGAACGAGGCCCTGGCGCGGCTCAGGAAACGCGACCGGTTCGTATGGCAGGGAGGCGACGAGATGCTCGAGCTGGAGACCACTGTGCCCAACCCCGAACAGCAGGCCCTGACCGGGCAGATGCGCGAGGTGATGGAGACCGAGCTCGCGGCCCTGCCGCCGTTCTACCGGACCGTGCTCGTCCTGCGCGACGTAGAAGGCCTCAGCACCGCCGAGGCGGCGAGCTGTCTCGACGTGTCCGAAGATGTGGTCAAGACGCGCCTGCACCGCGCGCGGACGATGGTGCGCGAGCGTCTGGCCAAGCGGATCGGCGCGACGCTGGAGACGGTCTATCCGTTCGGCAACGCCCGCTGCGACCGCGTCGTCGCGGCGGTGATGGCCCGGCTCAGTTGATCTGACGCGAGTCGCCCACGCGCTTCGTCACGCCCTGACGGTCGAACCACTCCAGCAGCGGAATCGCCACCTTGCGCGAGATGCCGAAGAGGTCCTTGAACTGGCCGACGTCGATGGTCTCGCCTTTCTTCGCCGCCAGCTTGTCCCGCGCCGCCCCCAGCACATCCCGGTGCAGGTACACGCCCTCGGCCAATCGGACGAGCGTTCCCTGCTTCACCAGATAGGCGATCACTCCCTCGATCACCTTCGGCTTCTGCGGGATCTCCCGGATCAGCTCGGACGTGGCCGGCGTCTGCAGGCCGGCATCCTGGAAGCGCTTCTCGATCGTTCGCGCCAGCTCCCCTTCCGCGCCGCCGAGGGTCTTCGAGCGGCCGGGGATGTCGAGCGCGTCGCCCTGCACCGTGGCGATCTTCTCGTTCGCCAGGTCGGCGAGGAGAAAGTTCACCGGCGCGCCGCTGGGGATGAGCTTCTGCACGAACTCTCCCTTCGGGACGCTCACGGCCATCTTGTTGTCCTTGAAGTACGCCGTGAGAAAGTCGATCGCCCGCCGGCGGAAGTCGGCCAGGACGTCGGCGTGCAGGAACGTGCTGCCGACGCTGACCACGTTCGGAACCTTCTTCAGCTCCTTCGCCAGCGTCTGCGTGCGGATCCCCGTCCGCGCCTGCACCTCGGAGATGGTCAGTCCGCGCAGCCCCTGCAGCCGCGCCATCAGCTCGACGCGCTCCGGCAGCGTGCCGCCCGCGAGCGCGCCCAGGAGCTCGGCGCGCGTGCCGCGGCTCAACTTCGACAGGTGGGCGTCGAGGATCACCCCGCCGCCGATCGTGAACGCAGGCGAGTAGCGCCGGATGACGAAGCGATCGCCCGCGACGGCGACCACCGGCGACTCCAGCCGCACCTGCACGAACGCGCTCCCGCCCGGGCGCAGCTCCCCTTCCGTGTCGTCGACGAAGCGGATCGTGCCGAGGAGCTCCGAGGCGAGATGGTGGAAGCGGATGCGCGTCTGCTCCTTGAGCGGCTTCGCGTCGCCGAGGAGCTCCAGGCGCGCGGTGATGATCTGCGAAGGGCGCAGCGTGTCCGGATGGAGCACCTGATGCCCGCGATGCAGCGACTCCAGCGGGATGTCCGCGAGATTCATCGACGTCCGCTCGCCCGCGGACGCCTCCTCGCGCGGGTCCCCGTGCACCTGGATCGCACGGGCCCGGCTGCGCATCGCACCGGGCAGCACCTCCACCTCGTCTTCCACGCGCACGTGCCCGGAGTACGTCGTTCCGGTGATCACCGAGCCGAAGCCCTTCATCGTGAACACGCGATCGATCGGCAGCCGGAACACGCGCGTCGTGGCATCGCGGTCGTCGACCGCGGACACGGATGCGATCAGCGCCGCGCGCAGCTCGTCCAGCCCCGCGCCGGTCGTGCTGCTCACCGGCACGATCGGCTTGCGCTCCAGAAAACTGCCGGCCACTAGGTCCTCGACCTCCAGCCGCACCAGCTCCAGGATGTCCGGCTCGACGAGGTCGCTCTTCGTGATCGCAACAACGCCGGTCGGAATGCCGAGGAGCCGGCAGATCGCGAAATGCTCGCGCGTCTGCGGCTTGATCGACTCGTCCGCCGCGACCACGAGCAGCACCGAGTCGATCCCGCCCACCCCGGCGAGCATGTTCTTCACGAACCGCTCGTGCCCCGGCACGTCGATGAAGCCGATCTGGTACTCATCGGTGAACCAGCTCGCGAAGCCGAGGTCGATGGTGATCCCGCGGCGCTTCTCCTCGGGTAGCCGATCCGTGTCGATCCCCGTCAGCGCCCGGACCAGAGAGGTCTTGCCGTGATCGATGTGGCCTGCCGTGCCGACGACGCGTTTCTTGCGGGGCATGCGGCCGCATCGTACATTTCCGGGAGGTGGAAGTACGCACCATCGACCTCGCCGCCGCCGACGGCTTCGCCTTACGCGGCTCGCTGTACGACGCCGGGAGCGATGCCGCGCTGATCGTCGCCTCTGCCACGGGCGTGAAGCGCCGCTACTACGACGCCTTCGCCCGCTCCGTGGCCGAGCGCGGCACGACCGTCCTCACCTTCGACTACCGCGGCATCGGCGACTCCCGCCCGTCCTCGCTGCGCGGCTTCGCGGGCAACATGCGCGACTGGGGCCGGCACGATCTCACCGGCGTCATCGACTGGGTCACGCGCGAGCTTCGCCCCGCCTCGCTGGCGCTCGTCGGACACAGCGCCGGTGGCCAGATCGTCGGCATGGCGCCGAACGCTGATCGCATCGACCGGCTCGTCTTCGTCTGCGCCCAGAGCGGCTACTGGCGCCACTGGCCCGGTCTCGGCGCCTGGCGCCTCGGCTTCCTCTGGTACACCATGCCCACGATCGCGCGGCTCTTCGGCTACTTCCCCTCACGCGTGTTCGGCCTCGGCAGCGAAGACCTGCCGCGCGAAGTAGCCTCGCAGTGGGCGCGCTGGGGCCGCCATCCCGAGTACCTATTCTCCGATACCGATCCCGCGCCGTACGCGCGCATCGACGCACCCATCCTCGCCTGGAGCTTCGCCGACGACACCTACGCACCGCGTCCCGCGGTCGAGGCGCTCCTCGGGCATTACCCGGCGGCGGCGATCACGCGCAGGCACGTGGACAAGCCCGGTGTCGGCCACTTCGGATTCTTCCGCCCGGGGAAGGGTGAGGTTCTCTGGAATGAAACTGTCGGCTGGCTGCGCGCGGTCCATAACGCCGATGCAGCGGACGCTTCGCGCCACTGATCGCTGCATCACCTTCGGGACGTCCCTCGTCCGCCGCGATCACTGGCGCGCCGCTGCCGGAAGGCATCGAATTGTCCGCGCGCATCTATCCAATCCGGAGCCGTGAGGAGCTCGACGAGTTCGCCGACCAGTTGCGCACGCGCTCGCGCGAGACGCACGCGTTCTACGAAAGCTTCGGTGTACCGAGAGAAGTGTGGTTCGCGCAGGAGACGGACTACGGTCCGGTGGTCATCGGCGTGACCGCCATGGGCGTGCCGGAGCGGGCGAGCGAATACGCGGCTACCGACGAGCCGTTCGCGGCCTGGTTCAAACAGCGCGTGGTCGAGGTCACCGGAGTCGATCCCAACGTGACGCCGCTCGGCCCGCCGAGCGAGCAGGTGTTCGACTTCCGGGCCTGATCCACCACGACACGCGGACCCTTCGGGCCGCGGTCGTTTACGCCGATGCAGCGGACGCTATGCGCCGCTGATCGCCGCAGAGCCTCTGGCACGTCTCCCCGCCGCGATCACCGGCGCGGAGCGTCCGGTGCATCGCGGCGAGCGACCGCGGCCCGAAGGGTCCGCGTGTCGCACTAGTTCGACTGCGGCCATCACCATCACCGCTCCCCGTAAACCTCTTTCAGCTGCGGCGGCAGCGTGCCGTCCTGACCGAGCGCTTCCTTCAGGTCGCCCGCGTTCAGGATCGCCTGCCCGCGGAAGTGATTGTTCGTCACCACGTACGTGTCCCTGCTCTGGGACATGCGCTCGATCCGCTCCACCCACGGCGCGAGCTCTTTCTTCGAGTAGAGGTAGTTGTAGCGCTCCCACGATTCCTCGTGCGCGAACCACTTCTCGTAGTTGCGGCCGTGAAAGCGCACGTAGGCGAGGGGGCCGGTGACGGTGTCGGCCGGCTTGACCGAGTTGTCGAAGAGCGGCTGGTCGACGTTCACCCAGGCAACGTCGTGCTCCTCGAGGAACGCGGAGAACTCCTCGTTCTGAAAGGTCGAGTGGCGCACCTCGAGCGCTTTCGGATAGGAAGCGAAGGCCTTGAACAGCGCGACGAGCTTCTCGCACGACTCGGGCGTGTTCTTGAAGCTCCACGGGAACTGCAGCAGGATCGCGCCGAGGCGGTCGGCGTCCATCATCGGGTCGAGGTAGTTGCGGAACTCTTTGACGTCCGCGGCCGCGAGCTTCGCGTTTTCATGCGTGAAGCCGCGGAAGACCTTCGTCGTGAACTTGAAGTCTTTGTTCGTAGCGACGCGGCGGATCCAGCTCTTCGCATGCGTCGGCGGAGGGATGCGATAGAACGGCGAGTTGATCTCGATGGTGTCGAAGAACGAGGCCAGATAGCCGAGCGGATCGAACTTCGAGCCGTGCGGCGGATAGACGACGCCCTCCCAATCCTTGTAGCTCCAGCCTGCGGGACCGATTCTGATTTTGCCGGGTTCGGACAATGGTCAAGACCTTGACATTCTTATTTTGAGGTGCTGCGTTTCGTTGCCTTCCATCAGACATCTATGCTAAAAGCTCTGCCATCGGACACAATGCGATTGCTCACATCGGACAGACAACGTTCGCCGCGGGGATCGTGTTGCATCCGAGCTTCGGAAGGGGGTCGATTCGTAAGGTACTCGCAGTAACCCAACTTCGCGGGGGTAGGGTCGCGGCCCCCCGCACGTGTTACCCGCTGCGGCAACTCAACACCCTAGGCAACAAACCGTTAGGAGATCAAGGTTTCATGGACACTTTCAACGATAAGACCCTCAACTGCGCGGACTGTGGACAGGAGTTCATTTTCAGCCGGAACGAACAGGCCTTCTACGCAGAGCGCGGATTCACCAATGAACCGAAGCGTTGCAAGAACTGCCGCGACAAGAGAAAAACGGCTCGCGACGGCAACGGCGGCGAAGGCCGCCAGCGCCAGATGGTGAGCGTGACCTGCGACAGCTGCGGGATCCCCACCGAGGTTCCGTTCACGCCCGTCAGCGGGAAGCCGGTCTACTGCCGCGATTGCTACAACCAGCGCCGCTCGAACAGCCGACCCTCGAGCTGGGCGTAAAACAAACAAAACGAATCGATCAACGAGAAAACGGCCGGCGGGAACGCCGGCCGTTTTCGTTTAGAATCCGCCCGCCTTGACTGCGCCTCGCCCCCTCGCTCCCGTCGTCGACAGCGTCCTCGATCTCATCGGCAACACGCCGATGGTGCGCCTGCGCCGCATCCCCGGCCCGGACGATGCCGAGATCTTCGTCAAGCTCGAGTTCTACAACCCCGGCTTGTCGGTGAAGGACCGCATCGGCATCGGCATGATCGAGCGCGCGGAGCGCAAGGGCGAGCTGAAGCCGGGCGGTACGATCATCGAGCCGACCGCGGGCAACACCGGCGTCGGCCTCGCTCTCGTCGGCGTGCAGAAGGGCTACCGGGTCATCCTCTGCGTTCCCGAGAACTTCTCCATCGAGAAGCGCGAGGTGATGAAGGCCCTCGGCGGGGAAGTCATCCTCACCCCGAAGGACGGCGGGATGAAGGCCGCCATCGCCAAGGCCCAGGAGCTCGCGGCCGAGATCCCCGGCGCGTACGTGCCGCAGCAGTTCGCCAATCCCTACAACACCGAGGCCCACTACGAGACCACCGGCGCCGAGGTGTACGAGCAGATGGGTGGGCGGATCGACGCCTGGCTCGCCGGCGCGGGCACGGGCGGCACGTTCACCGGCGTGGCCAGGTACCTCCGCGAACGCCTGCCGGACGTGCAGTGTTACGTGGTCGAGCCGCAGGGCTCGATTCTGAAGGGCGGCGAGGCCGGTCCGCACGAAGTGGAAGGGATCGGCGCGTCGTCGTTCATTCCGCCGGTGCTGGACATGTCTCTCGCCAACGACGTCATCCGCGTCGACGACGATCCCGCGTTCGACATGGTCGCGCGCCTCGCCGCCGAGGAGGGCATCCTCGGCGCGTCCTCGGCCGGCGCGAACGTGCATGCCGCGCTCGAAGTCGCCCGCCGCCTCGGCCGCGGCAAGCGCGTCGTGACCGTCATCCCCGACGCCGCCGAGCGCTATATGTCCAAGGGCATTTACTCGCGCTGGCGCAAGGAGTCCTGAATGGGTTTCTCCACCGACTGCATCCACGCCGGCCAGGAGCCGGAGCCGCACACGGGTGCGGTCACCATTCCCATCTACCAGACCTCGACCTACGTGCAGCCGGAGCTCGGGCGGCACAAGGGCTACGAGTACGCGCGCACGCAGAACCCGACCCGCGCGGCGCTCGAGGCCAACGTCGCCGCGCTCGAGCGCGGCCTGCGCGGCCACTGCTTCGCGTCCGGCATGTCCGCGATCGACACCGTCTTCCGCCTCTTGAAGACCGGCGATCACGTCGTCGCCGGCGAGAACATGTACGGCGGCTCGTACCGCCTCTTCCATCGTGTGCTGGAGAAATTCGGTCTGCAGTTCAGCTACGTCGACACTTCCAGCGTCGACGCGGTGAAGAAGGCCATTCGCGCCGAGACGAAGGTCGTTTACCTCGAGACCCCCACCAACCCGATGATGACCGTCACCGACCTCGCCGCCTGCGCGGAGGTCGCGCACCAGCACGGCGCGCTGGTCGTCGTCGACAACACCTTCTGCTCGCCCTGGCTGCAGCGCCCGATCGAGCTCGGCGCGGACATCGTCCTGCACTCGACCACCAAGTTTCTCAACGGCCACTCCGACTCCGTCGGCGGCGTGGTCGTCTCGAACTCCCAGGAGATCGGCGAGCAGCTCGCCTTCCTGCAGAACGCTGTCGGCGCGATCCTCTCCCCGTTCGACTCCTGGCTCGTCCTGCGCGGCATCAAGACCCTGGCCGTGCGCATGAAGCGCCACGAGGAAAACGGCGTGGCCATGGCCAACTACCTCGCTCATCACGCCAAGGTGAAAAAGGTCTACTACCCCGGTCTCCCCGACCACCCGCAACACGAGCTGGCCAAACGGCAGATGAGCGGCTTCGGGTCGATGATCTCCTTCGAGCTCGGCTCGTTCGAGAACGCCAAGAAGTTCCTCGACCGCGTCCGCCTCTGCTCCCTCGCCGAGTCCCTCGGCGGCGTGGAGACCCTGATCTCTCACCCGGTGAGCATGACCCACGGCTCGGTCCCCGAGGAGATGCGCAAGCGCCTCGGCATCACCCCGGGCCTGGTGCGGATCTCGGTGGGCATCGAGGACATCGAGGACCTCATCGCCGATCTCGACAACGCGTTCGAAGGCGTGTGAGGCATACTCGCGTCATGCGCGAGATCTCCGATGCCCTCCCGGGCGCCGATCTCATCCGCCAGGGCCTGCGCGATCTGGAGAATGGGGTGGAGTCCGTGCCGGCGCTGCTGGTGCTGGTGGGGGCGCCGCGGCTGCGCGGCCTCGGGTTCGACGTGGATGATCCATTCGACAGCACGGATTTCCCGGAGCATCGCTTGTACGATCTTCTCGCCGCCGAGCACGGAGATGATGCGCACTCGAAATACAACGCGCTGATCCGGCGGCTCGTGAGCTTCGAGCGGGCGGCGGAATGCGCTGAGAGCGCCGCCGCGAAGGCCGGCATTCCGCAACTACAATAGCCCCCGCATGCTCCCCGCCGCGCTGGTCGCGCTTGCGTATTTCCTCGGCTCGATCCCGTTCTCCTTCCTCGTCGTCCGCCTGACCACGGGCACGGACATCCGCAAGCACGGGAGCCGCAATGTCGGGGCGACGAATGTCGCGCGGACGGCGGGGCGGGTGCCGGGGGTGGTGGCGCTGAT
>JBIOTX010000125.1:0-2282 GCA_044866315.1 Thermoanaerobaculia bacterium | reverse complement strand
GATTACGGCATCGACTCGATCCTCGGCGGGAAGTTCGTCGCCCAGGTCAACGACCGTCTGGGCATCCGCCTGAATACGGCGGTCGTATTCGAGTATCCCTCGCTGGCGCGTCTGAGCCAGCACGTGCTGGAGGCCCATCGCGATCAGGTTCAGGCCGCGGCGGCTCCTGTCGTGGTACAGCCCCGGCTGACCGTTCGTGCGCAAGCGCCCGTCGAGGCCAAGGCCGAGGCCGGGAGCGGCGAGATCGCCGTGATCGGAATGTCCGGCATGTTCCCGAAGGCCGAGAACGTCGAGCAGTTCTGGCGCAATCTCGTGGACGGCGTCGACGGGGTGGAAGAGCTGCCGGCTCACTACCTGGATCAAAGCGCCGCGTACAGCGCCAAAAAGCAGCCGGGGAAGACCCGCTGCAAGTGGGGAGGGATTCTCCGGGAGCGAGACTGTTTCGATCCGCTGTTCTTCAACCTCTCCCCAAAGGAAGCGGAGTCGATGAACCCGCACCAGCGCCTGATTCTCCAGGAAGGCTGGAAGGCCATCGAGGACGCCGGTTACAACCCGAAGGCGCTGTCCGGATCGCAGACCGGCATCTTCATCGGAGCCGAGCCGACCGGATACATGGGAGAGACCTTCACCGGGTACTCCGATGCCATCGTGGCGTCCCGTCTGTCCTATGTCCTGAATCTCAGCGGCCCGGCCTTCGTGGTCAACACGGGCTGTTCTTCATCGGCCGTGGCCATTCATCTCGCGTGCGAGAGTCTGAGGAATCGGGAGACGGACCTGGCCGTGGCCGGAGGGGTCCACGCCTGCATGCGCCAGAGGGCACAGGTCAGCCTGGACCAGATCGACATGCTGTCTCCCAGCGGCCGCTCCCGCACGTTCGACAGCGCGGCGGACGGCACGATCATCTCCGAGGGCGTTGCGGTCGTCGTGCTGAAACGCCTCGAGGATGCGGTGCGCATGGGCGATCCGATCTACGGGGTGATCGCCGCATCGGGCATCAACCAGGACGGAGCGAGCAATGGCATCACCGCTCCCAGCGGAGCGGCTCAGGAGCAGCTGATCCTCAAGGTCTACGAGAAGTTCGGAATCGATCCGGCCCGCATCAGCTACGTCGAGGCGCACGGCACGGGAACGAAACTGGGCGATCCCGTGGAGGGCAACGCGCTGGTACGAGCGTTCCGCCGGTTCACGGAGAAGACCGGATACTGCGCCGTGGGCAGCGCGAAGTCGCATGTCGGCCATACCGGGGCGGCGGCGGGAATCACCGGCCTGGTCAAGATTCTCCTGTCGCTGCAGCACGGCCGCATTCCTCGGTCCCTGCACTTCAACACCCTCAATCCGCTGATCGAGTTCAATGACTCGCCGTTCTACATCAGCGTCGAGGAATCGGAATGGAAGTCCCGGGATGGATCGCCGCGCATGGCCGCCCTCAACGCCTTCGGACACAGTGGAACGAATGCCCACCTGGTGATCCGGGAGTACGTGGAGCCGGCGGAGGCTCACCGCACCGGTGATCTCCGGCACTCAGGCGACCCGGTCATCGTCCCGCTGTCGGCGAAGACGAATGAGCAACTCAGGCAAAAGGCCGTCGATCTGCTCGCCTTCATTCGCCGCCCCGAAGTCCTCGACCTGAGAAGCCTCGGCTATACATTGCAAACGGGTCGAGAGGCGATGGAAGAGCGGGTGGGCTTCATCGTCGGCTCGGTCGCCCAACTGGCGGGCAAGCTCCAGGCGTACCTCGACGGCGCGGAAGACATCGACGGCGTGCGCCAGGGACGGGTGAAACGGCAGAAGGACGCGCTGGCCCTGCTCATCGCGGACGGCGGTCTCGAGGAAACCATCGATCAGTGGATCCACGCCGGACGGCTGTCGAAGCTGCTCGAGCTGTGGGTTCAGGGCGTGGCGCTGGATTGGCGCAAGTTCTACGGCGGCGCGGAGCCGCGGCGCATGCGATTGCCCGTCTATCCGTTCGCGAAAGAGCGGTACTGGGCCCTCGACACCGTTTCGCTCGCTCGTCCCCAGGAGGCGACGCTCTCCGCGAACTTCGAGTCCGTCGAGGACGTCCTCGAACGGATCGAGCAGGGCCTCATGGGAGAACGCGAGGGTGCGGCGGCAGTGAGGCTTCTGATTTCCTGAGTGGGAAAGAACATGATCGATTTCGTCGAATACGTGGTGTCGGAGCTGAAGCAGAAGAGGCTCTCCAAAGCGGATGCTCTGGCACTCATCAAGCAATTTTCGCAGCGTAGCGCGAAGGGCTCCGTCCTCCATCCGCTCCTGCACCGCAA
>JBIOTX010000124.1:0-10224 GCA_044866315.1 Thermoanaerobaculia bacterium | reverse complement strand
CCATGCGCGAGAGGTCCGACTGATGGATGCCGATCTTCTCGGCCAGCTCCACCTGGGTGAGCTTCCGCTGGCGACGGAGTTGGCGGATCTTGCGTCCGACGAGTTCGAGTTGTGCTGGCCTGTTCATCATCAGTCTGACTGGGGTTTCGTTGACTTTTATGCTATTGAACAATAAACTGCGGCAACTTTCAATATGCGGGTTGCAGCCCGGCCTGTCAAGCCGGAATCCGGGATCCCCGCCGTCCCAGCCAACGCCCTAGCCAACCCTCAAGCAAGGATCTGCAGCCACGCTCGCCATTTTCCACCTCCTCCGAGAGCTCATCAAGCGCGATTTCAATGCCCGGTTCACCGGCTCGGCCCTCGGCCTGGCCTGGACCATCCTCCAGCCCTTGAGCCTGGTAGCCCTCTACTGGTTCGTCTTCACCTTCATGATTCCGGGGGGGCGAGGGGGGACGGGGGGGCTGGGCGACGCCTACATCTATTATCTGATCAGCGGCCTGATCCCCTGGCTGGGGGTGAGCGAGGGGCTGACGCGCTCGACGACGGCCATCGTGGAGAACGCCCCCCTGGTGCGCCGGCTGCCGCTGCGGAGCGAGCTCCTGGTGGTGGTGCCGAACGTCTCGGCGCTGATCTTCGAGTGCATCGGGCTGGCGATCTTCCTCTGCGTGGCCTTCGCCCAGGGCGTGGCCTCGCTGCGCTCGCTCTGGCTCCTGCCGGTGGCACTGGTCATCCAGCTCACGCTGCAGCTCGGCATCGGCTTCTTCCTGGCCGCGCTCTACGTCTTCTTCCGCGACCTCAGCCAGGTCATCGGCTTCATCCTCTCCATCCTTTTCTATCTCAGCCCCATCCTTTATCCGGTCGGCGGACGGTTCGAGAAGTTCTTCTTCTGGAATCCTCTGACTCCGCTGCTCGGTTTGTTCCGCGGTGCGACCATGTCGTCGCCGATACCTGAGGCCGCGTCGATCGTCTTCTTACTGATCGTCACGGCGACGGTGTTCACGGCAGGTCTCGTGTTTTTCCGGCGGGCCCAGCCGACACTGGCGGATCTGATCTAAGTCTTCGAGTGAAGGAACAAGGAATGTCTCTTCGTAAGGTTCTCTCCCTGGTCATCAGTTTGACTGCGCTCGCCGCGATGGCCGCCGGCGCGCAGGACGCGCAGCCGCAGGCCGCGCCTGCCACCACGACCGCCGCGCCGGCGGAGGTGCCGGACGGCGGCATGCCCCGCTACATCAAGCCGGAGACGCCCGAGCAGCGCAAGGAGCGCATCGGCACGGTCGACGATCCGGGCATCGATCCCGATCCGGAGCAGATCTTCTGGCGCTTCGGCAAGGCCTACAAGATCTACAAGGCCGAAAAGAAGTGGGCCAAGTACTCCGACAAGGTCGGGGTCGTGCGGCCGATGGGGAACCTCAACTTCGAGGCCGAGATCTACCAGGAGAACGACAAGTACGTCTGGGTGTGGATGGAGGAGCTCGATCCCGCCGAGGTGACGACCAAGGAGCAGCGGCAGAAGATGGCCCAGGAGGCCAAGTACGCCGACGTCACCGACGAAGGGGTGAAGTACTTCCAGGCCCTGCGCGAGGAGTTCGCGCCGATGGAGCCGGCCAAGTCCGACGTGCGCATCCGCTTCGAAGAGGCGTCGGCCGGCCTGCCTACCGGCGGCTCGTGGCGCAACTCGCTCGCCGTCGCGGACATGAATGAAGACGGCTTCGCCGATCTCGTGCTCCCGCCGCAGCGCGGACCCGCGGCCGCGCCGGTGATCTTCCTCGGCGACGGCAACGGCAAGTGGAAGCAGTGGCAGCTCCAGTTCCCGCGCGCGATCAACTACGGCAGCGTGGTGGCCGCCGATTTCAACAAGGACAAGCACCTCGATCTCGCCTTCGGCGTGCACCTGTCCGGCGTGGCCTTGTTCCTCGGCGACGGCAAGGGCGGATTCCGCGAGGTGCGCGAGGGGCTGCCGAGCAGCTTCCCCACGCGCCGCGTGGTCACGGCGGACGTCGATCGCGACGGATGGCTCGACATCGTGACCATCAGCGAGGGACCGATGGGACGCGGTGCGGCCACGAAGGCGCCGGGGCTCGGCAACCTGCGCGCGCACCTGAACCGCAACAAGGGCGAGAAGTGGGAGCAGATCACCATCGCCCAGGAGAAGGAAGCGATCGGCGGCGACTGGCTGGCCGCCGGAAACTTCAACGGCGACAAGTACCCCGACTTCATCGGCTCGAGCATCTACTTCAACGGCGTGAACACGCTCTATCTGAGCAAGGGCGAGAAAAAGTACGAGTCCGAGTACGGGCAGGGCTTCATCGTCCCCTTCCGTTCGTACTACCACGCCACCACGGCCGGCCGCTTCAGCTCGAAGGACCTCGATGACGCGATCGTGACCTACCACCGCCGCTGGCCGCCCAACCTCAATCCGAACGTCGTGGCCAAGCCGCCGCTGGAGACGGTGGTCGGCATCGACCGCATCAGCTTCGCCGGCAAGGAGCCGAAGCGCACCACCATCGCCCGCTTCCCGGCCACGCCCGCGATCATGGGCCTCGGGCAGGGAGACTTCGACGGCGACAAGAAGCTGGACCTGCTCTTCACGCGTCACGATCCGCGCGAAGCGGTGCTGCTCGTCGGCGACGGCGCGGGCAACTTCAAGCGCGCCGCGATCGAAGGCGTCTCGCTGGCGGAGCTGCGCAACTACGATCTCACCGTGGCCGACGTGAACGGCGACGCGAAGCCGGACCTCATCGTGATGTACGAGGCGGCATCGTCGACGGCGCTCTCGCCGAAGAACGGCAAGGTGCAGGTGTTCCTGAACCGCGGGCCGGTGCGAGAGGCGGCGGCGGCGAAGTAAGGCGCACAGGCTCAGAGGCGCAAAGGCTCCGAGGCGCAGAGGCGCAAAGACTCAGAGATGAGAAGGGGCGCAGGGGGATCGATGGACCGTCTCCTGCGCTCTTTGTTTTTTGTTGCGTTGGGGAAGCGGCTGCGAGTATAGTCGCGCGATTGGCCGCCGGTGATATGGCGCAACCGCATAAATCCACGCCTCGGGTATTGACTTCGCGAATATTTCGCCATATTTTTGGCGAAGATCAGTCGGATAGCTGAAAAAGATTTTCGTTGTCACGAATTGAAAACACTGAACACGGAGGTGATCGTATCGTCGGGATCGGGTGAGCCAACCTTCGTTCGTAGTTCTCAAACCGCAAGAAGTGTAGGAGATAAACATGAAGAAACTTTTCGTTTGGGCTCTGTTGGCCACCATGGTGGTGGCGGGCTCGGCGTTTGCGGCACCCGGTCGTGCGGTCGCACCGAATGCGACGTTCGATTTCGGCGGTCCGTCGACGACGAACAACGATGACAGCTGCGACATCGGCGTGACGCCGGCGGCGACGCTGCTGCTGCCGTACTTCGAGGTCGACCTGGAGTCGGCGGCGGGCGTTGGTGAGAACACCCTGTTCACCATCACCAACACCTCGAACGTTCCGCAGGTGGCGCACGTCGTCCTGTGGACCGACTATTCGTACCCGGTCATCGACTTCAACATCTACCTGACCGGTTATGACGTCCAGAGCATCAGCCTCTATGACGTCATCTTCCGCGGCCGCATCGCTCCGGATGCCGGCACGGGCTCGGCGATCTCGCCGGTCGGCTCGCTGTCGGGCAACCCGGTGACGGACGTGGATCGCGACAATCCGAACGTCGATGAGGCTTCGTGCGCCATCGCCGCTCCGGTGCAGCTGACCACGCCCTTCATCACCCGTATGCAGCAGGCGTTCACCCTGGGCCGCGTTCCGGCTCACGGCGCGCTCCTGGCCTGCAACAACATCGGCGGCGTGCATGACAACGCAGTCGGCTATGCGACGATCGACGTCGTGGCCGCCTGTACGCTCGGCCTCCCGACCGATCCGGACTACTTCACGACGGAAATCCTGTTCGACAACGTTCTCATCGGCGACTACCAGCAGGTCAACGGTGGTCAGGACTTCGCTCAGGGCAACCCGATGGTTCACATCCGCGCCATCCCCGAGGGTGGTCCGGCCGGCTCCACGGCCATCGTGAACTTCGACCGTACGTTCTACAGCCGCTACAGCGGCGGCACGATCGATCGCCGTCAGCCGCTGCCGGCTCTCTTCGCGGCTCGCTGGATCAGCGGCGGCGCCACGACCTTCCAGACCTTCTACAAGATCTGGCGTGAGGGCGTGACTGGTCCGACCTCTGCCTGCGCTCCGAGTGGCGGTCTGTTCCCGCTGAACGGCGCTCTCGGCATCACCGAGTTCGTCCGCTTCGACGAGGAAGAGAACCCGACCACGCTCGCTCCGGACGTTCCGGTTTCGCCGCCGCTCGAGACCGAAGCGGTTCTCCCCGAGACCTCGCTCACCAACGTGGCTGATGCGACGGTCTTCCCGGAGACCGGTTCGGGCGACGTGTCCGGCTGGATGTACATGAACCTCGACTACGAGGCTGATGACGGCATCGCCAGCCAGAACTGGGTCGTCGTGTCGATGCGCGCTGAGGGTCGCTTCTCGGTGGACTTCGACGCCGCGTGGCTCGGCAACGGCTGCACGCCTGAGATTGATCAGTCCTCCGCAGTCGGCGGCGCGACTCCGATCGGACCGGCTCCGAACTTCAACCCGGACGATCCGGACCTGCCGTAATCAGGTCACATTTGTCGTAAGCCAAGAGGCGGGCCGGTACAACCGGCCCGCCTTTTTGTTTTCGCTCGAATACGGACTCTCGCTTCCGTGTTCGAGTGAGGCCAAAAAAAGTCCGAAAAAGCTCTTGCAAAGAAAGTTATCGTCCTTACAATAACAGTCGTTCGTTTTCCGTCGTTTTCTCGACTCGTCCGTCATCGATTCCGATCTATCTCTCTGGGGGTGTGAACTTGAGGTTCTCCTTTACGAAGGCTTCCCTTGCGCTGCTGCTCTTCGTGCTGTGTCTGCCTGCGCTGGCTCAGACGCATACGATGCCGGGCAAGACCCAGGTGACATGCAACGGCTGCCTGGGCCTGAACGCACACAGCGAAGTGAATGACGGGAAGCCGACGGTCGCCTACGGCGATCCTCTGACCAGGCATGTCGGCCGGCTCGTCGACTCCGCCAACACCGAGTCCATGCAGTGCTTCGCCTGCCGCACCGTGCGCGCCGGAAAGATCCTCATCGCTCGTACGCGCCGCGGCAACGCTCCCCCGCGCGCCTACATCCAGATGGGCGAGGCGGTGGCCGCGTACAACCTCGACACGTTCTTCTCCGTCAAGCTTCCGGCCGGACCGGAGTCCGTCAACAAGTGGGTCACGGGCGGGAGATACAGTCGCCGCGCCGGCATGCCCTTCGAGACGGTGATCGTCCCCGATAGCTACGTCAACCCCGAGGCCGATCGAGGGACCGGCGGGTGGACCGAGGGAAGCGCTGGCGACGACCAGTACATCTACGGCGACCACGACTACGACGACCGCGGTTATGTCTACGCCACGTTCAGCGTCTACGGCTGGGGCATCGTCAAGGACAGCGGCGAGAGCGGAGGGGCGAAGCTCCCGCTGGTCAAACAGGTCTACGACGTCGGCAGCACGACCAGCGTCGAGCCGGAAGTGATCGTCGTCCTCAAGTCGGGCTCGAAGTACTACGCCCTCATCAGCCCCCGCAGCGCCAACGCGGTGGCGATCTACGACGTCACCAACCCTGCCGCCCCGGTGAAGACGACCTTCCGTGAAGGCAAGCCGTGGGGCATCAAGAAGAGCGAGCGCGTCGGCCTGGCCGGGTGGGCGAAGGACAGCACCGGCCGTCTGGCCTTCATCGGCGGCGACGGGCGAGTGCGCATCTTCGAGCCGGCCGACTTCGTCGCCGGCGGCACGCCGCTCATCGAGATCCGGGGCAAGAACACCATCAATCACATCGCCTTCGACGAGTCCGACAATCTCTGGATCGCCGAGGGCACCACGGGCGGAGCCACGAGCAACGTGCTCCGCAAGTACACCCGCTCGGGCTCCACGTACACCGAGACGGTCTATGACTCGCCGTACGGCAGCGGCGCGTTCTCGCCGCTCAACATGCACGTCGCCGAAGGCCACATCGTCCTCGCCGGGTGGGGGAAGAATGCCGATGGCGGGGATGCTCTCGACCTGAGACTGCTCAAGATCGAGGGCACCAACGTCCGCAACATCGACCTGGGCGGCTACTTCATGAAGTACTACCACTACGCCCCCAATGGTTTCGCCCAGCCCCAGGCCAAGCCCGCCAACTACGTGAGCATCCCCCGCGGCGTGCAGATCATCGAGTGGGGCAACAAGACCTACCTCATGTACAACACGTTCGGCATGGGCGACGTGTACGAGATCAGCGCCGGAGGCTCGATCGCGGCGCAGATGAAGAGCACCTTCGGCACGCCCAACCCGCACGCCCAGGGTGAGCCGGGCCCGTACTACGCCGACACGCTCACCTTCAACGCCACCAGCTCCGCTCCCTTTGCGACGTCGATGGACTGGGACTTCGGCAATCCGGAGTCGGGTCCGACCAACAGCGGCAACTCCGCCAACGGCGCCGACATCAAGCATCAGTACATCGGCCTGACCACCGCCGGACAGATCACCGCGGCCAAGACGGTCACCGTGTCGGATCACTTCGATCCGACGGTCATGGAGACGCTCACCGTCAATCTGAAAGTGCCGAAGGCGCGCATCGGACTGCCGGGAGGAACGGCCCTCAGCGCGGTCAATACGACCGGCGTCAACGTCGTCGCCGGCGACTTCTTCACCGATGCCTCCGACGGCTCGGTGGAAGGCCACTTCGGCACCTGGACGCTCGACACCGTGCCGACGAAGTTCATGCCCGGCACGCAGATCCCGGTCGGCCTGGTCGGTCAGCACACCATGACCCTGGTCGGCTCCTACGGCCGCTACGACGCGACGTCGCTGCTCCCTTCGGGCACGCCGTTCAACAGCAACTCCGTGTCGGTGACCTACGACGTCCGCCCGTTCCTGTTCACCTTCAAGACCCCGGCCCCGAGCGGGACCAGCAACGTCAGGTTCGGCGCGACTGCGCGCACCGCCGCCGCGTCGATCCTCACCGCCCCCACGTGGACGGTCACGTGGACGCTCAAGCAGGGCGCCAACGATCTCCATCCGCCGCAGAGCGGGTCGGCGGCGGTGGGCACCATTCCGAACTATGACGTTCCCAAGAACCTCATCACCAGCGGCAGCGTTCTCACGCTGAAGCTCGAGGTCGCTCAGGGCGGAATCGTCGGCCCGGCCGCATACCTGGTCTACACGGACACGATGCCCCTCCAGGCGCCGGATCCGAAGATCAACAAGAGCGGCTGCACGCACGCGCTCGGAGCCTGCACGTTCACGGCGACCTCGCTGGGCGCCGATCCGGCGATGACCGGCTGGGTGTACGAGTGGAAGGTGCTTCAGGGCACCAGCGTCATCGCCTCGGGAACGAACAGCCCGACGTTCACGCCGACCATCAATACCGCGGGCAGCTACAAGGTCACGCTGAAGGTCACCAAGAGCATCTTCGAGAAGGCCGAGGAGCTGCCGTTCACCGCGGCTGCCCCGCAGTGCGGTCCGATCGTTCCGGCGGACCAGGTCTCGATCTTCGCCAGCTGCACGACCAACTGCCCGACCGACACCGACATCACCTTCCGCGCCGACGTCTTCCAGTACTCCGTCCAGGACTGCGACGAGTTCCTCTGGAACTTCGGCGACGGCACGACCGGCGCCAGCCAGTTCACGACCCACAAGTTCGCGATCAACAACAGCTATACGGTCAAACTGACCGTCAAGAACGCGACCGGCAGCTCGATCATCAACCCGATCGTCGTCCGGGTCGGCTCCAGCGAGCCGCCTCCGCCTCCGCCGCCCACCTGCGACGCGCCGACGTCGGCCTCGTTCACCTGGAGCGGCAACAAGGGCTGCCGGCCGGGAATCGACTGCAAGACCGGCGAGAGCGTCCGCTTCACCGCCAAGAAGAACGACGCGACCCTGCAGGACTGCGACGTCGCCTCCTGGTCGTTCGGCGACGACTCCGGCTCGCCGCTGAAGTCGCCGTCCCACACCTACAGCGCGGCCGGGACGTTCAGCGTCACGCTGAACGTCACCAACACCAAGGGCAGCGCGCCCACGGTCACTCAGGCCCTCAAGGTCGTTGAGGACACCACCGGCAACTGCACGCTGTTCGCGACCAAGGATGACCTCATCCTCTATTACGTGGGCCGTGACAGCGGCTGCTCGTACGCCAACGATGTGAAGTGCAAGAAGAACGAGGTCATCGACTTCAAGGCTCTCGCCTTCGGCTACACCTTCCAGTCCTGCGACAAGTACACCTGGAGCTTCGGCGACAGCGGCACGTCCTCGACCAAGGAGCCGACGCACAGCTACACCGCCGCGGGCAACGCCTTCGAGGTGAGCCTCAAGGTGCACAACACCGCCAACCCGAGCGGCGCGACGGTCACGAAGATCATCACCTTCGAGGGCGCGCCGGCCGAGCCGGTACCGACCCTCACTCTGCCCGGCTTCCCCAGGAACGGCAGCAAGGGCGCCACGATCTCGTTCACCGTCGAATCCGACATCGACACCACCACCGGCTGGACGTGGGACTTCGGCGACGGCAGCGGCAAGAACACCTCCCAGGCCGGCCAGACCGGTAAGACCAACACCATTACCCACACCTTCGCGGCGGCCGGCCAGTACACCGTGACCGTGCAGGCCCGCAACGGCAAGGATCCCTCGACGGTTCTGACCGCGGCAGCGTCGAACCAGATCACCATCGTCGACATCCCGACCTGGAACTACCTGCTGCCGGTGTCGATCCACGCCAACGGCGACGGCGGGTCGGTGTGGCGCACGGACGTGCAGATCTATCACTCGACGGCCTCGCCGGCAACGCCGCTGAAGATGACCGCCACCTTCCAGGGCCAGAACTACAACCTGGAGCTCACGCAGTCGACCTACATCTACGACGACTTCATCGGCGTGCTCCTCGGGCCGGACAAGAGTGGTCAGGGCTCGGTGCTGATCAGCACCCAGAACCCGGTTGCTCCGCAGATCTGGACGCGTACCTACAACCTCGCTGCGAACGGGGGCACCTTCGGTCAGTTCATCCCGGCCATTCTGCTCAATCCGGTCGGCGGCTCCGGCAGCGCCACTCCGGCCAAGCCGAAGTACTACCTGGCCGGAATCCGTGAGGACACACGCTTCCGCACCAACGTCGGGTTCGTCAACCTGAACACGACCGACATCGCCGTGAACGTGGCGGTCTACGACGAAGTGCGCCGTCCGATCGGCTCGTTCCCGCTCACGATCCCGGCGTACACGGTGCAGCAGTTCCCGCTGGGTACGAAGCTCGCCAACCTGCCTGCGAAGCCTCTCAGTCTGGACATCGACGTACCGGAAGGCAAGCAACTGTTCGCGTACGCGTCGCTGATCGACAGAACCAGCAACGATCCGGTGCTCATCACCGCCGTGGCTGACGGCGACGCCGCATCCGAGGACTTCCGCACCAGCGTCACCCCGGGCGTCGGCCGCATCGGCGACTGGAGAAGCGACGTCACGATCTTCAATCCCGACACCCAGGGCGTGGACATCGATCTCGAGTTCTACGACAGCGCCGGCAATAAGCAGGGCGAGGCGAAAGGCATCTTCATCGGACCGCTGCAGTTCATCCAGTACGAGGATCTGCTCCGGGCCAACGTCCTCACCCCCACTCCGCCGGACAGCGTCGGCAGCCTGAAGATCAAGACCAATACGCCCGCAAACTTCACCACGAACCGCTTCCCGGTCTCGTTCTCGCGGACGTACAACGACAAGAACAACGGCACGGGTACGTTCGGCCAGGGCATCAACGGCTTCGGCGCCGCCCGTGCCAACGTCAAGCCCGGCAAGACCTCGCTCATCCCGGCCGTGCGCAGCGACGACAGCTACTACACCAACATCGGTCTGACCAACGTCTCCAGCGTCGCGGTGACGGTGAAGGTGACGCTGCTCGATCCGAACACCGGCCAGCCGTCGGCGCAGCAGGGCTCGTACACGCTCGCTCCGAACCAGTCGGTGGTGGGCACGTTCGACTTCGGCGGCAACTACAAGCGCGGCACGCTGAAGGTCGAGATCGTCGGCTCCGAGGGCGCGGTCTGGGCGTTCTGCTCGGTCATCGACCGCAAGACCGCCGATCCGGAGTACGTCCCGGCGACCCTGCTTCCGTAGTTTTCCAATTCATCCGAAATCGTGAAGCGGCGGGCCCCACG
>JBIOTX010000123.1:0-9224 GCA_044866315.1 Thermoanaerobaculia bacterium | reverse complement strand
CTCGGGATGACACTTCTGTTCGTGTAGTGGCCTCGTCGCCTCCGATCACGTGTTGGCACGGCGGGCGATGACGTTCTTCACGCCCCGCACCCTCCGCGCGACTCCGATGATGTCCGGGAGCTCTTCGCGTTGCAGCGGTCCGAAGAGGTAGACGACCCCCTGCACCGCCAATGCAACGATCGAGGTACTTCCGCGCTTGTAGGCGTTGATGCGTTGCTGCACCTCGTCCGTGATCCGCACATCCACGGCGGCGCTGCTCATGCGTTCCATGTCCACGCCGGGCGAAGAGGAACTGGTCATGGGGGGCGTGCCTCTGATCATCTGCGCGAGCTCTCGTATGGCGAGGCGCGGAGGAGTGTGGGAGCCGGAAAGACCAAAATCACCGAAGAGGATCGCAACGCGGACGCGCTCGATCTTCGCCATGGTCTCGGAGGGAATCGGTTGATCGATGGCCAGGGCCCGCACGAGGGCGCGCTCCGCTTCGGGCCAGTTCCTGCTTCGGATGTATTCACCGGCGCATTCGAGGCGGTACTCCCGCGCCTGGGATGAGTTACCGATCTGCTCGTAGGCGTCGCCGAGGCGGGCATAGAGCTCGGGGACGGGCACATTTGCGCGTTCGGCGTCGGGAAGCCGCTCCAACTCGCTCAGGACTCTCTCCCACCAATGGATGGCGCTCTCGCCGCCGCCGGACCAGGCCCTCCGTTTGGCGTAGAGGTCGCCGATGGTGATGTGCAGGTTGATCCGCTCCCGCCGCTCCGCCGCCGTCGTCCCTTCGATCGAGGTCGCGGCGAGCGCATTGGCGAGATCGGCGATGATCCGCTTGGTGTCGTCGAATTTCTCGTCGGCGGAGACGAGGACGCCGGCTGCGAAGGTCGCCGCCTCGAGGTTCGCCGGATCGATGCGCCAGGAAACGACATAGCGAGCCAGCGCCTCCCGCGGCTTCCTTTCGAGCGCGAACTGATGGCCGACGGCGAGGGCCAGGGCGCTGAAGGCCAGCCGGTCTTCATTCACGGCACGCCACTCCGAGGCGATCTTCTGCAAATCCTCATCGTCCTCGACCATCCGATACGGCTGATCTTCCACGAGTTTGAAGATTTGCCCGACCTTCTTTTCGCAGCGATCACAGTCGCCGTCCTCGTCGAGCAACTTCTTCCACTCCGCCAACCGGTCTTCATCGGGTGGCCTGACCGTCCAGAGCCGTGCGACGAGCCGGATTGCGTCGTCGAACCCGGAGCTTCCAGGCCGCGACGGGCTCGTCGTCATCGCTGCAAGCAGGAGCGCATTGCCGCAGGCCACGTTCCTGGTCCCGATCACACTCTCGACGTCTTGGGCGATCATCGCCGCCGGTTGCTCACGCACCAGTTGCACGGCGCGCTCGCAAGCCTCGGTGAACGTCCCATCGGCGCGCGTGGCCGTCACGTACTGGTGGAAGGCGGCGCGCCCGTCGCCGCGACGCACCGACGTCTCCGCGGCGTTGAAGAAATAGCGGGCGTGATCGGGAAGCGGCGTCCGTGCCTCCGTCACCTCCCGCTCGTCGAGCCTGGAGAACACCCGCACGGCCTCCTCGACGTCGCCGCGCTCGCGCAGGAAGACGCCGTACGAGTCGATCACGCGGGCCCGATCCGGGCCCTGCAGATCGACGAGGAGCGCTTCATAGCTCTTGCGCGCCTCCTGGTCCGCCGCGGCGTCGTTCGACTCGATCGCCTTCTGGGCGAGGAGACCGGCCAGCTTTTCACGTTCGATGGCGTCCTGCGCAGGGAGCAGCGAGGCGAGGAGGGCGATGGCGAGAGCCTGCATCATGGCCGCCTCCTCATTTTCCGGACTTCGGGGTGTTCGGGATGCGGTACTGCGCCAGATAGACCGCCAGGAACTGAAGATGGTTCATGCACCTCGCATACTTTTGGTACGGAGCCTTGCTCTCGTGGTCATTCCACTTGGCGGCCAGCGCGTCGTAGCTCCAGTACCGCGACTTGGCAGCCTTGCTCATGCCGTCGGCGAACACTTGCATGTCGCCGCTCTCGTCACACGGTTTCGGATCGTTCTGCCATTCCCCGTAGAGCCTGAAATACGAGCTGCGCAATTGCTCGTGACGCTCGGCCGGCAGCGGCAGAGGGATCTGAATGCCGGACGTGGTCCACTTGCCGCTCGCGAGCGGAATGTGCCTGAGTTTCTCGTTCACGGCCGAAGATTGCTCGTCGATGAGTTTGGAGGTGAAGAGCGCCGCGAAGGCTTTCCCGGCTGACGCGGCGGCTGGATACCCGCTGCTGTCGCCGGGCTGACGCCACTGCGCGGACACTTGCCCGACCGCGCCGTTCGCACTGAAGAAGCGCAGCTTCAGCCACATGGCCTGGTTGATCTCGTCGATGGAAAAGACCAGACGATTCGGAGGGGTCGGTACCTTCCTGCCCTTCAATGGGTGCGCCATCGGCACGAGCTCCCATTGGTCGAGCGGCGGTCGCGGATCGATTTTCTGTCTCTCGTCGCCGGTGAATTGCACCTTCAGTTGTTCCGCCGTCGCCACGGCAACGTCGGTCGCAATCGTTCCCGGATAGATGATCGTCTGCAGTTTGGGAGAGTGAATCTCCACCACGATCCCGAGCTTTTCGGCCTGCGCTTCGGAGCGCGACGCGTACAGTCCGGCGAGAAGGATGAGGATGGTGAGCTTCCGGCTCATGGGAAATAGATCTCCTTGAAGGATCCCGGATGATATTCGCCGCCTTTGACGGTGACGGTCTTCTCGTCGCCGACTTTTTTGCCTGCGTTCCGAAGCCACGCGGTGATGACATCCTCCGGTTTGAGGATGACACCGGGAAGAAGGGCGTCAGGCGGCTGGTCCCACGGCCGGGGAAACGTTGTCGCGTCGCCGGTCCAGCCTGTACGCCACGCGGTCTTCATGTGTTCCGGTACGGGCACCGTTCGATCGCAACCGACCCAGAGTGGCCGTCCGCCGTATGGCGGCAGCGGGTACGCCTTCCTGGTCAGCTCTTTTTTTCCTCGCCTCACGGTGATTTCCAGCTCGATCCCTGGCGTATTCGCGACATCGGGCGGAATGCGAATGATCGTCAGCGGCTGGTCGAAAAACGTCGTCGGCATGTAAACGACCTCGTGGGTCCAGGGAAACAACCTCGCCGCCACGACGGGCAGACCCCGCACTTCGAGGTGGTAGGTCTTCGGCGGCACGGCAGGCAGAGAGAGCTTGACTCGCGAGTTCGGCGTCAGCTGTACCTGCTTGGCGATAGAGTGGTCCGGCCCGCGGACGACCACCATGCGCGGCGCCGAATCGCCCGTGGCGTCGAGGACGATCGTTCCGCGAATGGTCAGTACCAGGATCAGTCCGGCGAGGGTGAGGACGAGGACGACCGGGGTGGTCTTGCTCAGCAGGACGGACGACTCGAACCACGACTGCAACTCGGCCTTTCGGTCGTCGCTGACGATTCCCTTCAGAAATGCCACCCAGACGAACACACCGCCGAGTCCGAGGGCGGCGGCAACCGCGGAGAACGCGTCGGTGTAGACGGCGAGGAGGACGGCGATCGCCAAACCGAGCAGGGCGATGAGAAAGAGATTCCAGGCCAGGCGGCGCGGCCTCGGGTCCGCTTTCGCTGCCTCGTCGCGTTTCGCGACCACCCCGCGAAACGACCACTCCTCCCCGTCCGAGGTCGTGACGCGTACGTCGATCTCAACCGGTTCCATGGGATTCAAATTTTCTGTGAATGCCGATCAGTATACCGAGCAGCCGGAGGAGATGGACGTCACACCGAGCCGGGACTTGCTTCTGTTTCGCCCGGAAACAGCCGGATCATCCCCACGAGCGCCAGCGCGGCGCCGGGGAGGACCAGCCGCCAGTCCTTGTTGATGAATGCCGCCACGAGGGCGAAGATCGCGCACGACTCGTACAGCGCCAGTCCGGTCATCCATCCCACCTGCGGCCGCTTCGCCATCACCGTGGCCACGGCGAACATCGCCACGGACATGGCGTACATCGGCAGGGTCAGCGGCGTGCGCACCGCCTCGTCGAACGAGCGATTCACGTTCTCCTGCGAGGTCAGGTAGGCCATGACCACGTAGATGACCACGCTCATCACCAGCGCGAACCAGATCAGCTTCCTCTGCTGCGGCATGGGCAAAAGTCTATCCTTGCGGCGCGTAGCGACGCGAGGATCTCCGGTGATCCCGCGCTGCAGCGGCCCACAGGCGATATCCTGCCGGGACAACCGGAGATCCTCGCGCGCTACGCGCGCAAGGATAGACTGAAGGCATGCGCCGACACCTCGCTCTCCTCGCACTGGTCGCCCTCTGCTGCGCATGCGCCACCTCCCGCCCGGCCGTCGATCTGGCCGGTGCGGAGCTGGTCGACCTCACCTGGCCGTTCGACGAGCACACGCTCTACTGGCCCACGTCCCCCTCCGCGTTCGAGCTGAAGCAGCTCGCCTACGGCCGCACGCCGGGCGGGTACTTTTACTCGTCGAACGCGATCTGCACGCCCGAGCACGGCGGCACACACCTCGACGCGCCGATCCACTTCGCCGAGGGGAAACGGACCGCCGACCAGATCCCGCTGCGCCAGCTCATCGCGCCGGCGGTGGTCATCGACGTCTCCGACAAGACCGCGGCCAACGCGGACTACCGGCTGACGGCGGACGACGTCCGCGCGTGGGAGTCGCGCCACGGCGCGATCGAAGCCGGAACGATCGTCCTCCTCCGCACCGGCTGGGGGAAACGCTGGCCCGACCGCAAGGCCTACTTCGGCGACGACCGTCCCGGCGCAACCGACAACCTGCACTTCCCGTCGTACGGCGAGGACGCCGCTCGCCTCCTCGTCACCGACCGCCGCGTCGCCGCCCTCGGCGTCGACACCGCCAGCATCGACTACGGCCAGTCGCGCGACTTCATCGTCCACCAGATCGCCAACGGCGCAGATGTGCCGGGATTGGAGAACGTCGCCAATCTCGAGCGCGTGCCGGAGCGCGGCGCGTGGATCATCGCGCTACCGATGAAGATCGCGCGGGGGTCGGGAGGGCCGGTGAGGATCGTAGCGGCCCTCCCGCGTTGATTACTCGAACTTGATCGGCCGCACGTAGTGGCAGGTGTACCCGCCCGGGTTCTTCTCCAGATAGTCCTGGTGGTAGTCCTCGGCGGTCCAGAACGCGGACGCGGGGGTGATCTCGGTGACCACCGGGCGCTTCCAGGCGCCGGACTGCTCGACCTTGGCCTTCACGCGCTCGGCGATCCGGCGTTGCTCGTCGTCGTGGTAGAAGATCGCCGAGCGGTACGACGTGCCCATGTCGTTGCCCTGGCGGTTGAGCGTCGTCGGGTCGTGGATCTTGAAGAAGAACTCCAGGATGTCCTCGTAGGAGGTCTTCGACGGGTCGTACTTGATCTCGATGGCCTCGGCGTGGCCCTCGTGGTTCCGGTACGTGGCGTTGGCGACCTTGCCGCCGGTGTAGCCGACGGTCGTGTCGATCACGCCCGGCAGCTTGCGGATCAGCTCCTCCATGCCCCAGAAGCAGCCGCCGGCGAGGGTGGCCACCTGCACGTTCGACGGCTGCGAGGCCGCCTTCTTCTTGTCGAACAGCGACGCGTAGCGCGCGTAGCCCTCGGCCTCCAGCTTCGCCGCGGGGATGAAGCGCAGCGACGCGGAGTTCATGCAGTAGCGCAGGCCGGTCGGCGCCGGGCCGTCATCGAAGACGTGGCCGAGGTGGGAGTCGCCGTGCTTGGAGCGCACCTCGGTGCGGACCATGAACAGCTTCCGGTCGCTCTTGGTGACGACGTTCTCCGGCTCGAGCGGGCGGGTGAAGCTCGGCCAGCCCGTGCCCGAGTCGAACTTGTCGAGCGAGGAGAAAAGCGGCTCGCCCGACACCACGTCCACGTAGATGCCCGGCTCGTGGTTGTTCCAGTACTCGTTCCGGAACGGCGGCTCGGTGGCGTCGTGCTGGGTGACGTCGTACTGCAGGGGGGTGAGCTTCTTCTTCAGCTCGTCGTCCGACGGCTTGGCGTACTGCTGGTTCACAGATCCTCCTTTGGACACTTTGGCGGGCGGCAGCGGAGCAGACTCGACTCGCGTGCAGCCGAACAGGAGTGCGACAAGGGGTACGATTTGGATGAATTTGCGATGGATCACCGCGTGCCTCCTGGAATCGAAACGCATCCGATTCCGAGGCTATTCGATGCCGGAGGCACGCGAAAGGTTTCTAGCGGCCGCGGCGCCAGCGCCAGTCGCGGTCGTAGTCCCAGCCCCCGCTGCGGTCGTGCTCGAAGCGGCGCGGCTCGTTGAAGCCGCGGTCCCGGTCGTAGCCGCGGTCCCGGTCGTAGCCGCGGTCGTAGTCCCAGCCGCGGTCCGAGCCGTAGTGGCGGTCCCGGTCGTACGGCGAGCCGATCATGAAGCCGCCGCGGTCGTAGTCCCGGCCGAAGCCCGGATCGTAGTCGCCGCGGTTGTAGTCGCGACGGTAGAAGTCGCCTCGATATCCGTAGTCGCGCGCGTCGCCGCGCCAGCGCAGGTCGCGGTCGCGGTCGCGATCGAAGTCGCGGTATCCCTCGTACTGGCGCTCGATGCGGTCGGGGCTCATGCGATAGGCGAAGCGACTGTCGCGGGCGTTGTGGCGATATGCATCGGACTGCCAGCGGTCGCCGGGATCGCGGTCGGGATCGGGCATCTCGCGCTCCGGATCGTACGATCCGATGAAGCGCTCGCGGTCACGTGGTCTCCACATGCGCGTTTCCTCCTGCACCGGAAAGTGCAAGAAGCACACGCAGTCAGTGCCGCACGACGCGCCTCTTCGTCGGCTGCAACAGCACCTTCATCGCCGAGCTCTTCGCTTCGCCGCAGGCGTTGGTCACGCGCACCCAGAACTGCGTTTCCTTCGCGATCGGACCGGCGGTGAACGTCGCCGCATCCGTGCCCACCGGCTTCGACGTGTCGTCGACCGCGCCCTCGAACCACGCGTAGTGCAGGGCCGCCGTGCCGGTGGCCGTGACGCTCAGGGCCACGGTCTCGTTCCTCAGCACGGTCTTCGTCTCGGACTGCGCCGTGATCGCCGGCCTGGTGCAGGCGCCGACGTTGATCGTCGCCGTACGGGTCGCGGTCTCGCCGCACTCGTTCGACAGACTGGCCCAGAAGCTCGTCGTCGCCGTCAGCGGTCCGACAGTTATGCCCGCGCCGGTGCCGATCTCGTTGGTCTTGTCCGGCGCGGTGCCGCGATACCACTTCACCGTCACGCCGGAGCCCTCGAAGCCGACCGTGAGCGTGGCCGACGCGCCGGTGAGGATCGACTGATCCGCCGGCTCGGTGGTGATCGCCGGCGCGCACGGCGCGACCTCGACGAGCGCGCTCACGCCGCTGTTCTCGCAGCTGTTCGAAGCCCGCACCCAGTACGAGGTCTTCGCGGGCGGCGCGACGACGATCGAGCTGCCGTTGCCGACGAACGTGCCGCCGACGCCGGGCGTGGTGCCCTCGAACCACTGGAACGTCAGCGACGGCCGGCCGCCGCTGCCGCTGGCCGCGAGCGTGAACGTGCGGTTCGGATTCGGCGTTACCGTGGCGTTGACCGTGACCGTGGGACACGGCGGCGGCGCGGTGGCGACCAGATCGCTGACGTCGCTGTTCCCGCAGCTGTTCGTCGCCCGCACCCAATACGTGGTCGGGCCGGACGGCGTGACGATGATGCTGCTGCCGTTGCCGACGAACGTGCCACCCGTGCCGGGCGAGGTTCCCTCGAACCACTGGAAGGACAGCGCCGGATCTCCGCCGCTGCCGGTCACCGAAAGCGTGACCGTGCCGTTGGACGCGTTCGGCGTGGCCGTCGGCGTGCCCAAAGTCACCGTCGGACATTCGACGACGACCGTGGCGGTATTGCTGTCCGCGTCCGGCGCGCACTGGCCGCTCACGCGCACCCAGTAGCTCGTCGTGGTCGACGGGGTGACGCGCAGCGACGGGCTGTTCGTGCCCGTCGGCGAGGAGGTCTGGCCGGTCGTGCCGATGAACCACTGGTACGACAGCGGCGTGGTGCCGGTCGCCCCGACGGTGAGCGTCGTGGAGTTGCCCGCGGTGATCGTGCGGTCCGTGGGGTGCGCGTTGATCGACGGCGGCGTGCACGCCGGGGGACCGTCGCCGTACGCCGTCTCCACGGCCGTGGCGTCCCACTCCCGGAGCTGGCCGTCGAAGCTGCACTGCGTGGTCGCGGTCATGATCGCGTTGGTGCTGCAGTGGAGCGGCGGGGCGCACGGGCCGTTGTTGCCCTTGTTCTGGTCGGCGTGGCGGAGGCCGAGGGTGTGCCCGAACTCGTGCGTGACCACGGAGTTGAGGCAGCTCTGGATGCCGATCGGGAAGTTGGCGGCGATGACGACGTCGATCTCGGTGATCGGCGAGAAGGTCTCGCCGCCGACCGTGTACGGCAGGCAAGGGCCGGTGCACCAGTAGCCGCCGAAGCCGGCCGCCCCGGAAGGCACCTCCCCGTTCGGATCGCCGAAGAGGATGGCGTTCTTGCCGTCGGGGTTCTGCAGGCCGCCCAGGGCGGTGGGATCCGCTCCGGCGGAGGTGTAGTCGATGGGCGTGGCGGTCGAGTTCCACTGTCCGTAGGCCTGCGCCGCCGAGGCGGGGCCGTCCAGGGGCGCCGGCGTCTGCGTGCCGTGGTGGACGATCGACGCCGACGGCGCCTGCCAGCGGCCGTCGCCGTTCATGAGGTAGGAGACGCGGGTGAAGGTCCCGCCCGATACCACCGGCGCGGCCTCGGAACGCGCCACAAAGTACGTCGGTGCCGGATCGATGCGCTGGGCGACGATGCCGCGGATGTAGTCGAGGAAGCCCGCGGCGTCGCGCGGGCGCTCGGAGAACGGCTCGAAGCCCGGGTCGAACCCATGGATGCCGCCGCGCGTGATCACGTCGCCGTCGATGGCGAACCGCCCCAGCCCCAGCGACAGCGTGCTCGTCTCACTATTGCTTTTGGTCTCGGTGAAGACCAGGTAGCGCTCTCCCGGAACGTAGACCGGCGCGCCGGCGACCACCAGCGCGGCATCCGGGAGCCGCCCACCGAGCTCGGTGAGGACGAGATGCTCGCCCTGGCCCCGGGGTCCCTTCAGCGCGTCCTCGATCCGCAGCACAGAGCGCGTGACGATGCCGCCCCGCGGCGTGCGCTCCGGCGTGGAGGAGATGGCCGTGGCCACCACGATGTCGTCCGCGCGCTGGATCAGCACCCGGTCTTCGGGGACAAAGTACGTCGCCGCGTGAA
>JBIOTX010000122.1:0-16435 GCA_044866315.1 Thermoanaerobaculia bacterium | reverse complement strand
GCGCCGGGCGAGGCGAAGGGCGCGCCCGATCATCCGCATCGCGGCTTCGAGACCGTCACCTACGTGCTCGAGGGAGCGATGGAGCACGGCGACTCGCAGGGCAACCACGGCCGCATCGGCGCCGGGGACGTGCAGTGGATGACCGCCGGCTCGGGCGTCGTTCACTCGGAGATGCCGTCCGCGGACATCCGCCGCGACGGCGGCCGGGTGCATGGCTTTCAGCTGTGGGTGAATCTCCCGCGCCGCGACAAGATGATGAAGCCGCGGTATCAGGAGCTGCGCGCCGCGGAGATCCCGACCGCGACCAGCGAGGACGGCAAGGTGTCCGTCACCGTCCTCGCCGGCGAGTCCCTCGGCACCCGCGCCACGATCGACACGCGCACGCCGATCATGTACCTGCACGTCCGTATGGCCGCGGGCGCCCGCTTCACCCAGCCGGTTCCGGCGACGTACAACGCCTTCGCCTTCGTCATCGGCGGAGAGGCGACGTTCGGCGACCGGCTGGCACGCGAGAACGACATGGTGATCTTCGACCGCGACGGCGACGAGGTCTCCGTGCGCTCGGAGAGCGGCGCGGAGCTCCTGCTCATCGCCGGCGTCCCGCTGAACGAGCCGGTGGTGCGCTACGGGCCGTTCGTCATGAACACCCCCGGCGAGATCCGGCAGGCCATGATCGACTATCAGAGCGGCCGGTTCGGCGAGATCGGGGGATGACACCCCGCGCTACCGCCGCGTCATGAACGCGTCCACCTCCGTGATGAAGCGCTCCGGCTGATCCCACTGGATGAAGTGACGGCTGTTGTCGATCCGCACCAGGCTCTCGTTCTGAACGTTGGCGTAGAGGCGGGCCATCGAGGCGTCGAACTGCGCCGGCGGCATCGGCACATTCGCCGGAAGGACGTAGAGCACGGTCACCGGGGCGGTGACGTGCCCGAGCTCGGTCCGCAGGTCGGTCACGAGCAGCTCGTGGAAGGCGTTGGCGACCACGAGCCGATCGCTCGCGCGCGCGCCCTCCATCAACTTCGGCAGCATGTCCGGCTTCAGGGTCATGGTCGAGAACATCTGCCCGATGAAGCCCTCCCCCGGCGGGTCGTTGATGATCCGCGTGCGCACCTGATCGGCGATGGCGCGCAGGCCCTCCGGGGTGGACCCCGCCGGGCCGAAGAGCTCGCCCATGTACGGCATCATGTCCACGACCATGAGGCGTCCCACGCGATCGGGATGGCGCGCGGCCAGCATCATGCCGATGGTGCCGCCCATCGAATGCCCGATCACCGAGGGACGATTGAGTCCCGCTTCGGCGATGTAGCGCGCGATCTCCTCGGCGACCGGCGCCGCGACCGGCCCGTCGGCATTGCCGCCCGGCGCGACGCCGGAAAAGCCGTTCACCTGCACCAGGTGCAGCCGGTAGCGATCATCCAGGGTCTCGGCCACACCGGCCCACTGCTCGCGACTTCCGGTCAGGCCGGGGATGAGGATGACGTCGGGACCCGACCCGCGGGTGGTGACGCTGATGCGCTCGGACACGAACTCGCGCGGTGCCGTCGAGGCGCAGCCGGTGAGGATCAGGGCCGCGATCGCGGCCACGAGGAGAGAGCGTCGAACCATGGCGACCTCCGTTCAGTCGTGCTCGGATGCAAACCGCTTGCGAGCGGACCCTCGGAACGCTCGTTCTAACTCCGGAACCGGCGAGCTCGCCGGCCTGACGGGCACGATGGAGATCGTCATCGAGGGTCGCAATCACTCCTACAAGTTCGACTACGAGCTCCCATAGGCAACCGGCCTGCGGCGGGCGATGAGCCGATCCAGGCTCCACGCGCCGGCGCCCGCGAATACGAGGTAGAGGAAGAAGAAGCAATACAGGATGGCCGGGACACCCATGTTCACGGTGGGCCAGGGCGAGCTCGGCGCGTGGAACTGCCAGTAGGCGACGGCCATCTCGCCGGAGAGGATGAACGCGACCGGGCGCGTGAACAGGCCGACGACGATCAAGAGGCCGCCGACCACTTCCATCAGCGCGCCGATCCAGATCTGCGAGAAGACCGGCATCGGCGGCATCGGTTGCGGGCTGGGCGGGAACCCGAACAGTTTCATCGTGCCGGCGACGATGAACATCAGGCCGGCCACGATGCGGACGATGGCCAGCATCCGGTCGGGCCAGGGCTGAGGGGCGGGCTCGAAGATGGACATGTCGGGATCCCTCCTTTTGCGGGGTGCATTGTTGCTCACACGGGAACGATGTCCAGCGCGATCTTCTCCGTCCCCCGAATGACCGTGAGCTCCGAGCGCCGGCCGATCTGCTCCTCGGTGAGGATGCGGTGCAGATCGTCGACCGAGGCGACGACCTTGTCGCCGAAGGCGACGATCACGTCGCCCTCGCGCAGTCCTGCCCGCGCCGCCGGGCTGTTGCCTTCCACTCCGACCACGAGCACGCCGCGCTCGGCCTCGAGGTTGTAGAAGCGGACCACGCGGCGGTGAATCGGCGCGGACTGGCCGGCCACGCCGATGTGGCTGCGGGTGATCTTGCCGTCGCGGATGAGGCGGGAGACGACGAACTTGGCGACGTTGACGGCGATGGCGAAGCAGATGCCCTGCGCAGGGAGGATGACCGCGGTGTTGACGCCGATCACCTCGCCGCGCGAGTTGACCAGCGGTCCGCCGGAGTTGCCCGGATTGAGCGCGGCGTCGGTCTGGATGACGCTGTCGATGAGGCGGCCGCTCTGCGAGCGCATGGTGCGGCCGAGCGCGCTCACCACGCCCGCGGTCACGGTCGTCTGGAACCCGAAGGGACTGCCGACTGCCACCACGAGCTGGCCCGGACGGATGCGATCGGAGTCGCCGAGGCGGGCGGCGACCTGGCGGCCGGTGGAGATGCTGAGCACGGCCAGGTCGGTGTGCGGATCGTCGCCCACGAGCGCGGCTTGGCAGCGCGTGCCGTCGGTCAGGGTCACGTGGATCGCCGACGCCCCGCTGACGACGTGGCTGTTCGTCAGGAGGAAGCCGTCCGGCGTGAAGAGGAAGCCGGAGCCATTGCCGTCGGCATCGCCGCGCCGGCTCTTCTTCGTCACCGCGACGTGGACCACCGACGGCGTGATGCGCGCCGCCGCGGAGCTGACCGCGGTCGAATAGGCGTCGAGCAGACCGTCGTCGTCCGGATCGTGGGGGATCGGCTCGCTGGGAAGGTCCTGGGAAGTGAAGTCGGGTGTCATTTGACGGTTACAACAAAATCGAATTCCCGATCCGACCGAACGCGGGCCGCACTCCGCGTGTTCAGGTTCCCAGTGACATGAACATCCGTGCAAACAACTTCAAGGCGGGGATGGTGATGATCGTCGCCGTCGGCAGCTTCGCGCTGATGGACGTCAGCATGAAGGTGTTGTCCGCGGCGTATCCTCCGGTCCAAGTGACGGCGCTTCGCTCGCTCTCCTCGCTTCCGTTCGTCCTGCTCTGGATCGGCTGGAAAGGCGGCTTCGGGCAGGTGCTGCGGGTCCGGTTCGGCCTGCACCTGCTGCGCGGGGCCATCGGCATCGCGACGCTGTCCGCGTTCATCTACGGGGTGCGGGGACTGCCGCTCTCCCAGGCCTACACGATCTTCTTCGCGGCGCCGCTGCTCATCACCGCTCTGGCCGTTCCGCTTCTCGGAGAGCGCGTGGAATGGCAGCGCTGGGTGGCCATCGGAGCAGGGCTGTCGGGAGTGCTCATCGTGCTGAAGCCGACCGGCTCCGGCGTGATCAGCCTGGCCGGCTTGTCCATCCTGCTGGCCGCCATCGGCTACGCGCTCTCCGCGATCACGACCCGCGTCCTCGGGCGCACGGACTCCACCCAGAGCATGGTGTTCTGGGTCCTGACGCTCATGGGCGCCGGCGCGACGGCGCTGGCGCTCCCCCAGTGGCGAGCCATCCAACCGGAGCACTGGTTCGCCATCGCCGCCATGGCCGTCACCGGCACCGTCGGGCAGTGGGCGCTCACCGAGGCCTTCAAGATGGGCGAGGCCTCGTTCATCGCGCCCTTCGAATACACGGCCCTGGCCTGGGGTCTGGCCCTCGACTGGCTCCTCTGGCAGACCGTTCCCGGAGCGCGCGCGTTCGTGGGCGCGGCGGTGATCGTCACCTGCGGCGTCTATCTCGTGCACAGGGAGCGCTCGCGCGCGAACGAGATCGTTCCGGCCGCGGCCTGACGCATCAGCCATGCGCCGGCGACGCAGACGGCGGCGCCGATCATCGAGAGCAACGCCACGCGCTCGCCGCGCACCAGAACGCCGAGGAGCAGGGCCACGCCGGGAATGAGAAAGACGGTGGCCGAGGCGCGGGTCGGTCCCACTCTCCCGGCGGCCGTGGCCATCAGGACGAAGGCGACGCCGGTTCCGAGTGCACCGAGGGCGAGAATGGCGAGGAGCGGACCGCGCGTCCACTGCGCGCCCAAGAGCTCGGGCGCGCCCAGCGGCGCGGTGAGGATCAGCGCCACCGCCTGCGCGCGCCAGATCACCGGCAACGCGCCGTAGCGATGCTGCAGGGGCTGGGCGATGCTGAGGGCGAAGGCGTAGGACAGCAGCGCGATCAGGATCAGAAGCACGCCGACGGCGCTGCTGCGGCCTTCGTGCATGGTCGGCAACGCGATCAGCACCGCGCCGATCACGCCCACGATCAGGCCCGTGGCCACGTTGCGCGACGGAAGACGCCGGTCCAGGGAGGAGGTCACGATCGCCACGAGCAGCGGACCGGCGCCATTGAGCATGCCCGTCACCGCCGACGACACCCGCTCCTCGGCATGCGGGAACATGCTCAGCGGGAAGGCCATCCACACCACGCGGAGGAGCGCGATCCAGCGCCAGTCGCGCCAGGAGACCGACTGCCAGGCCTTCGGGAAGAACGCGAGGGTCGCGAATCCGATGGCCAGGCGAACGAAGGTGACCCCGTTCGGGCCGACCGCGTTCAGGGCCTCGGCGATGAAGAGGAAGGATGCTCCCCAGATCACCCCGGGGAGCACGAGCAGGAGCCAGTCGGTGCGAGTCATGGCCCCCAAGGTAGGTCGCGGTTGTCCGGTCCAGAAGATCCATTTACGGCATTCGTCCTGGACCACTTCCATGGCCGAATGATCAGACAAACGCGAAAACCCTTGGCGGCGAGGTTCGCCGCCAAGGGTGCGCCATCGGCTCCAGTATCAGAGCGTCTTCAGAAACTCGATCAGTGCACGTTTGTCCGCATTCGACAGTCCCGGCTCTCCCTCCGAGGCAGGGAGAAAGTCCGTTCCGAAATAGTGGCCCTTGTTCACCACGAAGTCGCGGCACTTGCTGACCTCGAGCAGCTTGGGCAGCAGCGGACGGAAGACCTCGCGCGCCTGCTCGTCCGTGGCGTTGGGCGGCAGCTTGTCGAGATCCTTCTTGATTTCCCACAGCACGCCGATGACCTGTTTCTCCTTCGAGAGATCGATGTTCGAGATGAGGTTGATCGGCGTTCCGGTGGGAATCGGTCCGATCTGGATGTCGCCTTGTTCGTTGACGATGTTCGGGTGGAAATGACGGATGGCGCCGGAGAGCCGCCGATAGATCTTTGGAAGGAATCCGGAGTACGCCGTCAGGTAGGTCTGGTTCGGCGTGCGGTCGATCCATCCCGGATGCGTTTTGCCGGAGAGCGTCACCACGGTCATGTTGCCTTCGCGATTCTCGGGCCAGAGCAGCTTGTTGATGCTGTCGTCGAACGACTTCATGCGATCGGCGACCGAGCCGGTCCAATAGAACTCGCCGAGGGAGTTGTTGACCAGGAACGGTGCGGTGGACCAGAGACTGGCCAGCGACGGAGGACGGGTGAATCCGCGCCCGTTGCCCGGCATCACGTAATCCGACACCTCATAGGTGTACGGATGCTGCACCTTGACCGTTCCCACCGAGGGGAGACTCTTGTAGGCGCTGGAGGAGAAGTTGTCCCAGATGTCGCCGGCGAGGGCGTTGGTGGCCAGCGGGCTGCAGATGTTGGTCTCCAGCAGCGTGACCGGCACGCGCGCATCGTTGGTGAGCGCGTTGTTGTCGGCGAAATCGGCCGCCATGACGATCGACTTCATGGCGTTCTTGAACTCCGCCGTCTTCGTCCACTGCCAGTAGTCGTTCCAGCAGCTCATGTAGCTCGGCCCGTTGCAGCTGGCCTTGAAGAAGTCGGTGTAGGCCTTCTCCGGCAGCTTGCTGGAGTGGCAGCGCGCGCAGCGCTCGGCGAAGATTTCCTTGCCGCGCGTCAGCGTGGCGCTATCGGCTTTCAGATACGACGCGCCGCCCGGCGCGTTCTTCAGGAGGTCGGGCTGGCTGGCGGCGAGGAAAAACAGCGCGAGGTCGGGCGTCTGGGCCTCGTTCGCCTTCCAGTAGGATGAATTGCGCTCCGCGTCTTTGATCTTGATCGGCGTGATCTTCGGACCGCCTACGAGCGGGATGAAGTGCAGCGTCCACTCCTCGCTGAATAGGCCGATGTTGATGTAGACGCGGTTGAGCGCACCGAGAGACCCGACCGAGTCCGAGCCGTCCTTGAGGACCTTGGGCGTGTGCGAGTGGCGCGTCGCGGGATCCCAAAACTTGGTGAGCGGCGTGCCCGGGGGGACGTACTCGTTGAACTGCTTGTTGTCGAGCTCACCGCCCTTCAGCTCTTCGCCGCCCCACCGGCGCGCCATCTCCAGACGCGCGCCAAGGTTGTAGATCGCATTCATCGTGCGCGGATTGTTGATCTGGTCCGAGGAGACGAACGAAGTATCCAGCGCGCCGGGGCGCGAGGTGTGGAAGAGCTGGTAAGCGAAGCTCGCGTCGTCGGGATCCCAGACGAAGATGCGATCGACCCAGAAGTACTGCGCGCCCGGATTGCTGTTGAGATTGGCCCAGGTCGGGTTTTCCGGATCCTTGGGAGGATTCGACGGGTTCGGCCCCACATGGCAGAAGCCGCAGGTCATCCCGACGCGGTACGGTTTCACCAGGTTCTTGTCGTTGTAGTACTTCGGTTCGCTGTAGTACTTCTCCGCATCCCAGTGCTTCTTCGCCTTCTCGTCGAAGTTCGGATTGGGGAAGAGGCGAAGGCCGACGACGCCGGTGGCATAGCCGTAGTAAGACCCGACCGGCACGGTCTTGCCGCGCGCACCGATCTTCACGCCCGGATACTTCTGCTCGTTCTCGAACGGATCGGGGCCGCAGCTCGGATCGCGCTCGTCGAGCCACAGGCCGAAGCGGTCGGCGCGCCCTCCGCTGGGCTTGCGGAAGCACGGCTCGTTGACGATGCCGTAGTACTGCCAGCGGTCTGGCCGGCCATGTTCGAGGGAGGGGTGGGTGGAGATCGTCTTCAGCAGGTCGATGGTACCGAGGCTGAACTTGTACGAGAGCATGTCCCAGAAGCGATCGTTGCCGCCGGTCCAGACGTTCCAGTTGTTGCGGCCCTTCACCGCGCGCGCGACCGCTTCCTGCGCCGAAATGCCCGGCAGGTATGGGTCGAGCGCCTTCCGGACCGCTTCCGGGTCCTTGGTGACGCCGTAGTCCATGTCGCGGAAGTAGTCCTCATCCGCGGCTGGGAAGCTCGCCGCGCTGCGTCCGGCGGCGAGCGCCTCGTCCTTCACGTGCCCGGCCTTGAGCTTCTTGGCGGTGGCGCAACTCCAGATCAAGAGCATGCCCGCCGTCAGGAGCATGAGGGCAACCAGAGTGAGCTTCCGTCCACTCCGGAGTGATGAGAGGGCCGACCAACCGCCAACGAGTCCGGAACGGAATCTGGACATGTGTTCCTCCTCCCCGTGCCTGGGGTGACGATCAAGTTGGAAACGGATGTCTATACTCAGGAGAGACTGCCGGAGGTTTTTCCCTACCCCCCGGCGTAGATCACGCCCCCTTACCGCCGACTCCGGCCTGCTGCGTCTTCGCCGCTCTGTAGCCGCCGGGCACGAGCCGCCCGGCGATGGAGAGTCGATTCCAGGCGTTGATCGCGTGGGCCCAAGGGAGGTCCCGGTTGTCCGGTCCAGAAGATCCATTTGCGGTATTCTTCCTGGACCACTTCCATGGCCAAGCAGACCACCACCTTCGAGTGGATGCTGCCTCCGCGGGATGCGCGGACGCCCGCGTACCGCTGGCTCTATGACGCGCTGCGCGCCGAGATCCTGGAGGGCCGGCTGCGTCCCGGCGCGAGGCTCCCCGGCACGCGCGACCTGGCCGCACAATACGGCCTGTCGCGGGGAACGATCGTCAGCGCCTTCGACCAGCTCAAGTCGGAAGGGTACGTGGACGGGAGCGTGGGCTCGGGGACGTACGTCAGCGCGGTCCTGCCGGACGAGCTGCTGAAGGTGAAGCGGCCGGCGCGCCCGCAGGCCGCGCCGCACCGGCAGGCCAGGCGGAGTGTCTCCGGCTACGCCAGGCGGCTGCCGCCGTTCACGGGCTTCGACACGCGGCGGCCGCGCGCGTTTCACACCGATCTGCCGGCGCTCGATCTCTTTCCCACCACGCTCTGGACGCAGCTCGCGGCCAAGCGGCTGCGCCGGCTCTCGCACGCGCTGCTCCTCGGCTCCGAGCCCATGGGACATCCGCCGCTGCGCCGCGCCATCGCCGACTACCTCGTCGCCTCGCGGGGAGTGAAGTGCGAGCCGGAGCAGATCGCTGTCGTCTCCGGGACGCAGGACGCGCTCGATCTCGTGGCCCGGCTCCTCCTAGACCCCGGCGACCGCGTGTGCATGGAGGATCCCGGATACCAGAGCGCGGCGAGCCTCTTCGAGAGCGTCGGCGCAAGGGTCTACCCCGTGCCGCTCGACGAGCAGGGCATGAACGTGCCCCGGGTCCGGGACGCACGCCTGGTCTACGTCACCCCGGCCCATCAGTTCCCCCTCGGCATGACCATGACCCTGGCCCGCCGCCTGGAGCTCCTGGAGTGGGCGCGGAGCTCCGGCGCGCTGATCTTCGAGGACGACTACGACAGCGAGTACCGCTACTCCGGCCGCCCGATTCCGTCCCTGCAGGGACTCGACGCCGGCGGACAAGTCCTCTTCTGCGGCACGTTCAACAAGGTGCTCTTCCCGTCGCTCCGCCTGGCCTATCTGGTCATCCCTCCCGATCTCGTCCCGCACTTCACCGAGGCCATCGCCCTCACCCGCCGCCACGCGCCGCTGCTCGACCAGGCCGTGCTCTGCGACTTCATCACCGAGGGCCACCTCGGAAGGCACCTTCGGCGCATGCGGCAGATCTATGCGGAGCGGTTGTCGGTGCTGATGGAGAGCGCGCGCCGGCAACTGGCGGGCCTGGTCGCAATCTCCGACGTCGAGGCCGGACTGCAGACCGTGGGCTGGCTGGGCGAGGGGATCGAGGAAGAGGCCGCGACCCGGGCGGCGGCGGCGCGGGACGTGGAGGTGACGCCGCTCGCTCGCTACGCTCGCCAGCCGATGGCGCGGCAGGGGCTGAAGCTGGGGTTCGCGGCGGTGGATGCGGAGGAGATCCGGCGGGGGGTGGGGGAGCTGGCGGTGGCGCTGCAGCGTTGAAGTCCGCGCTTTTGGAGTGCGGCAGCGCAGCTGCCGCTTTCGAAAGCGGCGGCGCCGCAGCCGCCGCACTCCAAAGCGGTCCGGTCTGCTCGGCGTGAGCGGCGGTCACATCAACATGAACCGCCGTCAGCCCCGCCGTTCCCGCACTTCACCGAGGCCATCGCCCTCACCCGCCGCCACGCGCCGCTCCTCTGGCGAGGGCGCTGGGAGGGAAGTGAGCGGAGCGGATCACCGCTCCCAATCCTCAATCCGCAACTCCGCAACGCGCGAAAACTCGCGAGTGTTGTGCGTGACGAGAATGGCGCGGTGAGCGCGCGCTGTCGCTGCGATCAGTAGATCGTTCGGTCCGATCGGCGTACCGGCGCGATCGAGCTCTTCGCGCAGCAGGCCGTACTCCTCGGCGCAGCGGTCATCGAACGGCAGGCTGGCAATCGTGTCGAAGAATCGCTCCAGCAGGCGCAGGTTCTCGGCGGTCCGGCTGCTCTTCCTGGCTCCGTAAATGAGCTCGGCCTTGACCACGGACGAGAGTCTCATCATCGAGCGGGGAACGGCTTTCAGGCGCTCGATGAGCGCGGCTGATGTTCCGTTGAGGATTCGAATGCAGGCATTCGTGGCGAGCAGATACATGCGCTACAGCGAGTCGCGCCGTTCGGCGCGGCCCTGTTTCGGGCGCTCGAGCGGCTCACCCTTCCACCCGCCGACGACCTCTTCGAAAAAGCCTTCGGGCCATTCGCCGGCCACTTCGCTGATCACCAAGTCGGCGAGGTAAGAGGAAAGCGATTTCCCGGCGGCCTTCGCTCGCGCCTTTGCCGTCTCGGCGACTTCGTCGGGAACATAGAGGTGAAGCTGGGGCATCGCAGTTCCTGTGCTGTATGCACATATAGCAGGATATCGTGACCGGTGCAAGCTGATCCAAAGCCATCGCCGCTCGGATGCATGCCAGCGCGGATGAGATGGACGCGACAAAATCATCCTGTCAGCCCGTAGCGGGACACTTGGCTCAGCCCGGCCGGAACTGCCGGACCTACCCCGGCAACGGCAGCCGCACCGTGAACGTCGAGCCGTGGCCTTCCTCGCTCTGCACGGCGATGGCCCCGCCGTGGGCCTCGACGATGGCTCGGGCGATGTAGAGGCCGAGTCCCAGTCCCCCGTAGTAGCGGCTGGAGACGTTGCGGGCGCGGTGGAAGCGCTCGAAGAGCTGGGGGATCTCGTCCCTGGGGATGCCGATGCCGTAGTCGGTGACGGACGTGTGCATCTGGGAGTCGACCACGAGCACATCCACATCGATGGCCGTGCCCTCGGGCGAGTACTTGATGGCGTTGGACAACAGGTTGTCGACGACCTGGCGCATGCGGTCGGGATCGGCATGGACCGTGGTCTCGGGGGTCTGGGTCTCGAAGCGGATGGTGCGCAGGGGGTGCTGCACGCGGAACGCGCCGACGCGGCCTTCGATGAACTCCACCCAGCGGATGGGCTGCTGGTGGATCTGCAGGCGGTTGGTCTCGATGCGGGAAACGTCGAGGAGCTCGGAGATCAGGCCCATCATCCGCTCGATCTCGCCGAGGACGGCGGTGATGTACGTGCTGCGCTCCTCGGGCTCGAGATCGTTGACGGTCTGGGCCAGGAGCTGGGTGTAGCCCTTGATCGTGGTCAGCGGCGTGCGCAGCTCGTGCGAGGCCACGGAGAGGAACTCGTCCTTCTTGCGGTCGAGCTCCTGGAGGGCGGTGATGTCGCGGATGACCAGGATCGCGCCGACGATGCCCTTGCTCTCGATCGGGGCCGCGGCGATGGACAGGTCGAGATCGCGGCCGCTGAGGAGATGCTTGCCGATGGCCAGGTAGTCGGGAACGGTCTGCCCGGCGAGCGCGCGCGCGTGGGGCAGGTCCGCCGGCGCGACCGAGCGCCCCTCGGAGTCGCGCAGGCCGAAGCGCTCGAACGTTCCGTGCTCGACGGCCTCGGCGCGCGAGGCCAGGCCGAACATGTTCAGCGCGGCCTGGTTGACGTCGACCACCGTGCCGTTGGCGTCGTAGACCCACAGGCCGTCGGTCATGGACCCGAGGATGGAGTCGAGGCGCGCCGAGCGCTCGGCCATCATCGCCGCCAGGTTCTCGATCTCGCGGCGCGCGCGCACCTGGTCGGTCACGTCCTGCACGAGCACGGTCAGGCTCTGGGTGATGCCGGAGAAGCGGCCGCGGGCGGCGGAGATGATGCGGTTGATGTACAGATCGCCGACGGCCAGCTCCTCGTCGAACCGGGCCTCGCCCGACTCGGCGACCTGCTTGAGGATCTTCTCGATCCCCGGCAGCACCTCCGCGGCGCGCAGGCCGACCAGCTTGTCGTCGGTGACGCGGCCCATGCGCGTGGCGAAGTCGAGGAAGCGGGCGTTGGCGAGCTCGAAGCGCAGCTCGTCGGCGGAGATGACGGCGATGCCGACCGGCGCGGTCTCGAGCACGGCCTCCAGGCGCACGCGGGCGTCGACCTCGCGGCGGGCCAGCTCCTCGGCGGCCCGGTGGCCGTCCTGGGCGATGCGGGTCAGGCGGTGGATGTGGCTGGCCGCGCCGATGCGGTCGGCGATCGACTGCGCGAACTCGAGATCCTCGGCGTCGAAGTTCCGGCGCGGGTCGCTCTGGGAGATGACCAGCGCGCCGATGCGCTCCCCGTACGACTCGATCGGGCAGGCGATGAGGCTCTGCTCGCGCATGGCCCCCTTGATCTGCCGCTCTTCCTCGTCGCGGGCGTAGTCGATCAGGGCGTCCCCGCGCACTTCGTAGAAAAGCAGCGGGCGGCCGATGTGGAAGACCGTGCCGGGCAGGCCTTCGCCGGGGCGGTAGGGATGCTCGGCGAACCAGTCGCGGAAGCGGGCCACCTCGCGCTCGACCGTGCCGTAGCCGACGAGGTCGAGCATGCCCGTGCCGGGGTGGTAGAGGTAGATGCGCACCGTGCCGGTCGCCGCGTGGGCGATGCGCGCGGCGGGCTCGGTGAGGTTGTCGAACGTCGGCTCGACGGCGACCATCTCCAGGCCGAGGTTGGCCAGGCACTCGGCGCGGCGGCGGCGCCACGACTCGCGCTCGGCGTTCTGGCGCTCGTCGGTGACGTCGCGGGAGAGGACGACCGAGCCGATGATCCGTCCCTTGTCGTCGCGGATCGGCGCGGCCTTGAGGTTGACCACGCGGTCGTCGTCGGTGCGGTTGTCGTGGATCAGGTAATCGGACTTCACGATCTCGCCGGCCAGGGCGCGCATCGACGGCAGCTCCTCGACCGACAGCGGGCTGCCGTCGACGTAGCGGTGGCGGATGTCGCGGGCGCGGCCCTCCTGGTCGGGGGCGAAGAGCACGGCCGGCTCGCGCTGCGCCGCGGCGTTCATCCGCTCCAGCCGCCCTCCGGCGTCGTAGATCGCCGCCGACTCCGGGATCTGGTCGAGGATGGCGTTCATCTTGGCCATCTCCCGGACGGCGCGGCTATGGAGGAGCGTGTTGTTCAGGGCGAGCGTGGCGTAGCGGCCGATCTCGCCGAAGAGGGAGATCTCCTCGTCCGTCCACTCGCGCGCGGCTTCGCACATGTGCAGGCCGAAGGCCCACGGCTCCTCCTCGCGCGGGCGGAGGATCTGGATCATCGCCGAGCGGATGCGGAAGCGGTCGGCCAGGGCCTCATCGAGACCGGGATCGCCGCGCAGGACGGCGACGGGCCTGGAAGACTCGATGCCGCGGCGGATCAGGCTCTGCGAGCCGCCGAGGGGCACCAGGCCCTTGTCCGCGGCCTCCTCGTACTTCGGGGCGTTGACGATGAAGGCGATCTTGGCGAACTCGGTCTGCTCATTGATCGGATGGAGCAGCCAGCCGCGGTCGGCGCCGAACTCCTCGCGGGTCAGGGTGACGATGCGGCGCAGGACCTCACGCAGCTCCAGCGTGCCGGTGAACGACTCCAGGATGCTGGAGAGGAACCGATACTTCTCCTCGGTGGAAAAGCGGGCCCGATCCGCGGGCACGGGCTGGAGATAGCGGACCATGAGCCGGCGGATGATGGCGTCGTCCGGCATCCACTCGGGCAGCTCGAGGACGCGGGTCATCGGCTGCTTCGACTCCGCGGCGTCGCGGACGCGCTGCCATGCCGAGGCGCCGCTCACGGCGATGAGGCGGAAGCGCTCGCGGGCCAGGAGCTCCACCGCCTCCTGCTCGGACCCCGTCACGATCGGCGTGAAGCGCAGCGAGCGCGCGATTTCCGCGGGCGTCCGCGCGGCGTGCTCGCCGGCGACGATGAGGACCTGGTTGGACATGAGACAGCGCCGGACCATGCTAACAGACGAATAGAATGCCTCGCATGGCGAAACGCTCTTTCGACGAGCTCGTGCAACTGATGAAAACGCTACGCGGGCCGAACGGCTGCCCGTGGGACCGCAAGCAGACCCTGCCGGACCTGAAACCGTACGTCATCGAGGAGGCGTACGAGGTCGTCGACGCCATCGACCGCGACGATCGCCAAGCCCTCATGGAAGAAGTCGGCGACCTGCTCCTCGAGGCCGTCTTCATCGCCGAGATCACCCGCGAAGAGGGCACGTTCGACATCTACGACTCCATCACCTCCATCCACGACAAGCTCGTGCGCCGCCACCCCCACGTCTTCGGCGACGTCAAGGCCGACGACGCGGAGGAGGTGCTGGTGAACTGGGAGAAGCTCAAGAGCGAGGAGCGCAAGGCGGAGAACAAGTCCGTCCTCTCCGGCGTGCCGCGCTCCCTCCCGGCGCTGCTCAAGGCCTCGCGCCTGACGGAAAAGGCGGGACGTGTGGGCTTCGACTGGCGCCGCACCGACGACGTCTTCGACAAGCTCGACGAAGAGATCGCCGAGCTCCGCGAGGCCGTGGCCTCGGGGGACCCGGCGAAGATGCACGACGAGATCGGCGATTTGCTCTTCACCATTGCCAACATCGCGAGGAAGACCGGCGTGAACGCCGAGGAGGCGTTGCAGTCGACCAACCGCAAGTTCATGAGCCGCTTCGAGTCGATGGAGTCGGCCGTGCACGGGCGGGGGCAGAACCTGGATCAGCTCACGCTGGAGGAGATGGACGCGCTGTGGGACGAGGCCAAGGCCGCCGAGCGGGCCTGATCGCCGCGCTGATCGTGGCCGCGATCGCCGTCCACGACTTCGCCGTCCCTCACGGCCGCGGCCTGGCCGCGCGGAGCGCGCTGTTTCTCATCGACGAGTACCGCGCCCACGTCTCCCCTCACCTGCGGGGGCGCGTGGTCTGCCGATTCCGGCCTAGCTGCTCGGCCTACGGTCGCGAGGCGATCGCAAAGTACGGCTTCGCGAAGGGCGGGGCGATGACGGCCTGGCGGATCGCGCGGTGCGGGCCTTGGACGAAGGCGGGGACTGTCGATCGGCCGTAGTCTGGCGGCTCGGGCAGAGATCGTTGATCAGGCACTCATCGCATTTCGGCTTGCGAGCGTCGCATGTCTCGCGCCCGTGGTAGATCAGCCGATTCGCGAACCCGGTCCACGTTTCGCGCGGCAGCAGTTTCATCAAGTCCTGCTCGATGACCACGGGATCCGCACTCTCTGTAAGACCGAGCCGCCCCGACACGCGCCCAACGTGCGTATCGACGACGACGCCGACAGGCGTCTGAAACGCGTTCCCGAGAACGACGTTCGCCGTCTTCCGCCCCACCCCGGGCAGCTCGACGAGCTCCTCCATCGTCCGCGGCACCTCGCCGCCGTGGCGCTCCATGATCGCCTTCGAGCAGTGGATGACGGCCTTGGCCTTGTTGCGGAAGAAGCCGGTCTGCTTGACGTCCTTTTCCATCTCCACCTGATCGGCCGCGGCGAAGGCGGCCGGGCCGGGGTATTTGCGGAAGAGGGACTTGGTGACGATGTTCACCCGCGCGTCGGTGGACTGGGCGGCGAGGATGGTGGCGATCAGCAGCTCGAAGGGGGTGGTGAAGTCGAGCGCGATCTTCACGTCGGGGTAGCGCTTCTCCAGGCGCCTGTCGATCTCCCGGATGCGTTTTTTCTGGTCGGCCATAGAATCGGCCCATCATGACCACCACGATTCACGAGTCAAGGACCATTCGCGCGCCGCGGGGCACCCAGATCTCCTGCAAAGGCTGGCAGCAGGAGGCCGCGCTGCGGATGCTGATGAACAACCTCGACCCCGAGGTGGCGGAGCGGCCGGAGCAGCTCATCGTGTACGGCGGCATCGGCAAGGCCGCGCGGAACTGGGAGTGCTACGACGCGATCGTGGCCACGCTCCGACGCCTGAAGAGCGACGAGACGCTGCTGGTGCAGTCGGGCAAGCCGGTGGGGGTGTTCCGCACGCACGAGAACGCGCCGCGCGTGCTCATCGCCAACGCGAACCTGGTGCCGCACTGGGGGACCTGGGACGAGTTCCGCCGCCTCGACGCCCTCGGCCTGACGATGTACGGCCAGATGACCGCGGGCTCGTGGATCTACATCGGCACGCAGGGCATCCTCCAGGGCACGTACGAGTGCTTCGCCGCGCTGGCGAAGAAGCACTTCTCGGACTCGCTGCGCGGGAAGCTGGTGGTGACCGCGGGGCTGGGCGGGATGGGCGGGGCCCAGCCGCTGGCGGCGACGATGAACGAGGCCACCGCGCTCATCGCTGAAGTCGACCGCACGCGCATTCAGCGACGGATCGACAAGCGCTACCTGGATGAGGAAGCGCCGTCGCTCGACGCCGCGATTGCGCGCGCGCTGGAAGCTCGCGACCGCGGCGAGGCGGTGTCGATCGGCGTGGTGGCGAACGCGGTCGATCTGCTCGAGGCCCTCATCGCCCGTGGGATCGTTCCCGACGTCCTCACCGACCAGACCTCCGCGCACGACGAGTTGGAAGGCTACGTGCCGGCGGGGATGACGTTCGAGGCGGCGCTGGAGCTTCGCGGCGCGAATCCGAAGCACTACGTCGAGCTCTCGTACGCCACGATGGCCCGCCACATGCGGGCCATGCTCGAGCT
>JBIOTX010000121.1:0-23725 GCA_044866315.1 Thermoanaerobaculia bacterium | reverse complement strand
ATCTCGCACATCGACGAAGAGGCGGTCGGGTTCCTGATCATCATCCTCTCCATGATCGCGGCCATCGTCTCGCTGATCGTCATCCACGGCCGTTTCCGGAGGAGCGCATGAACGCGGCCGACGAACGGGCGCGGACCCTGCGCGAGCGCGCCGAGGACTGGCGCAAGGACGGTTTGATCGACGCGGCGACCGAAACCGCGGTGGCCGCGCAGCTCGTCCAGCCGTGGCGCGGCTACGGCATCCTGGTGCAGGCCGTCTTCTTCGTCCTCACCGCCATCGCCATGGGCGCGTTCCAGCTCCTCTTCGAGTCCGAGCTCGCCCTGGGCATCCTCGCCATCGGTCTGGCCGAGCTGCTCATCCGCAAGTTCCGCTGGTTCGGCACCGGCGTCGAGTCCGCGCTCTGGCTCGGCGGCCTGCTCGCCCTCGTCTTCGCCCTCCCGAGCTCGAACAAGCCCGAGGGGCTGCTCGTGATCGCGGCGGCGTGCGCGATTGCCGGCGCGCGCGTGCGCAACCCCCTCTTCGGCGCCGCCGCCGCGGCCCTCGTCTCCGTCTACTGCGAGCAGCGCTTCGACCTCGGCGTCCTCTGCGCCCTCGTCCTCGCCGCGGCCGCGCTCTTCGCGCTGTTCCGAACCTGGCAGCGCCCGACGACGGAGTGGCTGTTCATCGCCGTCCTGTTGATCCTCCCCATCGCCGGCCGGGTCCAGGCCGACGAGAAGTGGCGCTTCGTCACCATCGCGCTCTACCTCGGCTTCGGCATCGTCTGCCTCGCCGCCGCGCTGAAGAAGCGCCATCACGCGATGTTCCTCGCCGCCGCGATCGCCCTCGGCATCGCCGCCACCGACTACGCGCGCACGCTTCCGGTGGCCGCCGAGGTGCTGTTCTTCCTCGCCGGCGCGCTGTTGCTCGGCGCGGCGTGGCTCATCTCGCGCGCCCTGCGCGGCCGCACCAGCGGCTTCGTCACCACGCCGGCGAAGCTGACGACGGCGGACGACGTGCTGCAGATCGCGGCCACGCTTGCGGTCACGCCGCCCGCACAAACCGAGTCCGCGCCCGAAACGCGTCCGCAGGACGCCGGCGGGTTCGGCGGTGCGGGGGCCACCGGCGACTATTGAGCCGGGTCCGCGAGCGGAAATTGTTCCACGTGCCACACCTTGTGTGCATTCGCGCCCGGCACCACCACCCGTAGGGCCTGCGGAAACCACAACCGGTAGATTTCCTCAGATTATGGATTCGCCTGCTTTTCGCCCTTTTCTCTCCGGTCGCGTCCGCTAGCGGCCTCCGGAATTCAAACGAAAAACATGATGAAAAAGCCGCGCGCTTCTATTGCTGAAATTGCATATGAAAACCGTGTGCAATTCCTGTCGAAAACCCGCGGAAAAGCTCGCAAATCCGCGTTCCACGACCTGTGGAGAAGCCTGCGGAAATCCTGTTCAGAAGAGGCGGATAAGTGGCGGAACAAACGCGGAAAACGATCATCCGGACTCATCCGCATATCGACTGCTAACTAACTGAAAACGTGAATACTTGCACAGTATTTGGTGTTTCGTGGAATAGCGACCACAAGATCTTGTAGGTCGATTCTTGACATCGTAGATCGAGGGGCGTAGGTTGTACCGCATCGAAAACAACTGGTGTACGTGAGGGAGGACTATGAAGGAATTGAAGCATCAGACTCGCCCTCAAAACCACATCCCGATTCGCTCGGTCTCCCTTCAGATTCGGGACTATCAGGTGAGAGTCAAGGTCAAGTCCTCGGTGCCTCAAACCTCTCCGTCCGCGGTGCCCCGGTACACGTTTCGATGACCATTTTTCGGCCCGGATCAGGGCCCTGAGAGCTGACAGCTGAGAGCTGCGAGCTGTGTTGGGGGAGGTAGGGGACAGAAGTTCGATAGAGGGACATCGGAGTTTTCGGCGGCTTCTGCGAAAGGATCCACCAGACCCCGCCCGCCGATTTCCTTCGCGACGTGATCGAACCGCTTTCCTCTACGTGTTTTTTTCTGTAGCGCTGTTTCGTGTGTGTGTGTGAAGAGAGGAGAGTTGCCATGACGTCCATCGATTTGTCGGTCCGCTCCCGCACGTCCCCGCCCCGCTCCAAGGCGGCACGCAAGGAGACGAAGACAGGAGGGATCGAGATCGATCGCTACTTCACCCGCCCGGGCGTCGACGTGTACGACACCTGCGAGTGGGAGCTCCGCAACGCCGCCATCACCAGCGAGAGCGGCGGCGTGGTCTTCGAGCAGAAAGACGTGGAGATGCCGAAGTTCTGGTCCCAGATGGCCACGAACGTCGTCGTCTCGAAGTACTTCCGCGGCCACCTCGGCACGCCCGACCGCGAGTCCTCGGTGCGCCAGCTCATCGGCCGCGTCGTCCGCACCATCACCCAGTGGGGCCGCGAGGGCGGCTATTTCGCCTCCGAGGCCGATGGCGACACCTTCCGCGACGAGCTCACCCACATCCTTCTCTACCAGATGGCCTCGTTCAACTCCCCGGTCTGGTTCAACGTCGGCATCGAGGAGAAGCCGCAGTGCTCGGCGTGCTTCATCAACTCCGTCCAGGACACCATGGACTCGATCCTGACCCTGGCCAAGACCGAGGGCATGCTCTTCAAGTACGGGTCGGGCACGGGCTCGAACCTCTCCAACATCCGCTCCTCCCGCGAGCTCCTCGCCGGCGGCGGCACCGCCTCCGGCCCGGTCTCCTTCATGCGCGGCTACGATTCCTTCGCCGGCGTGATCAAGTCCGGCGGCAAGACCCGCCGGGCCGCGAAGATGGTCATCCTCAACGCCGACCATCCCGACGTGGTCGACTTCATCGAGTCCAAGGAGAAGGAAGAGCGCAAGGCCTGGGCCCTCATCGAGGCCGGCTACGAGGGCGCCTTCAACGCCCCCGGCGGCGCCTACGACTCCGTCCACTTCCAGAACGCCAACCACTCCGTCCGCGTGACCGACGACTTCATGCGCGCCTACGAGAAGGACGCCGACTGGAACACCCGCGCCGTGACCGACAAGACCCGGATCATGGACACCTACAAGGCCCGCGATCTGATGCGCCGCATGGCCCAGTCGGCGTGGGTCTGCGGCGATCCGGGCCTGCAGTTCGACACCACCGTCAACGAGTGGCATCCCTGCTCCAACACGGCCCGCATCAACGCCTCCAACCCGTGCTCGGAGTACATGTTCCTCGACGACTCCGCCTGCAACCTGGCCTCGCTGAACCTGATGAAGTTCTACAGCGAGTCCGGCGGCTTCGACGTCGAGGCCTACCGCGCCGCGCTGCGCATCGTCATCACCGCCCAGGAGATCGTGGTCGACTACGCCTCGTATCCGACCAAGGCCATCGAGATCAACTCCCACAAGTTCCGCCCCTTGGGCATCGGCTACGCCAACCTCGGCGCGCTGCTCATGGCCCGCGGCGTTCCCTATGACTCCGAGGATGGGCGCCAGTACGCGGCCGCCATCACCTCGATCCTCTCCGGCGAGTCCTACTCCCAGTCCGCGAAGATCGCCGCGAAGCTCGGGCCCTTCGAGGGCTACGCCGTCAACGAAGAGCCGTTCCTGCGCGTCATCGACAAGCACCGCCGCAGCGCGTACCGCATCGACGTCCGCTCACTGCCGGCCGATCTGGCCGACGCCGCCTGCAAGGTCTGGGACGAGGCCTATGAGCTCGGCCGCCAGCACGGCTTCAAGAACGCCCAGATCTCCGTCCTCGCTCCCACCGGCACCATCGCCTTCATGATGGACTGCGACACCACCGGCATCGAGCCCGACATCGCCCTGGTCAAGTACAAGAAGCTCGTCGGCGGCGGGATGCTCAAGATCGTCAACAACACCGTCCCCACCGCGCTCAAGCGCCTCGGCTACGACCCCAAGCAGGCCAAGGAGATCGTCGAGTACATCAACGAGAACGACACCATCGAGGGCGCGCCGCATCTCCTCGAGGCCCACCTGCCCGTCTTCGACTGCGCCTTCAAGCCCGCCAACGGCACGCGGTCCATTCACTACCTGGGGCATCTGAAGATGATGGGCGCCGTCCAGCCCTTCATCAGCGGCGCCATCTCCAAGACCATCAACATGCCCACCAACGCCACTGTCGAGGACATCGAGGAGGCGTACTACGAGGCCTGGAAGCTCGGCCTCAAGGCCGTCGCCGTCTACCGCGACGGCTGCAAGCGCTCCCAGCCCCTCTCCACCGCCCAGGACAAGAAGCAGCTCGAGGCCCTCGGCGTCACCCCCACCGCCGTGCGCCGCAAGCTCCCCGACGAGCGCGAGTCCATCACCCACAAGTTCTCCATCGGCGGCCACGAGGGCTACATCACCGTCGGCAAGTACGAGGACGGCAGCCCCGGCGAGATCTTCATCACCATGGCCAAGGAAGGCTCGACCATCTCCGGCCTCATGGACAGCTTCGCCACCATGACCAGCCTGGCGCTGCAGCACGGCGTGCCCCTGCAGCTCCTGGTCGACAAGTTCACCCACACCCGCTTCGAGCCGTCCGGGTTCACCCGCAACCCCGAGATCCCGATGGCCAAGTCCATCATGGACTACATCTTCAAGTGGCTGGCGATCAAGTTCCTCAGCCGCGACAGCCAGGAAAGCGCCGGCGTCATCCTCCGCGACGAGCCGCCCGCGCCGCCCGCCACCCCGACTTCCACGGCGTCGAACGTGACCACCCCGACGGCCTCCGACCTCTCCTTCATCGAGAAGGTGGCCACCGCCACCCCCGCCCCGCCGCCCATCACCGCGGCCACGGACACCGCGAAGATCGTCGGCTTCATGATCCCGCCCAGGGACGCGGACAAGCCGAACCCGGTCAAGGCGGGCACGTTCCTCTACCAGCAGGACGCCCCGAGCTGCTCGGACTGCGGGTCGATCATGGTGAGAAACGGGGCTTGCTACAAATGCCTGAATTGCGGGACGACGAGCGGGTGCTCGTAGTGCAGCGGCGAATGGCTTAGTCCCGCCGTAGAGTCACCGCGCGTTGCAGAAAGGGGCGGCCGAAAGGCCGCCCCTTTGGTTTTCTGCCTAACTGCCTACCCTCCAGAGTTTTACGTGCGCTCCGCGTCCATTTATAAGGCACATTTGTGTCACGCAGCTACATTCGTGTTGACACGCGCAAGGTTCTTAGTGCATTCTATGGCGCATGTTTGAGCGACGATATGAACAAGGACAACGACCTTATCAACAAGGACAACGACCTTATGAACAAGGTCAGGGACCTTATGAACAAGGACAACGACCTCATGCACAAGGTCCGCGACCTTATGAACAAGGTCAACGAGCTTATGAACAAGGTCCACGACCTTATGAACAAGGTCGAGGAGCTTGTGATCACGCTCCCGGAACACTCACACGCCGTAGCCGCGCGCCGCCCGACGCTCGTCCGCCGCTTCTCTCATCCATCTGAAAACGCAAACAAATGAAAGGAAAAGAAAGGAAAAATTATTATGGCAACAATCACACTCCTGCCTTCGCCCCACGCAGAAGGGGCCAAGGCTCTCATCGACAAAATCCGCGCACTGCGTACGGAGATCCCTCGGTTCACCGGACCGGCCGTCAGCGGCCGTAGGCTGGCGTTCCTGGCGGGGGTTCCGGACACGGTTCTCGAGTCGGCCAGCATGGCCGTTCAGAACTTCCCGCGTCTGGAGCAGGCGGCCGGCGTCGACGCAACGACGCTGCGCGATGCCTACGCGTTCGCCCTCGCGTACGAGAGCGTCGCCCAGGAGCTCCGCGCGCTGACGCGCGACATGGAGCACTCGATCCGCGTCCAGCGGGCCGAGGCTGCGGCGAGCGCCCTCGACGTCCTGGCGATTGCGAGAAGCATCAGCAGACGCAAAGACGGCGCCGAGCTCCGGCCGCATGTCGACGACATGCGGAAGAAGCTGGGTCGCATCAGACGGACGCGTAGGCCGAGCTCCGAACCCGCTCCCGCGCCCGCTGCCGCGACGACGGCACCGTCGAAACCAGTGTAGTCCCGCTGTGACCCCGGAGGGCGGCCGCAAGGCCGCCCTCCACTTTTACCGCCCTCCCATCCCCTCGATGTTGTCGTCATCCCCGTCCTCCTCCCAATCCAGGAGGTGGTAGGGGTCGATGCCTGCGAGGGCGGGCTTACGCGGCACGGTCACCGTAATGGTCTGCTTGCCGGAGCGGATGCGGTGTTTCCGCAGGTAGAGCGGCGCGCTCAGTTCGTCGTGGCCTTTTGCGGCGGGGGCGAAGACGCCGATGTCGACCAGCTCGTCCAGCGGCACGACCCTCTCGGCGCCTGCTTCGTCGTACACCGCCTTGCGCGCCTTGACCTCGAGCGTGACCTGCCAGGTGTCTTTGGCGATCTGCTTCGCCCTGGCGCGCTCGGTCTCGAAGTGCCAGAAGGTGTTCACCTCGAAGAGGTCGTGCAGCAGGGATCGATGCGCGGGCGGGGTCACGGCCTGCAGCTCGCGATAGAGATCGCGCGTCGTGACCGCGGGAGCGCCCGGCCGCTGATGCTTCTCGATCAGCCGGCGGAGGGCAGTGTTCACCGCCTTCTGGCCGACGTATTGGCGGAGGGCCCACATCGCGAACGGGCCTCTGCGGCGGGCCGTGTACTGGTCCATCGCCCGCAGCAGCGGCTCGCCGCGGCGGATGGGCCGGTACGGATAGGGCAGGCGCATGAACGCGGCGAGCCGCCGAAGCTGCTCTTCCCCGCGTGAGTCCTCGACGACCTGCATCGCCGTGAACTGGGCCAGGCCCTCGGCCAGGAAGGACAGGCCTTCGACCAGTGCATACGGGAGGGGCCACTGATGCCCCATCTCGTGAGCCACGACCGCATACGGCATGTCGAGGCGCCGTTCATCCTCCGGAATCCAGAAGGCGAAGTGCTCGCCGTGGGAGATCAGGCTCGGGTCGGCGTGCATCCCCGCGCCGGGCGCGCCGCCGCGCTCGACGATGGTGAGGTGGCGCCAGGGGAACCGGCCGTACTGCTCGCTGTGAAAGTCGAGCGACGCGCGCACGCTTCGTATGACGCGGTCGAGATGCCCGGTATGGCCCGGGTGATGGAAGATGCGGATCGCGACATCGTTCCACCGGCCTTCGTGCACCGCGTACTTTGCGGAGAAGAAGGCCCATTCGCTCCCGATCGGGGCGCTCGCGGCGTACTCGAAGTAGCGGCGGCCGCCTTGGGTCCACGTGCGGCGCAACGCTCCCGGCGCGACGGCGACCTGGTCGTCATCGGTCCCCATCACGGCCTCGAAGGCGATCCCGCCTCGGCGCGAGATGCCCTCGCCTTCTTCTTGGTCGTAGAGAGACTCGAGCACCGGGCGCGGCTGGAGGCCGTGCTCCCGGCGCTCCGCGGCGCTCAGGAGCTCGCGATCTCGCTGGTAGCCGACCGAGGGGAACCATCTCAGGTTGGTGAAGTAGCTGCCGTTCGCCACCACCGCGCGGTCGGCGCCGAGGTTGCCGAAGCCTCGGGGCTCGCCGTGCACGTCGAAGTCGAGCCGCAGCGTGTCGCCGGGCCGGAGCGGGCGCTCGAGCGTGTAGATGCGGTGACCGTGTTTTTTGTCGTCGAGCGCGAGCCTGGCCGGCCGGTCGAACGCGACCGCTCGGGTCGTGATCCCCATCGGAACGGCCACGTGCACCGACTCGATCGGGACGCCGCTGCTGTTGACGAGCGCGTACGAGCCGCGGATGTCCACCGCCCGGCGCTCCGGATAGAGCTCGATGCGCAGCTTCGTCCCCGTGAGCTCGGGCTGGGCAATGTTCTCGTAGCGCCTGTAGCGCCGCTCGTACTCGGCGCGCCGCTCGCCGGCGTCGTCGGTGGTGAGGTATTCGTGGAGGATGTTCGTGTTGTAGAAGATGAATCCGCCCAGGGCCAGGATGAGCACCGCCGCCGCGCCGGTGACCCAGGCGGTGGGACGCGTGAAGCGCCGGCGCGCGAGCCGGATGCGCACGCCGAGGCCTCCCTCCCTGCCGCGCACCCAGAGCAGCCTGGCGACGACGCAGAGCAGCAGCGCCCATAAGGCCCAGTAAAGCTTGAACCACAGCCACGGCCCGATGGTCGCGCCGAATCCGCGCATCTCCGTGTAGGACCACGCCGGGCCGCGGCCGTAGACGAGCAGGTTGTGCTCGATCCCGAGCATCGCACCGAGTGCGGCCGTGAACGCGTAGGCGAGGATCGCCGCCATGTGACCGACGTACTTTTGATTCACCGCCACGTGCACGACGAGGGCGAGCGCGGCGAACAGGAGGTATTCGGGGAGCTGGAGTCCGAACAGGACTTTCAGGTACAGCGCGAGCTCGAGCCGGTGATAGTCGAGCATCACCTGGGCAACGATGCCGGCCGCCGTCTGCATGACCATGAATGCGGCCAGGACGAGGCCGAGCCCGAGGTACTTGCCGAGGAGCGGCACCCACTCCGGCACCGGCACGGCGTCGGTGAGCTCGCTCACTCCGGCGTCGCGTTCCCGCCAGACCAGCTCACCGGCGAAGAAGATGATGAGGAGCGGGACGATCACCCAGCGGCTCGGTTCCGCGGCCAGCTCCGCGCTCAACCCGCCGGTCAACTGGCTGAGGACGCGCGCCGTCACCGGGACCAGCGGCGTGCCCATGTAGCCCATCTGATCGATGATCACGACCACCGTCAGCATCGGGATGAGGATCAAGAGGAACCGTCCGGCCCAGCTGTTCACGATCGAGCGGAACGAGGCCCAGGCGATGGCGAGCGTTTGCCGCGCACGCGAACTTTTGGAGTGCGGTGGCAACGCCACCGCTTTCCAAAGCGGCGGCTCTGCCGCCGCACTCCGAAACTTTCGTGTGCGGGCGACGCGATGCTCGAACCGGAAGCGCACGTACGTCAGCGTCAGCGTGAAGAGGGCCACGCCCATCCACACCAGCCGATTGGTGAGGAACGCGCCCTCCAGCGAGAGCAGGCGCGTGTTCTTCTCCGCCGTCGTCCACAGATGGGCCAGGTCTTCGACGATGAAGTGGATTCCGACCGGATCCATCAGCGTCCCCAGCCCCTTCCGGACGAACCAGTGCACGACCGTGGCGACGAAGAAGCCCATGAAGACGAGCAGCAGGCTGCCGAGGTAGGCGGCCATGGCCCGGCCGGTGCGGAGGGCCAGCGAGAACTGGATCGCCGTCGCGGCGAAGGCGTTCGGCAGGGCGATGAGGGCGTAGGCCGTGAGAAAGGCAGCGGGTCGGAACGGACCGAGCACCCGGGCATCGAGGCCGGACGCGTAGATGCCCACGAGGATGCCGATCTGCACGGCGAGCAGGATCGAGGCGTTGAGCACGAGCGCGGCCAGGAAGCGGCCGCCGAGGTAGTCGGCCTTGCGGATCGGGGCCGTCCATGTGAGCGGGTGCATGCCCGTGGCGATGTCCCGGGCCCCCGCTTCGCCCGCGATGACCGCCGCCGCCAGCAGCCAGAACAGGCCGCCGATGACGGTGCTTTTCGCGATGCCGAACGGCGAGTTGGCCAGGAGCTCCTCGTACAGCGCGGCTTCGACGGACGTGTCTCGCGCCACCAGGAACGAGAGCGCGACCACGACGGCGAAGATCAGCCACGGCCACACCCGGCGTCCCTGGTAGGCGAGCTCGAAGCGGAAGATCCCCCAGAGCTTCACGACGCCACCGCCCTGAGCGTGCTGAAGTAGACGTCCTCGAGGTCCGGCTCGGCGGGCTCGAAGCCGGCGCCGGGCGTCGTTTCGCTGTAGACGTGGACGACGGTGCGTCCGCCGAGGAGCTTGGTCGAGATCACGGCGTGCTCGCGCTCCACGTCGGCCAGCTCGTTCTTCGCGATCACGCGGCGCCAGATCCGTCCGCGGATGTCGTCGACGGCGCGCAGCGGCTCGGCCTCGAGCAGAATCTCGCCGCGGTCGATGATGGCCATGCGCGTGCACAGCTCGCTCACGTCTTCGACGATGTGCGTGGAGAGGAGGACCACGCTGTTCTCACCCAGCTCGGAGAGCAGGTTCAAAAAGCGCACGCGCTCGGCCGGGTCGAGGCCGGCCGTCGGCTCGTCGACGATCAGCAGCTTCGGATTCCCGAGCAGCGCCACGGCCACCCCGAAGCGCTGCTTCATGCCCCCGGAGTAGCCGCCCAGCTTCTGCCTGCGCACCTCCCACAGGTTCACCTGCCGCAGCAGCGCCTCCACGACCTCTTTGCGCGCCCGGCGCCCGGCGATGCCTTTGAGCAGCGCGAAGTGATCGAGCAGCTCCTCCGCGCTCACCTTCGGAAAGACGCCGAACTCCTGCGGCAGATAGCCGAGCGTCTCGCGGACGCGATCCTTCTGATTCAGGACGTCGATGTCCCCGAGGCGGATGCTGCCTTGATCCGGCTCCTGCAACGTGGCCAGCATGCGCATGAGCGTCGACTTGCCGGCGCCATTGGGGCCGAGCAGGCCGTACATGCCGGCGGGAATCGTGAGCGTCACGTTCCTCAGCGCCTGCACGCCGTTGGGATAGGTTTTGGACACACCTCGGATCTGTAATTCCATGGATTCCACGTCTCCCCGTCAGGCCGTGTCAGATGAATCGGAACGCCGGCGGGAAGACGATCACGACGATCGCCGCCCACACGGCATACACGGGCAGGTAATTCGTCTGCCAGCGTTCGAGTCCGGCAAACGATCCGCGCCCACGGAGGAACCGGACGTACAGCACGGCCGACCAGGCCAGATTGACCAGGAGAATCAGGTTCACCCCCAGGACGGCCAGGCGATTGGGACTGAAGCCGTACTCGGTGATGCGCCCGGCGATGGCCCACAGCGCGACCGCGTCCGCCACCAGCGCACTGACCACCAGCACGACCTGCATCCAATCGAAGAGGCCGGGAGGCGCGTGGGGGTCGCGGGCGGAGACGGAGTAGACCAGGAGGCCGAGGACCACGACCAGGACCACATCGAAGACCAGGAGCACCTCCCGCTGAATGTCGACCGCGCGGCCGGTCCACAGCAGGGCCCCCAGAAACACGACCAGCAACGCCGCGAACAGGGGAGTGAAGAGGCGCGTGAGCACCGGCGCCATGTTCTCGATCACGCTCTGCTTGGCCTCCACCAGCCACGACGCGACGAGAACCGCGCCGGCCGCTCCGCACGGCAATAGCCACGACTGGATGAACCACTCCGGGTCGACCCCGATGGCCTGGAAGATCAGCACCAGGCAGCCTGTGAGCACGCCGCCGCCGAGGGCGATCAGGGTGTAGTAGATGAACAGCTCGCCCGAGAAGCGAATGAAGTCCATGCGGCCCGCGACCTGGCTCCAGCGCTCGCCGGCGTAGGCGATCCCCACCATCAGCCAGAGCGCGATCGGCAGGTGCAGCCCGGTGAGCACCTCGGTGAACCCGTTCGGCGTGAACGGATACGCGTTCACCACGATCGCCGCCGCGACGAACGCCACCGCCATCAGGACCAGCGCGCGGCGTGGAGGCCGCCGTTTCCACGCGAAGTAGCCGGTCAGCAGGGGGAGGACGAACAGACTGGCGTTGCGGATCCAGAAACCGGCGTACGGGTCGTCGATCTGCACTCCGAAGAGCGCCGGCACCTTGATGGCGACCGCCGCCGCGACCGCAAGACAGAGCGCGACGACGGCATCCCTCGCCGTGCGCGCTCCCGGCTCCACGACGTCCGCCGGGGCGACGACGAGCTGTTTCCAGAGCCGCTCCGAATGCTCGCGCGCGAACTCCCGCGACAGGGCGTCGAGATTGCCCATGCGCTTCACCGCGACGAGGAAGGCTTCATCGGCGTCCAGGCCCGCGTCGATGAGGCCCGCCACCTGTTCGCGCAGATGATCTTCCAGCTCGGCGACGTCCACGGAGTGGATGGCCTGCCGGCGGCGGAGGTAGCTCCGCCACTGATCGATCTGCGTCTCGAGAGCTGCGTTCACCGAATCCACCATTGATCAGGCTCCTTGGGGCAGTGCGAGCATCTGCCAGATCCCCCGCAGCGTGGCGTCCACGGTCTGCCACTGCCTCCGCTCCTCGGCGAGCCGATCCCGTCCCTGCGAAGTGATGCGGTAGTACTTGCGGCGCCGGCCGCTCTCCGCGGTCTCCCACCGCGTCTCGACGTAGCCGAGCCGCTCCAGCCGGTGCAGAACGGGATAGAGCATCCCGTCCGTCCACTCCAGCTGCCCTCCGGATAACTCCTTGACCCGCTGGAGGATGGCGTAGCCGTAGCTGTCCTGCTCGGCCAGGATCGCCAGCACGATCGGCGTCGAGGAAGCGGCCATGAGGTCTTTGTTGATCTCCATGCGTTCACCCGCGGTTGCGATACCTGGCAGCATTATACATTGAGCTGCTATGTATGCAAGGCAGGAGAGGGCACGGACGGTGCCAGGGGGGCAAAAAAAGCGGCGCTGTACTTCGCAGTACAGCGCCGCCGTGTCCGAAAGCCTGCTTCAGTTCAGTACTGCAGCTCGCAGTTTCCGAATTGGCAGAAATTGGGCTCGCAACTGCAGGTGGCTTCGTTCCAGCGCATGTTGTAGTTCATCTCGCATTCCATCCGCTGCTGCGGGCCGTCCGGACCGCACGGATCCTGGGGCTCCGGGACCGGCTCGAAGGTGAACGTCCCGCCGACCGGCAGTCTCCACGAGTACCCTTGATACTGGAAGGTGCCCCACGGCGGATATTCGCCGGTCAGGGTGTAGTAGAAGCCGTAGTACTGGCTGTACCAGTAGTGGAACGGCGTCCCGCGCGAATCGTCGCGGGCCATCGCGTACCCCACGATGCCCAGGTAGCGGTAGTTGCCTCCGTGGGCGGCGTAGTAGATGCTGTAGTAGTAGTAAATCCTCGGCCGCTCGTCGACCTGCCAGGCGTGCACAGGCGTCAGCCCCTGGTCCGCACGCGGGACGTAACCCGGCACGAGCGGGACGATGTCCGCCTGATAGGGGAACGGCTCATACCGGTAGTTGAACGGGCAGCACGATCCCTCGCTGAAGTTGGAGGTGAGGAAGTTCCCCAGGCTCTCGTTCTGCGTAATGAAGCGGTGGAACGGCACCGCCTGCACCTGGATCTCCTGAGCGAACGCGCTTTGGGCGATCCCCCCTGCTACGACGAGACTGAGAGCGAGGAAGAGCAGTCTCATCGATGAAGTGTTCTTCACCATGAATATCTCCTGGATATGGACGCGCTACATCACGGTATAGGCTGCGGAAAGTTGATCTGAATCGTTCGTTGAACGCGTTCAGCGAAGGTCCTTCACCCTCGCGCCGATCACCTCCTCTGTCCAGGCGCCGGCGCGGTACCTATCCGCGAGGATGCGGAAGCCGGGGTCCCTTGGGTATTTGGCTTATTTGCGGATACGCATCAATGTAGACCCGCATCCCGGCATCGAAAATGGAAAGAAGTGGAGATCCTGTGTAGGAAATTCGGTGGCGGCATGTCCGTCTAAACCCCGCCGTACGGCGGTCGTTTCGGCGTCACCGGCGGATGCTTGGCGAGCTCCTCCAGGAGAATGGCGATGCCGCGCTCAAGCTGCGGGTCGCGGCCCTGCATCACCAGGTCGGGGCGGTTGTCGACTTCGATGTCGGGCTCGACGCCGTAATTCTCGACGATCCAGGTGCTCTGGCCGTTCACCACGTCCCAGGCGGAGACGCTCGGGACGGTGACGCGGCCGTTATCGATCATCGGAAGCTCGCTGCCGATGCCCATGAGCCCGCCCCAGGTGCGCTTGCCTACGATGGGCCCGAGCGCGTATTTGCGGAAGTAGTCGGCGACGGAGTCGCCGCCGGAGCCGGCGTATTCGTTGATGACCAGCACCTTGGGACCGAGGATGGCGGGGCGCTGGTAATGCTCGTCGGCTCCGTAGCGGGGAGCGTCGTACTCGAGATGGCGCCGGGCCAGGCGCTCGAAGTAAAAGTCAGGGATGAATCCGCCGGTGTTCCAGCGGGCGTCGAGCAGCAGGCAGTCGCGATCGCTCTGCCCATAGAACTGGCGTCCGAACGCGGCGATCCCCTCCTCGGCCGTGTTGGGCAGATGGATGTACGCGCAGCGGCCCTGGGTGGCCTGGTCGACCTTGCGGCGGCTCGTGGCCAGCCAGTCGAGATAGCGCAGCGTCGCGTCGCTCGCCACCGGCACCACCACCGCCGTGCGCGCGCCGGCCTGCTGCGGGCGCTCGCTGACCTGCAGGGTGACCTGTTTGCCGGCGGTCTCTTCGAACGCGGCGAACAGCGGGTCGGGCGGGCGCAGCGGTCGGCCGTTCACGGCGAGGAGGTAGTCGCCTTCGCGCACGTCGATCCCCGGCTCGGCCAGCGGCGCCCGGGCCTCGGGCAGCACGTTGTCGCCGCGATAGACCCGGCGGATGCGATAGAGACCGCTGCTGACCTCGAAGTCGGCGCCGAGGAGGCCGGCGCTGGTGCGGCGGGTGTCGAGGGTGTCGCCGCCGGAGGCGCTGATGTGGGAGACCCCGAGCTCGGCGTTCATCTCGCCGATGAGGAAGTTGAGGTCGGAGCGGAGGGCGACGTACGGCAGCTCCGCCTCGTAGCGGCGCTTCATGGCCGGCCAGTCCACGCCGCGCATGGTGGGATCGTAGAAGTTGTCGCGCATCATGCGCCACGCCTCGCCGAAGATCTGCTTCCACTCCTCGCGCCGGTCGACGCGCATGGTGAGGTTGTCGAAGCGCAGCGCACCGTCGCCGACCTTGCCGCCGGCAGCGGCGTCGAGGATGCCCGCGGACGTGCCGGCGCGGTAGATCAGCCGCTCGCCGTTCGCGCTGATCGCGTACGCAGAGATCTTCTCGATCACGCTGCGATCGCTGCGCTCCGCGACGTCGTACGCGCGCAGCGTCTTCGCATCGTCCCGGCCGGCGAGGTAGAAGAGGCGCCCTTTGGCGAAGCGGAGCTGGTCGTAGTCGCCCGCGTCGATGGGCACGGGGATGACCCGACGACGCACCGCATCCGGATCGATGCGCACGACGACGGGCTTCTCCTCTTCCGGAGTCTTCGGCGCATTCTCCTCATCCGACTTCGGCGCGAACGGCGAGGGGACGTCGCGGCGGAGCGGCAGGGCGTAGATGCCGGTGGTGGCGTTGAAGTTGAACGTCTGTTCGAAGTCGCTGAAGCGTGGGGTGAAGGTGCGCTTGGACAGAAACCAGAGGTAGCGGCCGTCGTCGTCGAACTGCGGATCGCTGTCGTCGGTGCGGCCGTCGGTGAGGGCGATGGTCTGGCCGCCGTCCAGGGCATGGGCGAAGAGCTGGCGCAGGCGATTGATGCCCGGCTTCGCGTAGACCAGCCAGCGGCTGTCCGGCGACCAGTCGAATTCATCGATGCTGCCGTAGTCCGAGCGGTCGATCACCGTCACCTTGCTGCTCTCGACGTCGACGTACGCGAGCGCCAGCGAAAGCTCGGCGAAGGCTAGTCTTTTCGAGTCGGGCGACCAGGCCAGCGCGGAACGGAACCCGGGACCGAGGGAGGTGAGACGGCGCTCGTCGCCGCTGCCGTCCTGGGGGCGGAGGTAGAGCTCGTACTCGCCGGTGCGGTCGGAGGCGTAGGCGATCCATTTGCCGTCCGGAGACCAGGCCGGCCAGAGCTCGCGCGCGCCGGAGGTCATGGTGAGATTGCGGATCTCCCCTTCCTTCGCCGGAACGGTGAAGACCTCGCCGCGCGCTCCGACCAGCGCGCGGACGCCGGAGGGGGAGAGGGCCACGGTCTGCAGCCACTTCTGGGCGTTGATGGCCGTGACGCGCGTGGCCGGCGCGTCGCTGCGGACGCGGATGGCCACCGGCGCGGCCGCACCCTTGGCGATGTCGTAAATGTAGAGCGTCCCGCCGTTGGTGTAGGCGATGCGCCCCGAGCCGTCGGCGGCCAGGCTCGGCCACTTCACGTCGTACTCGGTGTGGCGGGTGAGCTGGGAGATCGCCTGCGAGGCGAGGTCGTAGCGGTAGAGGTTCATCACCCCGTCGCGATCGGAGACGAAGTAGATCGCGCCGCCGAACCACATCGGAAAGAGGTCGCCCGCATCCGTGTGCGGCACCTCCGTGTACTGCCTGGAGGCGAAGTCGTAGATGCCGATGTGCGACTGCGTCCCGCCGCGATAGCGCTTCCAGAACTGCGATTCGGTGGCGATGGGGTTGAACGCGATCTTCTTGCCGTCGGGGGAGAAGGAGCTCATCCCGGCCGTCGGGAGGGGCAGCTCCTCGGGCACGCCGCCGGTGGGAGCGATGGTGAAGAGCCGGTCGTACGACTGCACCGCGCTGCTGCGCTTGGAGCGGAAGACGATCCTGCCGTCCGGCGTCCAGGTGACGACGCGGTCGGCGAGCGGATGCCACGTCAGCCGCCGCGGCTCGCCGCCCGCGGCGGCCATGACGTAGACGTCCATGTTGCCCTCGTACTCGGCGCTGAAGGCGATCCACCGCCCGTCGGGCGAGGTGCGGGGGAGGTATTCGTAGCCCTCGTGCGCGGTGAGGCGGTAGGCATCGCCGCCGCCGGCGGGCACGCTCCAGAGATCGCCCGCGTAGGTGAAGACGAGCCGGTCCCCGTGCAGGTCGGGATAGCGGAGCAGGCGCGTCGGGACGTCGTCCGCGGCAAGGGACATCGCGGCGAACAGGACGAAGAGGAGGCGGGTCATGCCCCGACGATAGCAGCGCGTCCGCACGGGGTCTTTCCCGCGATTGAGGTGCGTTGCCCGCGATTCAGGTCCGTGGAGCGGCGGGCTCTCAGCCCGCCGAAACGCGGTGGCGGCGGCGGTACTCGGCCGGGGTCGTCCCGGTGGCGCGCTTGAAGACGCGCGTGAGGTGGCTCTGGTTGCCGAAGCCGGAGGCCAGCGCGACCTCGGCGATCGGCAGGTCCGTCCCGGCCAGGGAGCGGGAGGCGTCGGCGACGCGGAGGCGGCGGAGGCAGTCGCCGACCGTTTCGCCGTACGCCTCGCGGAACGCGGTGGCGATGTAGGCGGGGTGGCGGCCGGTGGCGGCGGCGAGGTCGGCGAGCGAGACCGGCCTGCGGTAGCGCTCCTCGAGCAGCTCGTAGGTGCGCCGGAGGGCGGGGCTGACCTTCGTTTCCCGCGCCCGGGAGGCGCTGCTGCGCGCGGCGTGGCCGAGGAGCTCGAGGACCGTTCCCTCGATGATGAGACGGGCGGTGTCGTCCGTACCATGCAGCTCGTGCAAGAGGCGCCCGGCCAGCGAGGCCAGCGTGCCGCCGCGCGTCTCGAACGGCTCGCCCAGGCGCGAGCGGTTTCCTTCCAGGCGGTCGACCCAGCTCTGTTCGACGTCGACGGTGAGGCAGTGCGAGCGCGTGGCGGCGAAGACGTTCACGTGCTCTTCTCCCGCCGGGCTGAAGGTCACCGTGCGCGCGGAGCAGGCCAGCGTGCGCGCGGCGTAGCGCTCCTCGTACTGGCCGTCGAGCACGAGGCAGAAGCCGGCGGTGGCGTGGGCGTGGCGGGGAATCAGGCCGCCGTCATAGACGAGCTCGCGCAGCTCGATCCCGCGCACGACTGCCTCCGCGACGACGTGGGGGGAGGACATGGTGGTACGGCCATTGTAGACTCCCCTCCGCAAACGACAACCGAGCTTCACGCCACCACTCCCGGCGTCGTACCTGAATCTCTTTCCCACAGGAGGTTTCATGCGTAGAGCTTCGCTGATCCTGGTGACCCTTCTCCTTTCCCTCCCTCTCGCCGCGCAGAACTTCGTCAGGCTCCCGGGGATGCGATTGCCCGGGCAGATCGTGCGCGATGCGAACGGAATCGCGCACATCCGCGCGTTCACCGACTACGACGCGATCTTCCTCAACGGCTGGGTGCACGCCCAGGATCGGCTCTTCCAGATGGATGAGAACCGGCGCACGGCCAGCGGGACGCTCGCGGAGCTGCTCGGGTCGGCCGCACTGCCCTCGGACGTGCAGCTGCGCACGCTCGGTCTGAGGCGCGCCGCGCAGCTGTCGCAGATCGAGTACTCGGCGCGCGTCAACGAGCTGCTCGACGCCTATGCCGCGGGCGTGAACGCCTGGGTGGCCGCGAATCCGCTGCCGCCGGAGTACGCCGCGCTCGAGATCACGACCTTCGAGCGCTGGACGGCCCTGGACAGCATCACCGTGGCCAAGCTCCTGGCCTTCGGCCTCTCCTTCGACCTCGACGTGGAGAACACGGTCGCCCTCCTGACCTACCAGGGGGCGGGCCAGGTCGCCGGCTTCAACGGCGCGACGCTCTTCTTCGAAGACCTCTTCCGCGCCCAGCCGTTCGATCCGGCCTCCACCGTGCCCGATGCGATCAAGGGCACGAGCACGGATGCGGAGACGCAGGCCGCGCCGCCCGCGCACGACTGGAGCGCAATCGCCCAGGCCACCGAGCAGATCCGGCCGGAGACGGTCGCGCTGCTGAAGAACTATCTGGCCGACCTCCGCGAGATCCCGTTCTTCCAGAAGATCCTCGATCCCGAGTCGCGGGCGTTCTCGAATGAGTGGGCCATCGCCGGGAAGCTGTCGGCGACCGGCAACTCGATGATCGCCAACGATCCGCATCTCAGCCTGCGCATGCCCTCGACCTTCTATCCGATCGGCCTCGCCGGCCAGCGCATCCACGCCACCGGCATGGGCTTCCCCGGCGTCCCGCTGGTGGTCCTCGGCCACACGCCGACCGTCGCCTGGGGCGCGACCACGAACCCGATGGACGTCACCGATGCCTACCAGGAGCAGGTCGTCCCCAACGCCACGTCCTCCGCGGGCCTGGGCACGATGTTCAAGGGAGTGAACGAGCCGCTGCAGGCGATCCCGCAGACCTTCCGCACGAACAACCCCGGCAACGGCACGGCGAACGACCTCACCATCGTGCCCGCGGGCGGCGCGATTCCCAGCGGGACGTTGATCGTGGGCCGCCGCAATGCGCCGATCGTCTCCCTCGATCTGAGCACCGGCGCGGCGGTGAGCGTGCAGTACATCGGCTTCGGTCCGACGAAAGAGCTGGAGACCTTCCTGATCTGGAACGAGGCCAAGAACCTCGACGACTTCCGCCGCGGCCTGACCTCCTTCGACGTCGGCTCGCAGAACTGGATCTACACCGACGTCGACGGGAACATCGCCTACTTCACCAGCGGCGAGATGCCGCTGCGCGAGGACCTGCAGGCCGGCACGGTGACCGGGCTTCCGCCGGGATTCCTGCGCAACGGCGCGGGCGGCGGCAACGACTGGCTGCGCGTGCCCACGCGCCCGGCCGGCCAGTCCTCGCCGTACGAGATCCTCCCCGCGTCGGAGATGCCCCAGATCGTCAACCCCGCGGGCGGCTGGATCGTCAACGCCAACAACGACCCGGCCGGCACGTCGCTGGACAACAATGCCCTCAATCAGCTTCGCCCCGGCGGCGGCATCTTCTACCTCAACCCCGGCTACGCCGGCGGCTTCCGCGCCGGGCGCATCACCCAGATGATCCGGGAGAAGCTGGCCAAAGGGGAGAAGTTCTCCGTCGCCGACATGCAGCGCATGCAGTCTGACGTCGTGCTGCTGGACGCGCAGTTCTTCGTCCCCTTCATCATCGCCGCGTTCGAGAACGGCCAGTCCAGCACGAACCCGATCCTCACCGGTCTGGCCGTGAACCCGGCCGTGGCCCAGGCGGTCACGCGGATGCGGACCTGGGACTTCTCGACCCCGACGGGCATCCCCGAGGGCTACGACGCGGCGGACCAGAACGGCGCGCTCTCTCCGCCGAGCGAGACGGAGATCCAGAACAGCATCAACGCCACGATCTACAGCGTCTGGCGCGGCCAGATCATCAAGAACACCATCGATGCGGTGCTGGCCGGCGCCGGCAATCTCCCGCGGCCGGGGAGCGGTTCGATCCTCAGCGCGCTCAAGAATCTCCTGGTGAACTATCCGACGCGCCACGGCGCCGGGGCCTCGGGCGTGCAGTTCTTCAACGTCCCGGGCTTCCCGAATACGGCCGACACCGCGGCCGTGCGGCGCGACATCCTCATCCTCAAGAGCCTCGCCGACGGGCTCGCGCTCCTGGCCAGCAACGAGTTCGCCCCCGCCTTCGCCAACTCCACGACCCAGAACGACTACCGCTGGGGCAAGCTGCACCGGATCGTCTTCCGCCATCCGCTGGGCGGTCCGTTCAACACCCCGCCGGCCGGCGGCGCGTTCCCGCCGCCGCTGGCGGGTCTGGACGGCATCCCTGTCGACGGCGGCTTCGAAGTCGTCGACGCCTCGAACCACAACCCGCGCGCGGCCACGCTGAACGGCTTCATGTTCGGCAGCGGCCCGGTGCGGCGCACGGTGGCCGAGGGCACGGACGACGGCGTCCGCGAATTCACCAGCCTCCCCGGCGGCACGGCCGGCCAGCCCGGCCCGTTCTACATCAACCTGCTGCGGCCGTGGCTGACGAACGAAGCCTTCGAGCTCCTGCTGCCCACCCGCGTGATCCTGCCGTGGAGTCCGCGATGAACGCGCGAATGAGAGGAGAAGTCATGAAGTCAGCAGTCGTCGTCGCCCTGCTCCTGTTGTTCGCCGCGCCTCTGGTCGCGCAGGACCGCAACGTCACCCTCACCATCTTCGCCTCCCGGGCGGAGATGGATGAGGACAACGAGCTGGAGGGAGGGTTCACGACCGAATTCGACGAGAGCAACGGTCTCGGCGCGGCCGCGAACTTCGGCTTGGGCCGGCACTTCTCGATCGAGGCGGCGGTGTTCAACATCCGCAGCGACGCCAGCCTGGCCTTCGATCCCGCCGGGACGTTCGACCTCGGCACGGTGGACGTGCTCCCCATCACCGTCGGCGCGCAGTTCCACGCCCTCGGCCAGTCGCGCTTCGATCCCTACATCGGGGCCGGCGGTGCGTACGTGATCGCGGACGATCTCTTCTCGCCCGATCTCGACACCGCGGGGCTCGGGCGCATCGAGCTGGAGGACTCCGTCACGTACTACCTGAACGCGGGCATCGGCTTCCAGATCACGCCCGGCCTCGGCCTCGTGATCGACGGGCGCTGGATCCCATTCGAGACCGACTCGCGCTCCTCGGTGACGGGCGTGGAGCAGGAGCTCGACTTGTCGATGCGGATTTTGTCCGCGGGATTGAGGTTGCGATTCTGAGCACCACGCGCAGAGAACTTTTTAGGAGTGCGGCGGCGATAGCCGCCGCTTTGGGATCGCAAAGCGGTGGCTCCGCCACCGCACTCCTAGAAGATGACTTCTGGGCGTTCGTGCAGCAGTCGTTCACCAGCGGGCGGGGAATCATCAATCTCAACAACGGCGGGGTGTCGCCGTCGCCGCGCCTCGTGACCGAGGCCTTCGTGCGGTACACCTGGCAGCAGGAGGACACCACCGCCTACACGATGTGGCAGCTCCTCGAGCCGCAGTCGGAGCGCATCCGCACCGAGCTGGCCGCGCTGTTCGGCTGTGACCGCGAAGAGATCGCCATCACCCGCAACGCCTCGGAGTCGCTGGAGATCCTCCTCCTCGGACTCGATCTCAAACGCGGCGACGAGGTGCTGACGTCGACCCAGGACTACCCGCGCATGATCACCACCCTCCGCCAGCGCGAGCGGCGGGAGGGGATCGTCCTGAAGATGGTCAAGCTCCCCCTCGCGCCGAAGGACCCGATGGAGATCGTGCGCGCCTTCGAGGCCGGAATCACGCCGAAGACGCGGGTGATCCTGGCTTCCCACGTGGTCAACATCACCGGCCAGATCACTCCCTTGCGCGCGATCTGCGACCTGGGCCGCGCGCGCGGCATCGAGGTGATCGTCGACGGCGCGCACTCGTTCGCCCACTTCCCGTTCACCCGCGACCAGATCGGCTGCGACTACTTCGGCACCAGCCTGCACAAGTGGCTCTTCGCGCCGAAGGGGACGGGCATGCTCTACGTGCGCCGCGAGAAGATCCCGCGCGTGTGGCCGCTCATGGCCGCGGAGCCGAAGCAGGACGCGGACATCCGCAAGTTCGAGGAGATCGGCACGCACTCGGCGGCCATGCGCCTGGCCATCGGCGAGGCCATCCTCTTCCACCGGGCCATCGGCGCGGAGCGCAAGGCGAATCGCCTGCGCACGCTGGCGCGCTACTGGGAGAACCGCCTGACCCAGCTCCCGCGCATCCGCCTGCACACGCCGCTCGATGACGCCCAGTCGTGCGCGATCGGCACGGTGGAGATCGACGGCGTCGATCCGGTCGTGCTCGCGCAGAAGCTCTTCAATGATCACCGCATCTTCGTCACGCCGATCGTGCACGACGAGTTCCGCGGCATCCGCGTCACGCCGAACGTCTACACCACCTTCGAGGAGCTGGACCGGTTCTGCGAGGCCATGGAGGCGGTGGCGCGCTCGTAATTACGCCACGTCCTCGATCGGCCGCATGGCGTCTCCCTCCATCACGCACACCGCCCGCCCGTCCCGGTAGGCGATGCGGTTCGCCGCCGCGGCCCGCACGCGCTCGTCCGACGTCAAGATGCCCGTCAGGTTGAGCGGGTCGCTCGTGGAGATGACGTGCAGGACGTGGTCGGGCGGGGTGCGGCGGATCTCGCGCAGTTGCTCGACCGCCTCGGGGAGTGCGAACTGCTCGCCGGACATGCCGGTGACGAAGCGCCCGCCGCGGATCTCGCCGCGGGCCTCGAGGCGCCGGTAGACGCGGGAGAGCTCGCGCCAGGGGGCGGCGCCGCTCTCGCGGGCCAGGAGGCGGCGGAAGACGATGCCCCAGCGTCTCAGGAGGATGCGCGCCTGGCGCTCGACGTCCTCGCCTGTCTCGCCAGCGTCGATGGCGAACCAGCGGCCGGCCAGAGTCGCCCGCGGGCGTTTCTCCTGGGCGGTGATGAGCGCGCGCAAGCCGGCGAAGCCGTCGCAGGAGACCAGGCCTGCCGAGACCAGCTCGCCGAGGGCCTCGGCGTTGGGGAGATCGCGGGCGAAGGAGGCGCCGCGGGTGCGGAGCAGGTGCAGGGTCTCGCGGGCGGCGTCGCTCAGCGCGGATTCCTCGCCGATCGTCGGCTGCGCGTTGCCGCGCATGAACAGCGAGATCGGCGTCGCGGAGACCACTGAACTGGAGCCCGCCGCGGACAGCCGCGCCCACCCGACCTCCCCGGTGAGGCAGAGCATGTCCAGCATGGACGGCTCGTACTTGTCCATGCGCGCGGGCAATACCAAGCGCTCCCAGGCGCCGGCGGCGATCTCGTGGCCGTCGAGCTGGGCGATGATGGCCTGCAGGCCGTCGATCCCGGACAGGCGTGCCGCAGGCGCGACGTGCTGCCAGGCGAAGAGGAAGCGCGTGAAGTCGGCCACGCTCACCGGCTCGATCTCGGCGCGCAGGCGATTCAGGGTGTAGCGGTGGATGCGCGCGAGGAGGCGCCGGTCGCACCACTCCAGGTCGGCGGGCTGAGAGCCCGCCGCTCCACGTTCGAACGTGCCCCGCAGGACCACGCCCTCGGACTCCAGCGCGATCAACGCCGCATCCACCTCGCGCGGCTCGACGTTCAGCGAGGCCGCCAAAGCCGGGGCGGTGGTGGGACCGAGGATGGTGAGGCGGCCGCGGATCAGCTCCACCAGCGCCTCCTCGCGCGTCCAGGAGCGGACGCGCGAGAGCGGGGCCTGCAAATCGACGTTCAGGGTCGGGTGAAGGGCGAGCAGCTCGGGAAGGCGCTCGGCGGAAATGATGATGTCGCCGATGCGCGCGGCGCGCCGCGTCGCGCGCAGCTCTTCGAACCACTCGTCCGGCGCCTCGGTGAGGAAGCCCGCCGTGAGCAGCGCGTCGTGCAGCTCGTCGGCGTCGCGCGGGTCGGGCCGCTCTTCGTCCCGCACGCGCTCGATGGCCGCGAGGTCGAGGATGCCGGCCGGATCGGACGAGCCGCGCCGGGTCTGCACGG
>JBIOTX010000120.1:0-3610 GCA_044866315.1 Thermoanaerobaculia bacterium | reverse complement strand
GGACGCACCTGCGCAACGAGGCGGACCGCATCGACGCCGCGATCGACGAGGCCATCAAGATCGGCCGCGACGCCGACGTGCCGGTGAACATCTTTCATCTCAAGATCGGCGGGCAGGGCAACTGGGGGCGCATGCCGGCGATCGTGAAGAAGATCGAGACCGCGCGCGCGAGCGGGCTGGACATCGCCGCGAACGTCTATCCCTTCACCGCGACGTCCACGGACCTGACCTCGATCGTCCCGGCCTGGGCGCTCGAGGGCGGATACCTGAAGTTCGTCGAGCGGCTGCGCGACAAGGCCACGCGCGCGCGGATCGCGGGCGAGCTGCGCGAGGGGCGGCTGCGCGGCAACGGCGCGTCCAGTATCTCGGTGAGGGGGAATCCCACCAAGCGCCTCGACGCGATCGCCAAGGAGATGAGCACCGATCCCGCCGAGGCCGCGCTCCGGCTCTTCGAGGCCAACCCGAAGTCGCCCATCGCCATCTTCTTCTCCCTCAGCGAAGAAGACATGAAGGTGGCCCTGGTGCAGCCATGGGTGGCCTTCGGCTCCGACTCCGGCGCGGTGGTCGGCGAGATGCGCAACACCGGCGCGCACCCGCGCGCGTACGCCACGTTCTCGAAGGTGCTGGCGCGCTACGTCCGCGAGCAGAAGCTGCTCACGCTCGAGGAGGCCGTGCGGAAGATGACCTCCCTGGCCGCCTCCCGCGCCGGCCTCCACGACCGCGGACTCCTCCGCGCGGGGATGAAGGCGGACGCGGTGGTGTTCGACCCGAACACCGTCCGCGACGTCTCCACGTACGAGGACCCGCACCACTTCTCCGAGGGCGTGGCGCACGTGATCGTGAACGGCAAAACCGTGCTGCAGGACGGGAAGATGACCGGCGCGCTGCCGGGGCGGATCTTGCGGCGCGTCACGCCCACAGGATCGCCGCAAGCAGCGACCCGCCGATGATGAGCATCGACACGAGGTACTGCCCGAACCTCACCAGCGCGGTCTTCACGACCGTCTTCCCGCGGCTCTCCTGGTGGAAGCGGCGCAGAGCCAGGTAGAGGTAGATCAGGGAGATGGTGATGGTCACGAGGATGAGGATCGTCCGCTGCGGGCCGGGCCGGAACCCGATGATCAGGTTGATGGGCCAGAGCAGGAGCGAGATCAGATACTCGAACGAGAGGTAGTGCGCGCCGAAGACGAGATGCTCGGCAAGGTGGCGCCGCAGGTAGAAGAGCTTCAGCACCAGCGCCAGCCCGAGAAGGTTGATCAGCTGGAGCAGGGAGACGTTCTTCTGAAAGCGGTGATCGACCCTCTCGGAGTACTGCTCCACCGTCAGATGATGCTTCTCGGCCCTGCGCTCGATGAGCCGCAGGAAGGCCCCCCGCTGATCGAACTTCGACAGCGTGCTGACGGAGAAGACCGCCACCGGCTTGTAGACCGTGAAGGCCAGGAACTGGAGCGCGAACAGGGTCAGGAAGAGCCGCAGCGGCGAGATGGAGCGCTTCTTCTTCCCGGCGAAATACTCGACCGTGAGCAGGCCCGGCCGGCGGATCAGATCGCGCAGAGTGCGGAAGAGCTTCGAGTCGAGGTGGACCAGCTCGTGGACCACGTCATGGGCGAAGTGGCCGACGGTCAGGTCGTGGTGGCCGGGCTGCTTCTCCCCACAATGCGCGCAGTAGACCTCCACGTTCGCCGCGCCGCAGTTGGTGCAGGCCTTCACACCCGGAGGAAGATCTTGCGCCGCCACAGGATGGTCAGGATACCGAGCCACAGCAGGACGAAGCAAAGGGCCCACAGGAACGAGGCCCAGTGCGGCTCGAAGTACGGCTTGAACCAGGTGCGGTAGGTCCACGACTGCACCGAGCGGTCGCCGACTTTGAGGATGCCCAGGAGCCGGGCCATGAGGCCGGTGCCGACGAAGGCGACCAGCGCGTTCACGCCGAAGATGACGAAAGGCGTCGCCCACTTGCGCAGGCCGCGAACGTCGATGAGCCAGATGAAGAGCGCGAGCAGGACGCAGGCGAAGCCGGCGGTGAAGACGACATAGGAGCTGGTCCAGAGGTTCTTGTTGATCGGGAAGAGCTCGTGCCAGGCCCGGCCGATGATGAGACCGATGACGCCGGCGATGAGCAGCCGCCGCACGTCGAGCGCCTTCACCCACGGCGCGACGAGCACGCCCAGGAGCGCCGTCGCCACCGCCGGAATCGTCGACAGCGGCCCCTCGGGGTCCCACAGCTTCCCCCCGCCCTTCCAGATGTGGTTCGGGCCGAGGACGGCGCGATCGACGCGCGCGGCGACGGTGGCTTCCGGCGGCGCGAGCGGGCCCAGGGAGAGGATGGCCCAGTAGCCGAGGAGGATGGCGATCACGAGGATGAGGATCGTGCGCCGGGAGGCCTTCCAGGCGATCAGCGCGGCAATGATGTAGACCACGCCGATTCGCTGCAGAACGCCGGACAGGCGCAGCGTGCCGAAGCGGAAGAACGGGAAGAGGTTCACGAACCACCCCAGAAGCACGATCAGCGCGCCGCGCCGCAGGATCCCGCGGGGCTCCTTGCGCGAGAGTTCGGTGGTGATGCCGACGACGAAGAGGAAGAACGGGAAGATCAGGTCCGTCGGCGTCCAGCCGTGCCACTCCGCGTGCTCCAGCGGCCACCAGATGGCGGACCACGTGCCCGGGTTGTTCACCAGCAGCATGGAGGCGACCGTCGCGCCGCGGAAGGCGTCCAGCGAGACCAGTCGGTTCACGCGGTGAGCGCGCGGTACGCCTTCAGGTGACGCAACGCATCCTGCTTCTGTCCCCGCCGCTCGTAGATCCCGGCGAGGTTGTAATGCGCGTCGGCGTTCTCGGGGTCGAGCGCGAGGGCGCGCTTGTAGGCGCGCACGGCGTCGTCGACGCGGCCGAGGTCCTCGAGGGCTACGCCGAGGTTGAAGGCGGCGGTGTCGTGCTCGGGCTCGATCTCCAGCGCGGCCCGGTAGTGCTTCTCCGCGGCCGCGGGGGCGTTCTCCTCGTGCAGGAGGCGGCCGAGGTTCACGTGGGCGTCGGCGAAGTCCGGATCGGCCTGGATGGCGCGCTCGTAGGCGTCCCTGGCCTCCTCCACGGAGGACATCTCCAGCTCACAGCCGAGCTCGTACCAGTCGTCCGCGGCCAGCTCCTCGGCGCGCTCGCGGGCGTCGGCGGCATTGCGGTGGATGAGCGGCGCGGCCGCGGCGGCGAGGTCGGCGACGGCGAAGTCGAAGAGCGACTGGCCGGACTCCGGGTTCCAGACCGCGTCGCCGTCGCGGACGATCACGTGCTCGCCATCCGCCGTGATGCGCACCGCCGTGAGCGAGCGTCCCTCCGGCAGCTGCGCGCGCAAGGCCTGGAGGGCGTTGCGCACCTTGCGCGGGGAGATGTGGGCCGCGGAGAGCTCGCCCGCGGTGCGGAGGAGGATCAGGTCATGGAAGCCGAAGCGCAGCTCCCCGCGGGGACCGCGCTCGGGGTCGAGAAAGCCCTGACTCGCGAACGCGCGGATCTGAGACGGCGATATCCCGAGCATCGCCGAGACCTCGCGGAGGGAGTAGGACATTCCGTCCCGAATTGTACGTGGAGCGGCGGGCTCTCAGCCCGCCGAAAATGGACG
>JBIOTX010000119.1:0-10762 GCA_044866315.1 Thermoanaerobaculia bacterium | reverse complement strand
AGCCCGCCGACCGAACGGCGGGCTGAGAGCCCGCCGCTCCACGCGTCACTTCCCCCCGCAAATCGCGCTGCATCTCCCGCTTCACCCGCGCCGCGCTGTAGCCGCGGCCGAGGAGGTAATAGAGCTTCGCCAGCGCGGCCTCGGCGGTCATGTCGTAGCCGCTGATGACGCCCGCCCGCGCGAGCGCCGAGCCGGCGGCGTATTCGGCGAGATCGACCGTGCCTTCCAGGCACTGCGTGCAGTCGACGATCACCACGCCGCGCCCGGTCGCATCGGCCAGCGCGGCGACAAAGTCCGCGTCCTGGTCCGGGCCGTTCCCGACGCCGTAGGCCTCGAGCACGAGCCCCTGCAAGGGCGGGCGGAGGACGTTGCGCACGAGCTCGGGGGAGATGCCGGGGAAGAGACGCAGCGCGCTGACGACGGGGCGGGTGAGCTCGTGCACCGCCAGCTTCTTCCCGTTCGGCTTGCGCACGTCGTCCCAGTTCACCTCGATGTCGATGCCGACCGTGCCGAGGGGCGGGAAGTTGGGGGAGTCGAAGGCGGCGAAGCCGTCGGCGCTGACCTTGGTGGCCCGGCAGCCGCGCAGGAGCTTGCCGCCGAAATACAGACACACCTCGGGGATGGCGTAGCTCGCCGCCAGCATCAGCGACGTGATCAGGTTCTCCCGCGCATCGTTGCGGATCTCGCAGAGCGGGATCTGCGAGCCGGTGATGATCACCGGCTTGCGCAGGCCGCTGAGGAGAAACGGGAGCGCCGAGGCGGTGTAGGCCATCGTGTCCGTCCCGTGGAGGACGACGAAGCCGTCGTAGCGGTCGTAGTTCGCCTCCACGTCGCGGGCGATCTTCACCCACTCCGCGGGGGTCATGTTCGAGGAGTCGAGGAGCGGCGTGTACTCGTGGATGGTATACGCCGGCATCGACGCGTGGCGCAGCTCGGGCATCTCGGCCATCTGCTTCTGCAGCGACCCGCGCTCGGGCACGTAGCCGGCGCGGGTGCGCTGCATGCCGATCGTGCCGCCGGTGTAGGCGATGTAGACGCGCTTGCGACTCATCCCCGCGCGGCCTCGAGCCGCTCCACCTGCGCGCGTAAGGCGCGCACTTCCTCGATCAGCATTTTGATCTCGGTCGACTCCTCCTTCTGCGCCGGCTCGATGAAGTAGCTCGCCAGCAGAGCGCTGAAGGTGCCGAACAGGCCGATCCCCGCGGCCATGAGCAGGAATCCGATGATCCGCCCCTCGGCCGTGACCGGGTAGCGGTCACCGTAGCCGACGGTGGTCATCGTTACCAGCGACCACCAGAGCGCGTCGCCCGGGGCCTTGATGTTCCCCTCCGGCACGCGCTCCACCTCCATGATCGCCAGGGAGGCGAAGATGGCGATGCCGATGGCGATCAGGGCCACCGTGGCGAACGTCCCCTGGGCCCGGTTGCGGAAGAGGAAGCCGAAGATCACCCGGGCCGAGCGGACGGCCCGCAGCACGCGGAAGATGCGCACGATGCGGATGAGCCGTCCCCAGCGCAGGAAGGGGAGGGCGGGGATGCTGGAGACCAAGTCGATCCAGCCCCACTTCATGAAGGCGACCTTCGACTTCGCCCGCACGAAGCGGACGAAAAAGTCCACCAGGAAGATCACGCAGATCGCGTCGTCGATGATCTGCAGCATCTCGCGCGTCTGCGGCGACAGGGGGACGCTGAAGTCGAGGAACATCGCCACCAGGACGTAGATCGACAAGGCCAGGATGACCAGCTGGAACGGCCCGACCTTCTCTCCGGCCGGAGCAGGGAGTGCGTGCGAATCGCTCATGGCGGAAGAATAATGTGCGCATGGCGAAAAAGAAGACGCTGGAATCCCTCGAGCTCGACCTGCGCGACTACGCGATGACCTTCCCCGAGGCCACCGAGGACTCCCCCTGGGGCCACCGCGCCATCAAGGTGAAAGGCAAGACCTACGTCTTCCTCGGCGGCGAGAAGAACGCCACGGAGCTGAGCCTGTCCGTCAAGCTCCCCACCTCCCGGGACATGGCCGTCGACCTCCCCTTCGCCGAGCCCACCGCCTACGGCCTCGGCAAAAGCGGCTGGGTCACCGCGCGGTTCGCCAAAGTGTCTGACGTGCCGATGGACCTGCTGCGCGCGTGGATCGAGGAGAGCTATCGGGCGATTGCGCCGAAGAAGCTGGTGAAGATGTTGTGACGGGGTCACGAGGTTACGGGGTCACGGAGGCAGGTTTTTCCACGGGTGCCGGAGTTGCGGGTGTTTCCTGTTCCTGCTCTTCCTTCCGGCTCCGCAGCAGTCGATTCTGCGTCCGGGTCATTCGCCTGCGGGCCTGGTCGGCTTGCTCGCCCTCCAGGACATCGCGCTTGAGCACGTCCGTGGTGAGGGCGGAGCGGATCGCGTCGATGTCGATGCGCACGTCCGGCGACATTCGCCTCAGCTCGCGGCGCATGGTCTCCAGAACCGGTTCGCTGAGGATGACCGCCGCGAGCGCGAACTTGCTGGTGGCCTGACGCTCGTCGTGATACGCCTCCAATGCCGACTTCACGATGCTCTCGCGCGTCAGCAGAGAGAGCTTGCGAATGTGCTCTTCGTCTTTGTGACTGAGGGTGAGGAGGTCGATATCGAGGACCAGCTCTTTGTCGATCGGCTTGCCGAACGAGACCCGGAACACGTTCCATCGCACGGCATTCGTCAGTGCCACCCATTCGATGCCTTTGTTCGCAGCGTAGTCGACGGCCTGTTTGACGTGTTGATCCTTCAGCTCGGTCCCGATTGCCTTCACCTCGATGAGGTATCGCATCTTGTCATCGACGACGACGGCAAGATCGCAGTACGTCCCGCGGATGCAATGCTCGCGGGTCACTTCGGTGTATTTGTCGAATCCGAAGATCTCCGCGAGCATGTCGGAGACGATCATCGAGGTATCGGATTCATTCACGTCCCGATTCTTCGCTGCCTCGAGAACAGGTTGGTACCGTTTCAAGCCAGCGGCCAGGCGGTCGACCACTTTCTTGCTGATGTTGCTCATGACAATCTCTCCTCATTCAAGGAGTGTCAGAGACAGACGAAACCCTACTCCCCGTGACCCCGTGACCCCCCCGTCACTCCCCCGGCAACACCAACCGATTCAACAACGCGCTTGCCACCCCCGGATCGGGATTGATCATGTCGAAGTCCACGCCGCCGGCGAAGAGGCAGTCGATGGCGAACTGCCAGGCCATGATCGGGCAGGGGAGGGGGACGGTGGGGGTGTTGAACGGGGCGTCCCAGTTCGGGACGGGGCGAGTGCAGGCGCCGGTGCGCATGCGGAAGATCCATGCGCCGGCGCAGGGGAAGCCGAGCCGGTCGGCCTGGATGATGGCGTTCCAGGTGGGGTTCTGGTTCTGGCGGCAGTAGACCGCGGGCACGAGGATGAAGCGGCCGCCGCTCACGCGCCGGCTGTGGGAGACGAGCGCGCCGGACCAGCCGATCCAGTAATCGACGGACAGGTTCGGGTTGTTTGCGTCGGTGCCTTCGACGTCGAGGAACATGAGCATCTCCCCGCCGATGCCGGCGAGGTAGTCCATGCCCAGGGAGGTGGTGAAGGCGTCGACGTTGAGGAGGGCGTCGGTCGCGCCGTCGCTTGCCGTGCCGGCGACGCGGTTGGTCTGCCGGGCGATGGGGAGCAGGCGGATCTGGTGGGCGTTGAAGACCGCGTTCTCGATCTGCGGCTGGTAGTCCTGCGCGAATCCGGGGCGTTTGAAGTAACGTCCCCAGAACAACGGAGTGCTGCCGAGGTGGTCGCGGACCATAGCCACGATGTCCTCGGTCACCGGAACGAGCGTATCGGCGGCGAGAAGCATGCATGGATGGTAACCAAGATCGGAGGATTCACACGATGAAACAGGTAGTTGTGATCGCGTCCGTCCTCGTCCTGGCCGCCTGCGCCGCACCGAGCACCACCACCCCCGCCTCCCGCCTCGAGGCCACGCCTCGCCACGACGAGTGGGTGGACGTGAAGAGCGGCGCGAAGAACGTCCGCACCTTCGTGGTCTACCCGCAGCGCAGCGACAAGGCACCGGTGGTCGTGGTCATCCATGAGAACCGCGGCCTCACCGACTGGGTGCGCTCGGTCGCGGACAAGCTGGCGGAGGAGGGCTACATCGCCGTCGCGCCGGACCTGCTCTCCGGAACGGCGCCGAACGGCGGAGGGACGAAAGACTTCCCGTCCGAGGACGCGGCGCGCGAGGCGATCGGCAAGCTGCAGCGCGATCAGGTCATCGCCGACCTGCGCGCCGTCGTCGACTACGCCCGCACGATTCCCGCGGCCAGCGGCAAGATCTCCGTCGGCGGCTTCTGTTGGGGCGGCGCGCGGACGTGGGACGCGGCGAACAACATCAGCGGCCTCGCCGCCGCCTACCCCTTCTACGGCACCGGTCCGCAGGACGCCGCGGGCGTGGCGAACATCACCGCGCCGGTCTACGGCTTCTACGGCGGCGACGACGCGCGGGTGAACGCCACCATCCCGAAGTCGCAGGAGCTGATGAACGCCGCCGGCAAGAAGTTCGAGCCGGTGATCTACGAAGGCGCCGGCCACGCCTTCATGCGCCTCGGCGAGCTTCCGGACGCCACTCCGGCGAATCGCAAGGCGCATGACGAGGCCTGGGCGCGGTGGTTGATGCTGTTGAAGAAATAGTTAACGCGCGGGATGCGCGGCGAGGATCAGCCGCAGCAGCTTCGCCAGCTCCTCATCCTCGACGCTCGGCGCGCCGAAGAAACGGCGGCGGAGCTGGGTGAACAGTCCCGCGCCGCCGGACGGCACCTGGTGCACGACCACGAGGTCGCGCTTGGGGATGATCAGGATGCGGTGGCCGCCGGCGCCGGAGGCGTAGTACATGGCCGGCAGCTCGCGCGTTTCCGGCGCGACCCACCACATGTAGCCGTAGCCGCCGCGGCGGCCGGTGTCGGCGATGGCCCGCGTGCTCTCGCGCACCCACGAGGCGGGAACGATCTGCTTGCCGGTCCAGCGGCCCCCGCCGAGGAAGAGCAGGCCGAAGCGGGCCATGTCCCGCGCGGTCATGCTGAAGATGTAGGCCTCGTGGTCGGACTCGTTGTCCATGAAGCGCTCGGTGGCCGAGCGGCGGGTGAGGAAGTCGACGTCGCCCGGGCGGAAGTCCTCCATCCCGATCGGGCCGGCGATCCGCCTGGCGAAGGCCTCGCCGATGCGCATGCCCGTGGCCCGCTCGTAGATCGTGCCGAGGGCGTTGAAGTCCCAGTTGTTGTAGAACCAGACCTTGCCCGGTGCGTGCGTGCCCCGGGCGGGCTTGCGCTTCTTCCAGCTGGGGTGCTCGTAGAGCGCGCTGTGGTAGATGCCGGAGCGGGAGGTGAGGAGGTCGACCACGCGAGCCTGTTTCTCGGCCGCGGTGAGGGGTGGGCGGTCGTCGATCCCGAGCTGCGCCAGCGTGGCGGTGAGGTTGATCTTCCGCTCCGCGACGGCGATGCCGATCAGGGCGGAGAGGAAGCTCTTGCGCACGGACTGCACGGCGTGGCGCTCGTCGACCTCGCCCCAGGCGGCGATGAGCGCGCCCCGGTGAACGACCACGACCGCGGACGGCCCGATCTCCTCGGCGTACCGCCTGGCTTCGTTCAAACGTTCGACCGACCAGCCGAGGCGGGCGGGGTCGGCCTGCTGCCAGTGCTTGCCGGGGTAGGTGTACTGGGCGTGGGCGGAGAGGGCGGTGAGAAGGAGCGCGAGTGTGATGGGTCGCATGACGGCCGGTTACGCAGCCGCGGCGTGTCGGTTCGTCCGTTTGCCTGTCGATTCGTCCGTCCCGATCGGGAAAGACGCCTCACTCCGGCATCAGGAACGGCGCGAAGTTCATCGACAGCAGCATCTCCGTGAGCGTGGGGATGCCGGGATAGAAGGCCTCGAGGCGGCGGAAGTGCGCGGCGGCAACCTCGCGCGCGCCGCGCCTGCGCGCGGCCTCGCCACGCACGTAGTGCACGTACTTCTCGAGAGGCATGCCTTCGGCGAGCTCCATCGCCTGGGCCGCGAGCTCGTCGGCGCCGTCCAGGTCTTCGCGACAGAGATGGGCGAACGCGGCGGTCACCAGTGCCTGACGCAGGACATCGGCGTTGCCGAGCTCGCGCGCAAGCGGCACCGCTGCGTCGGCGTACGCCAGCGCCTCCGCGAATTCGTTCGCCGCCAGGCAGTTGTAGGCGAGGTTGTGGGTGAGGCCGGCGCGCAGCATGGGCAGGTCTTCGCCCTCGTAGTCGCGGAGCGCGTCCAGGGCGACGCGGCTGTATTCGATCGCCGCGACGTGGTTGCCGCGCATCGACTCCACGGCCGCGGCCAGGTCGTACGCGCGCAGGCGCGCGCCCGCACTCGATCCCTCGTTCGCAACCATGAGGAGCGCGGGAAGGTACCGGTCCGCGGCCTGCCGGTCGTTGCGGTCGATCGCGGCCATGGTGAGGTAGTACGCGGCGACATAGACGTGCTGCGGCGTCCTGCGCCGCACGAGGTTCTCGCGAAAGACGTTCAGGTCGACGTCGGGCGCCTGCCGCACCACGCCGATGCTCGCCGCGTGCATCAGCGCGAGCGAGCTCTGCGCGTCATCGACCGCGGCGTCGCAGGCCTGGCGGAAGCACGACTCGGCCGCGGGATAGTCGCCGCGGCGCAAGGCCGCCAATCCGTCGCGAACGAGCGCGTCGAAGATCACCGCTCTCCGCCCCGGGAAAGGCGTCTCAGCTCGGACGGCGTGACCCCGGCAAGCCGCCGGAAGGCCGTGTAGAACGCCGAGCGCGAGCCGAAGCCGGCCGACTCGGCGATGGCGTCGATGGTGAGGTGCTCGCGCGCCGGATCGAGGAGCTGCCGCTTCGCTTCCTCCACGCGCCAGACGGCGAGGTAGTCGAGGAGCGTCGTCCGGCGATGCTGATTCAGGCTCTGGGAGAGGTGGTGCGGCGTCACGCCGAGCTTCCCCGCCAGCGCGACCAGCGAGAGCGACGGCTCGCGATAGAGCGCCTCGGCCCGCATCAGTTCATCGAGCCGCTCAATCGTGCGCGCCGCGTCCGGCTCCGCCAGGCGCGAGTTGCGGTAGCGGGGGAGGAGCCGCGCGCCGCGCACGGCCAGGACGAAGCCGAACAGGAGCACGACCGCGCTGCCGGTGACGGCGACGACGTTCCGCAGCGGGCCGATGTCGCTCCACAGCATCCGCACGAGCTGCGCGGCGTGGATGAGGAAGAACGCGGCGACGAGCAGCCGCGCCGTCGTCCGGTGAAACGCATCCCCATCGCTCGCGCGCCGGAGCATGAACGTGGCGGCGAGGGTATAGGTGATCTGATGCACGAGCATCGGCTCGACCGGCACGGCCACGAGCAGCGAGACCGCCGCGGGGATCGCGTGCAGAAGGTCGCGCCGCCGCAGGGCCGTCCCGCCGCGGCAGTAGAGCAGCAGCAGCGGGCCGGCCAGCAGCGCGGCGGTGACGTCGACCCGCTCGAGGAACGGATCGATCGCGCGCAGCCGCGCGTCGTGCTGGGCGACGATCGCCGCAATGGCCGTGGCGATGGTCGCGCAGAGCGCAGCCAGAATCGCATCCGCGGCCGAGTTGCGCCGCACGCGCCACAGCCCTGCGCCGAGGGCCGCACCGTAGGCGGCGCCGATCACGCCGAAGGTGGCGGAGTCCATCGGGCGATGGTACGGGAGGGAGGCGGGTGGGTTGCGTGAAAACGAAAGCGGCGGGCTAAAGCCCGCCGCTCCACGGGAGTCGTTTTTCGCGAACTAGCTGCTCGCCGGAGGCGCCGACACCGGCGCCATCACGTCCGTCGACGGACCCGATCCCGGGGCGATGGTCATGGTCTCGCCGGGACTCTGGTCGGGGTAGTACTCCTTGAGCTTCACGTAGTCCGTGCCGGTCTCCTCGGTGATGATCTCGTTGACTTCCCAGCCGTCGAGGGTCTCGCGCTCCAGGAGCTTGCGGGCGATGCGGTCGAGCGCATTCTTGTTGTTGGTGATGATCTCGTGGGCGGTCTTGTAGGCCTTGTCGAGGATCTGGCGTACTTCCTTGTCGATCTCGATGGCCGTGGCCTCGGAGTAGTCCTGGTGCTGGGCGAACTCCCGGCCGAGGAAGATGGCCTCTTCCTTCTTGCCGAACGTGGCCGGGCCGAGGTCGGACATGCCCCACTCGCAGACCATCTTCCGGGCCATGTTCGTGGCCCGCTCGATGTCGTTGCCCGCGCCGGTGGTGATCTCGCCGATGAACACCTCCTCGGCGATGCGGCCGCCCATGAGCACGGCCAGCATGGCGTCCAGGTAGCGCTTCGAGTACGAGTACTTGTCCTCGGTCGGGAGCTGCTGGGTCAGACCCAGGGCCCGCCCGCGGGGGATGATCGTCACCTTGTGCAGCGGGTCGGCGGCCGGGAGCATGGCCGCGACGATCGTGTGCCCCGACTCGTGATAGGCGGTGTTCCGCTTCTCCCGGTCGGACATCATCATCGACTTCCGCTCGACGCCCATGATGACCTTGTCCTTGGCGTACTCGAAGTCGACCATCTGCACTTTCTTCTTGTCGTAGCGAGCGGCGTTCAGCGCGGCCTCGTTGACGAGGTTGGCGATGTCGGCGCCGGAGAAGCCGGGCGTGCCGCGGGCGATGACAGCCAGGTCGACGTCCTCGGCCAGCGGGATGTTGCGGGTGTGGACGCGCAGGATGCCCTCGCGGCCCTTCAGGTCCGGCAGATCGACCACCACCCGGCGGTCGAAGCGGCCGGGGCGGAGGAGGGCCGGGTCGAGAACGTCCGGACGGTTCGTGCCGGCGATGAGGATCACCCCGTCGTTCGACTCGAAGCCGTCCATCTCCACGAGGAGCTGGTTCAGCGTCTGCTCGCGCTCGTCGTGCCCGCCGCCCAGGCCGGCGCCGCGGTGGCGGCCGACGGCGTCGATCTCATCGATGAAGATGATGCAGGGCGCGTTCTTCTTGCCCTGCTCGAACAGGTCGCGGACGCGCGAGGCGCCCACGCCGACGAACATCTCCACGAAGTCCGAGCCGGAGATGGAGAAGAACGGCACGTTGGCCTCGCCGGCGATGGCCCTGGCCAGCAGGGTCTTGCCCGTTCCCGGGGGACCCATGAGCAGGACGCCCTTGGGGATCTTGCCGCCGAGCTTGGTGAACTTCTGCGGCTCCTTGAGGAACTCGATGATCTCGTGGAGCTCGACCTTGGCCTCGTCCACGCCGGCCACATCCTTGAAGGTGACCTTCTTGGCGCTGCCGGAGAGGAGCTTGGCCTTCGACTTTCCGAACGAGAGGGCCTTGTTCCCGCCGGCCTGCATCTGGCGCATGAAGAAGATCCAGAGGCCGATCAGGAAGAGGAACGGGGCCCAGGTGATGAGGGCGGTGATGAAGGGGGCGTCGCGCTGCGGCTCGAACTCGACCACGACCTTCTGGTTCTCGAGGAGCTTGTGCAGCTCGTCCGGCCAGGCGGCGGGGCCGGTGGTGTGGAACTCGCGCTTGCCGCCCGGGGCGGTGGACTTGGTCTCGCCGCGGATTTCATCGCCGCGGACGTGGATTTTCTCGACTTGACCTTGAACGACGCGCTCCCGGAACGTGCTGAAGGGAATCGGCTCACTGGCGCCCTTCGCTGTGTTGAAGAGGCTCCAGAGGAGGAAGACCAGCACGATGATGACGACCCACAGGAGTGCTGTTTTGACTGTGGAATTCAACGATTTGCCTCCAACGTGACCTCGCGAATGCTTCGCGCGTGCCACGTACCTTAACGCGACTCGTAACCCCCCGGAGAGGGTTCGTATTCTGGCGTCCGGTTACCCTACGCGGCCGATCCAGGGAAGGTTTCCGAACCGCCGGTCGTGCTCCAGCCCGTACCCGGCGAAGACCCCGTCGGTGACGGTGAAGGCCCGGAAGTCGGTGGTCACGTCCACGGTGCGGACGTCGGGACGGTCCAGGAGGGCCACCAGGCGCAGGGTGGCCGGCCCATGGAGCCGCAGCTGGCTGAGCAGGTAGTTCTCGATGACCCCGGTGTTGACGACGTCTTTCAGAACGTACACGTGACGGTCACGGATGTCGGTGTAGCTGAGGAAGTCGATCTCGATGGCGTCGGCGACGGTGTTGTCGGAGGCGTCGCGGATCACGTCGATGAATCCGTAGCTCACCCGGCCGGGGATCGAGCGCATCAGGTCGGCCAGGAAGCACGACGCGCCCTTCAGGATCGCCAGCAGGAACACCTCGGCGTCGCCGATGCTGCCGCGGATCTCCCCGCCGAGCTCGCGGACCCGGTCCGCGATCGCCTCAGCGCTGTAGACGGGGGTGATTTCGTTCGTCGGATGCACCCGAGCCCTCCAACCACACTTCGTACAGCACACCGGCCGGGTCGGTCACCTTGAATCGCTCCGAGATCTCCACCCCGGCGATCCAGACGATCTCGTCGTTCCAGATCAGCAGGGGAAGGCGGTCCCGGATCTCGGCGGCGATTTTACGATCAATCAGAAAATCCTTCAGCTTTTTCGGAGCCGCAAGTCCAAGCGGATGAAAGCGGTCCCCGCGGCGGCGGTTGCGGATGGTGAACGCGCCGGAGGCGTCGGGCGGGAGCTGGAAGCGTTGCCGGGGGCCGGCGGCCGGATGCCGGAGGTGAACCGTTCGTTCGAGCTCCGGAATGTAGACATCCGTGTTGGGGAAGATCTCGATCTCGAACTCCGGGGTGGGCTGGGGGAGGCGGCGCAGGACGAGACCAGCGCCGCGGCGGACCAGCTCCAGGTTCCGGGTGACGCTCGCGCGCCGGACGCGCTC
>JBIOTX010000118.1:0-2690 GCA_044866315.1 Thermoanaerobaculia bacterium | reverse complement strand
GGACCAGAGGACGAACAGCGCCAGGCCGCGCGTGACCACCTCGGCGAGGGCATCCATCATCTCCAGCAGCGTCGCCGCGTCGCGGATCGGGCCGGCCATGGAGAGGGCGATGGAGACCGCGCCGAGGCCCGCTCCCTTGACCAGCTCGATGCGGCGGCGCACGAGGAGGAGCACGAACAGGCCGAGCGTGCCGAGGACGACGACGCTGCCCACGATGACGTCCGGCAGGCGGAGCACGAGCAGCGATCCGACCGTCAGTCCTTCGAGGAGCCGTTGCCACCACTCGGTCGAGCCGACCGCGCGCTGTGCGAACGGAATGCCTCCGCCGGTGGTGCCGAGCAGCGACTCCGGCGGCGTCGATCCCGGAACGGGGGTGAGGTGAAGGCTCTGCCCGAGGACGCTGAGCTCTTTCTCCGCGGCGGGAGAGATGCCGGGCGCGAACACGCGCAGGAGCGCCACCCGCCGCTGGGCGCGCTCGTTCGCCGGCCTTCCGCGGAACGGATCGTCCGGCAGCCAGACCGCCGACACGGGCACGCCGCGCACGGAGAAGAGCACGCGGAGCTCTCCGGTGTCGCGCGCCGGGGCCCAGCGGCTGCGGGCCCTGGTCTCGACGAAGGGCCCGCGGCCGGTGGCGGCGAGCCAGTCGGCCGCGTCCGGGCCGAGCACGAGGTAGGCGGTATCGCGTCCGGCGAACTCGTCGATCTCTTCGATCCAGCCCTGCGAGCGGAGGCGCGAGCGCGGCTCGGCCTCGATGGCCAGACCGGCCTGCCGCGCGGACTGCGCCAGCCGCTCGGCGAAGAAGGCCTCGTCCGGGATGCTGCGGCTGCGCCACTCCGGCAGGCGCAGGAGCGCGACGATCACGCCGAGGGCGAACAGCGCCGCGCCGAGCACGATCCGGAGGGCGAGCCGCGGGCCTTGCATCCTCTCAGGATATAGGCACTGCCGCGATCGGCTCGATCTCGCCTCGCGAGAGTCGCTCGAAGCGCAGGTAGAGCATGACCGCGACGACGGTGAGGCCGACGCAGAGTCCCCACCACAGCCCGACGATGCCGAAGCCGCGCTGGAATCCGAGGTAGAGGGCGATGGGCAGGCCGATCCCCCAGTGGCCGAGGAGGTTCGCGTAGAAGGTGTACTTGGTGTCGCCCGCGCCGCGCAGCACGCCGCCAGCGACAGCCTGGATGCCGTCGGAGAGCTGGAACACCGCCGCGACGAGGAACAGCGGCACGGCGACGGCGATCACGTCCGGCTGATCGGTGATCAGCCGCGCGACCGGCCGCGGCGCGAGGGCGAAGGCCAGCGCGGAGATGCCCATCACCCCCGCACCGCCTGCGATCGCGACGTGGCCGGCGATGCGCGTGGCCACGGGGTCGCGCGCGCCGACGCCGATGCCCACGCGCACGCTCCCCGCGGCGGCGACGCCGAGGGCCGCGGTGTAGGTGAACGAGGCCAGGCCGATCACGAGCTGGTGGGCGGCGAGATCGAGCGCGCCGAGGCGGGCCGCGAGGACGGCGACCAGCGCGAACACGCCGACCTCCGCGCCCATCTGCAGTCCCGCGGGCAGGCCGACCCGGAACGCGCGGGCCATCTCGGCGCGGTTGGGGCGATGGTCGAAGTGTTCGCCGACCGGAATCCGCCGCACCGCGGCCACGACGATGATCAGCTCGAGAAACATGCAGAGGACGGTGGCCATGGCCGCGCCGGCGACGCCGTAGGCGGGGATGCCCCGCAGCGGTCCGGCCCACTCGGGCAGCACGCTCCCGCCGAAGACGAAGAGGATGTCGCCGAGGAGATTGAGCACGTTTGCCAGCACCATCGCCGTGACCATCGGGCGGGTGACGCCGTGGGCCTGCAGATAGGCGCGCACGACGAAGAAGAGGAGAAACGGCGCCAGGCTGATCGTGCGCACGAGCAGGTACTCCGTGGCCGGCTCGATGAGCTCCGGCTTCACGCCGGCGTACGGAATGGCGAAGGCCGCGGCGACGAGGACGACCGTCAGCACCGCGGTGACGGCGAGGCCGAGCCAGACGCCCTGCCAGAGGATGCGCCGGGCGCGCACGCGGTCGCCCGCGCCTACGGCCTGGGAGATCATCGGGTCGACTCCGAGCATCAGTCCCATGCCGACGACGCAGAAGGCGAAGAAGACGGCGTTGCCGAGGCCCGCGGCGGCCAGCTCGCGCGCGCCGAGGCGGCCGAGCACGGAGACGTCCACGAGGCCCATGAGCTGATTGCCCGCCTGGGCCGCCGCCAGGGGCACCGCGAGGCGGAAAAGCTCGCGCAATTCGTGACGGAAGACCGGCCCACGCATGGAGCGCGGGATTTTAGTAGACTGGCGCGCTTTTTAAGCTCACCTGAAGGAAGTCCCCCATGCGTTACCTCGTCACCGGCGGTGCCGGTTTCATCGGATCCAACTTCATCCGCTACCTGTTCAACAAGTACGGCAACGACGCCCAGGTGGTGAACCTGGACAAGCTCACCTACGCGGGCATCCGCGAGAACCTCGCCGACTACGAGGGGAAGAAGAACTACCGCTTCGTCCACGGCGACATCGCCAAACCGGAGGACGTGGCCGAGGCCTACAAGGGCGTGGACGGCAGCGGCGTCGACGTGGTCGTCAACTTCGCCGCGGAGACCCACGTCGACCGGTCCCTGATGGAGGCGGCGACGTTCATCGAGACCGACGTCCACGGCGT
>JBIOTX010000117.1:0-50638 GCA_044866315.1 Thermoanaerobaculia bacterium | reverse complement strand
CCCATGCCGCATTGTGGCACTGCCTCCGCGTTATCGATCGCACCTTCCATCCCGGCCATGCCCGAAGAGAACGGCCCGATGTACCATCGCCGCGGCCTGAAGCCGTCGCTCGATCGAGTGTGGCCGTCGATCAAACACCGGAGGTGAGGATGCGGCGAATCATCATCGTGCTGGCGGTCGCGCTGCAAGTTGCAGCTGCCGAACCGGAGCTTCGTCTGTTGCCGCCGGTCATCGTCGAAGGCGGGGAATCGTGGTCGGTCGAGGAGCGGCTGAAGTTTTACAACGTCCCCGGCATCAGCGTCGCCGTGGTCGAGGACGGCCGCGTCGTCTTCGCCAGAGGCTACGGCTTCGCCGACGTGAAGGCGCGGCGTCCCGTCAGCACCGAGACGCTCTTCCTGGCCGGCTCGGTGAGCAAGCCGGTGACGGCCATTGCCGCGATCGACCTCGTGGAGCGCGGGAAGCTGCCGCTCGACGCTGACGTGAACACGCTCCTCCGCTCGTGGCAGTTGCCCTCGAACGAGCTGACGGCGACGACGCCCGTCACGCTGCGGCAGCTCCTCAGCCACAGCGCCGGCACAACCGTGTCCGGCTTCCCTGGCTATGCACGCAGCGAGGCCGTCCCGACGACGCGGCAGGTCCTCGACGGCGCGCCGCCCGCGAACACTCCGCCGGTGCGCGTCGACCTGGCCCCGGACACGAAGTTCCGCTACTCCGGCGGGGGCACGACCGTCGCGCAGCTCGCGCTTTCCGACACACTGGGCGAGCCCTTCCCTTCGCTCATGCGCCATCTCGTTCTGGTGCCCCTCGGCATGCGCGACAGCACGTACGAGAATCCGCTGCCACCCGCGAAGCATGCCCGCGCCGCCACCGGCTACCGCGCCGCCGGGCGCGCCATTCCGGGCGGATGGCACGTCTATCCCGAGATGGCCGCGGCAGGACTCTGGACGAATCCGTCCGAGCTGGCGCGCGTGGTGATCGAGTTCGGCGACGCGCTGGCCGGCCGTCCGTCGCGCGTGCTGTCGATCGACGGTGCGCGGCTCATGCTCACGCCGCGGTTCCGTGTGGGCGGGCCGAACCAGATCGGCATCGGCTTCTTCCTCGACGACCGCGGCACGTTCGGCCATGACGGCTCCGACGAAGGATTCGTGACGCGCTTCACCGCGTCGAAGGACGGCCGGCGCGGCGTCATCCTGATGACGAACTCCGACGCGGGGGGAGCGCTGTTCGGCGAAATCGAGCGCGGCGTGGCGCGCGCGTTCGCGTGGCCGACTGCCCCGGCAACGCGCGTCACTCGCGCGACCCCCGAAGACGTGCTGAACCGCGCGCCGGGCCGCTACAAGCAGGGCCCGGATCGTATCCTCACCATCCGCCGCAGCGGTGACGCGATCGAGCTCCGGACCATCGACGGCCGCTGGATGAAGCTCCACTACCTCGAGGACGGCACGCTCACACGCACGGATGCCGATCAGCGCTTCCGCATCACGGCGGAAGGGGTGGACATCATCACCGGCACCACCGTGGCCGCGGCGCGCACCACCGAGCCGCCCTCACCGTCGGAGCTGATCGCCGAGGGACGCCTCGATGAGGGAATCGCGGCCTACCGCACGGCGAAGCCGGACGCGCAGGCGCTGAACCGCCTCGGCGGCACGTTCCAGCGCCTCGGCCGCTACCGCGAGGCGGTGCCGATCTTCCGCCTGGCCACGGAGCTGTATCCGGAGTCGTCGAACGCGTGGGACAGCCTCGCCGCGGCGCTCTTCGATACCGGCGACTTCGCCGGCGCGGCCGCGGCTACGCGCAACGCACTCGCCCGCGTCGACGGCGACACCACCGCCGAGGAGCAGGCAAAGTTCTGGATCCGGCTCCGGGGAAAGACGCGGCTGCGCGAGATGGAGTGACTCAGTACAGCTTTGTGCCGCAGCGCAAATGCAAAGACGGACCGGGGAGCTGTACTCAGGGTTAGCAAGTTTCCTACGACGCGAGGGGCGTAGTTCAGTTGGTTAGACCCCCGCCCGGTCACGCCGGAGGTCGCGGGTTCGAGCCCGTCGGCCCCGCCAAACTAAGTCGCTCACCAGCCGCCGAAAGGCGGCTTCGTGTTTCTACCTCGGCGGTGTCTGATCGCCCAGTCCCGTCTCCGACTCCGCGATCCACAGCTCGCCCGCTTCATCCGGAACCCCTCCTCGCCATAAGGCCTTCACGACGGCATCAATCGTGAAAAGAGACGCGGGGCCGCACAAACGAAGGAGATTTCGATGAAAAAACGACTGGTTCTGATGTTGATGGTGCTCGCCATTGTCCTGACCGTCGCGCCTCTCGCGATGGCGGATCACTGCAGGACGTGCAAATTCGGGACTTGCCGGCCGGCGACCGTTCCGGCGTACTACTTCTGCGACGACAGCAGCGGTACCTGTATTTTGTCGGGGTGGGGTTGCGGTGGCCCGCATCCGTTCACCGAGGAAGAGCCGTTCGCCGCCGAGTTCGTCGTCGCCTCGGTCGAGCGCCTCGATGAGCGCCTTGATGAGCGCATTGCCGAGCGGCAGCCCGCCCCTGCCGAAGAACCGGCGCGCGTCGCCTCGCTCGAGACGCCCGCGCCCTCCCAGCGCTGATCCATACGCCGTCCCGCGTCTCGACTCCATCGTGCAGGAGATCCGCCATGCCGCTGCTCCTCATGCTGATGATGCTCGCCGCCGAAACCGCTCCCGCCGCGGCACCCGCGGCCTCGATCGAGGCGACCATTCGCGGCACCACGCAGCCGCTCGAGGTGCAGCTCCTGCTCCGCGACGACGCCGACAACTGGAAGGCGGTCGCGCAGAAGAGTCTCCCCGTGGAAACGCGGAGCATCCGCTTCGACGGCCTCGAAGCCGGCGTCTATCAGATCCTGGTGCGCGGTCCGGCGGCCACCGAGCAACTGGCGAGGAAGATCGCCGTCGGCCGCACTGACGCGCGACGCATCACCATCACCATCGAGCCGTTCGTCCTCGCCGGTCGGATCACCCTCGGGGGCACGGAGCTCGGCGCCGGTGGCCTGCTCCTCAGGCACCGCGAGTTCCACTCGCGCTTGCCCATCCTCCTCGGGCCGGACGGCGCGTTCCGGGTTCCGTTCTGGCAGCGCGGCACGTTCTCGTACAACGTACGCGGCCCGGCGCTGCCGACCGACTACTCGTACGTGACCGAGCTCGAAGGGCCGTCGCCGGGACCGCTCCACATCGACATTCCGGACGGCCGCATCAGCGGCATCCTGCGCGATGCGAAAAGCGGCGAGCCCGTCGCCGGCGCCACCGTGACCCTGCAGACGAACGTCGACGACCGCGAAGAGCACGCGAGGCTGACCACCGGTCCCGAGGGACGGTTCGATTTCGTAGGGATCAAGCATGGCAGCCACACCGTACGGATCCATGGGTCGCAGCATCTCGAGCCGGAACCGATCGTCTTCGAGCTCACCGACGCCGCGCGGCTGCGCGAGCTGGACCTGCACCTCGATCCGGGCCGCTCGGTACCGGTCGTGGTCATCGACAAGGAGCACGACCCCGTCGCGAACGCCAAGGTGTTCGTCGTAGTGGACTCGAAGCTGCGTGCCCGCGGCACGACGGATGAGGACGGGCGGGCCAGCGTCCCTGTGCCGGCCGGCGAGTCGGCGACGCTGTTCGTGGTCGCGGAGGAGGGACCCTTCGCGATGATGCGCGTGTCGCGCGACGGGGAGAAGGGGCGCCTGAAGGTCTACCTGCCATCGTCGACGTCGTCGCTCCTGATCCGCGCGCAGACGACGGACGGGAAGACGATGCCGCCGTTCTCGCTGCTCATGCGCTACAACGGCGAGCTCATGCCGCCCGAGGTGGCGGACGAGCTGGCCGAGGTGCAGGGGTTGCAGCTCGCGACGGGGCCGGACAGCGAAGCGCATCTGCGCAACATTCCCAGCGGCAGCTACGAATTCTGGCCGTACCGCTCGGTGGCGGAAGCGGAGTCGATCGCGGCCGCCGGTTCGACGTTCCTCGCCCCGATCCAGGTGAACGTGCGGATGGGCGAGAACAAGATCGCCGTGAAGTTTGCCAGCCGGAACGGACGGCGGTAGATCGAGCGCCGCCAGACTTCGCAGCTAGCTTCCGCCGGCGGGCCTTCCGGCCCACCGGCAGGACCCGCGTCAATCCGCCATCCGCAGCGGCTCGAAGAAGAGCTGCAGGAGGCACGGCTGGGAGAGGAGCTGCGCCAGCTTCTGCTTTCGGTTCTGGAGATCGTTGAACGTGCGCGTGACCGGCTCGCCCGCGGCATCCGGAATGGTGATGCCGGTCAGGAATCCGGAGAGCGCGCCGTTCTCGCTGATGTGCGTGAAGGTCGTGGCCGTCTCGCCGCCATGACAGCCGTTGCAGGTGTTGAGGGAGAACTTGTGCCGCGTGTTCGGCGTGATGATGATCGCGCTCGGATGCGCTCCCGGACCGTCCCAGAACACGCCGCTCGGCGGGAAGGGAATCGGTGCGACCGCGCCGAGGAACGGAGTGCCGATCGGAAACTCCGCGTCGACGTCGTAGGTGTCGTTGAGGATCGCCGGCGCGTTCTGGTTGATGAAGTCCGCCGTGACGAACTGATTGTTCAGCGGGAAATCGGGCGTCCGGACGATGGTGGTCTCGCGCAGATGGCCCACATCCGCGTCGCCGCCGGCGAGGTGGAACTCGCGCAGCTCCCAGGCCGGGCTGATCACGATCTCGTTCGTCCGCAGCTGATTGAGCGACGACTGGTTCGGGAATTGTGACGGATTGGTCCCTGCCTCCGTGAACTGCAGCGTCAGCGCCTCGAGCGCGGCGTTGTAGGCCGGTGAGCCGACCGGATTGTTCTTCAGGTCGAACCAGGCCTGCCCCCAGGCCTTCCGGGCCAGGCAGCTCGGCTGCTGGATTCCGTATTCGAAGATCACCAGGAAGCGCCGCGGCGCACAGGTGTTCGGATCCGTCAGGGCGAAGACGAGCCGGGCCTCTCCCGCGCCGCCGCCGCCGTAGATCAGGTTCTGGGCGAGGTCGCCGCGATAGACGACGGCCACGAGGCGGAACGGCGCCTTCGACAGATCCAGCGTTCCGTCCGGGTTCTTCGGCCATGGATCGACAATCAGCGGCACTACGTTCGGCCGCGCGGGGACGCTGATGTCGTTGATCAGGGGCGAGACCTCCCACCGCTTCAGCCAGCGGCGCGTGAACGCCTCCGGCGTGATGCCGGTCAGCGGCGTGTTCGCCATCTGCTCCATCACGTGTCCGAAGGTCCACGTCCCCATCGGCGTGCCTACGTTCGTGCACGGATTGAACGTGCGGGACGGGTCGTCGACCACGCCGGGATGGTTGATCACCAGCGACGCCTGCGCGTCGACCTCGGCCGGCTCGATGGTCGGCCAGAGCGGAATCAGGATGCCGGGCTTGAAGTCCACCAGCACCGGAAAGCGGAGGTTGGGCATCTCCCGCGAGCGCAGCTCGACGTCGGCGAAGTTCGCGCGCGACGGGAACGGCGGAATGTCGCGCAGGTCGCGCAGCTTGCCGGCCTCGACGCGCTCCGGCGTGAACGTGGCCACGATCTGCCGGCCGACAAAGATCGGAATCGGTTTGGTGGCGCCGAGGAGGCGCTCGCTCGCCGCCTGAAGCTGCTTCACGTCGATCCGGACATAGCCGCTGTGGATGCCGTCCTGGGCCTTCTCGTCCGGCGCATTGCCGTCATCGCGCAGCGTGGCCTTCCCGCGCTCGAGCTCGACCGTCAGCACCGCGGGAGCAGGCACGCCGCGGGCGAACTCGACCAGGACGATCGCGTTTCCGTCGCTGGTCTCTTTCTCCAGCAGCCGTACCGCCGCGCGCTGCGCCACCGGCGGAATCTCGCGCAGGTCGGACTGATGCTGGAGCAGGCGGACGATCGGTTGGATCCGCTTGGAATCGAAGGGTGCGCGGCGAGTGGGAGTGGGCTGCGGTGCCGCCGCCGCGAGCGACGCCACCAGCACGAAGACGAGAAAAGTCCGAGTCATATAGTTCTCCTTGTGTGTTCGCACGAAGAGGAAGTTAGGACGCACCCGCCGAAAGCTCCTGACGGTTGGGTGACTCTTTGGTGACCCGCTGGTTCTTCAACGAGGACGTTCGCGCGAAGGCGGCGGAGCCGGAGAAGGGACGTCGTCGACGCCTATCGCCTCGGTCGCTCGACCCGCAGCACCAGCGACATCGGCCTATCCGACGGAGCCATGGCGATCTCGCGGCTGAAGCGCAGGGTCGTCCCGTCGAACGCCCACCCGCCGTCGCTGCAGCGCGAGGCGGTTTCGATCGGCTTCCCCTCGCGCACGCGCAGCGCGTTCGCCGTCGCCTCGCGCTCGGCGCGGTAGCGGAACGCGCGGCGCCAGACGAAGGACAGGTCCGTCCCCAGCTGATTCATGCGCGTGCTCACATCGCACCCGGTGGCCTTGAACAACTCTTCCGCGATCACGCGATCGTGTTCGACCGACGTGGCGAGCCACTTCGTGGGAAACATCTTCGCGCCGTCCTGCCAGTAAGACGCCGTCTGATGCTGATACGCCTCCAGCAGCGGCCGCACGTTGTCGCGCGCCTGCAGCTCGCCGAGCCACGCCGGCGCGGGCAACGGCATCCTCCAGGCCACCGCGTTGGTCATCCGCGCCATCGACAACGCGGCCGTCTGCATCATCATCTGCGGATGGCCGTCCAGCGTGCCGGCGAGCTTCCACACGGCCTGCAGGTCCTCCCACCCCGCCGGATCGTTGGCGCGTGCTTTCGCCAGCGCGCTCGCGACGAGCGCCCTCGCCACCGCCATCAGCGCCGTGCGCCTGGCGTTCATTTCGTCGCCGCCGCCAATTCCCTTGTCGCGCTCCCAGACCACCGGCTCGCGCAGCAGCAGCTCCCGGATCGCGGAAACGTCGGCGAGCGCCGGCGGCTCGCCGATGGTGAGCTCGCCCCGGGAGACCTCACGCCAGACGAAATCGTCGACGGCCTGGTTCTTCGGCAAGGCGTTGGCGAGCGCCGTCAGCTTCACGGACGCGTCGTTGGCCTTCTGTGGCGGAAACCGACCGGCGACGGCGTCGAGCGTTCCCATCCCTCCCGGCCACGGCTTCGCGGCCGAGGTGGCGACGGCGGCCGGATTTCGGAACCAGGAGATGACCCAGAGGGCGAGGGCGACTGCGGCTGCGACTGCAGCGATGACGACCAGAGCTTTCTTCATCGTTCGGTCAGATTAGAAATCGTCGGCCGGAGAAAGCCAAGGCGAGCGGCTCCGGCGCCCGAAGAAGATGTAGGATCGGCGCGCGAGCCGTCCATGTCTTCGCCTCCCCAGACTCTCGGCCGTTATCGCATCCTCTCGCTCCTCGGTGAAGGCGGGATGGGGCATGTCTACAAGGCCTACGACGCTGCCCTCGATCGCCACGTCGCCCTCAAGATCCTCCCCGCGGAGCTCGTGACCGACACGACGCGGGTCTCGCGATTCATCCAGGAGGCCCGCGCCGCCTCGGCGCTGAATCACCCGAACGTCATCGTGGTCCACGACATCGGCGAAGAGCACACGGCCGGGCGATCGGACTCGATCCGCTTCATGGCCATGGAGCTGCTCGAAGGGGCGACCCTGCGCGAGCTCATCGACGCCGGTGCCGTCGAGATCCGGACGGCGCTGCGCATCATGCTGCAGGTCGCCGAGGCTCTCTCGGCCGCGCACGCGGCAGGGATCGTCCACCGCGACCTCAAGCCCGAGAACATCATGGTCACGTCGTCGGGCTACGCGAAGGTGCTCGACTTCGGGGTGGCCAAGCTCCGCGCGCAGTCCGGAAGCGATGCCGCCGAGACGGAGAGGACGGAGATCAAGGGCACCGATCCCGGCACGATCATCGGGACGGTGGCGTACATGTCGCCGGAGCAGGCCCTGGGCAGGCTCGTCGACCAACGCGCCGACATCTTCTCCTTCGGCTCGATCCTCCACGAGCTGGTCACCGGACAGCGCGCATTTGCGGGAGACTCCGAGATCGATACGCTGCACCGGATCATCTATGACGATCCGGATCCGATGGCGGCGCACCGCGCCGACGTGCCGCGCGACCTGGTCCGCATCGTGCGCAAGGCGCTGGCGAAGGATCCGGACGATCGCTATCAGACGGTGAAGGATCTGGCGATCGATCTGCGCGAGCTTCGTCGCGAGCTCGACGCACACCCGAGCGGCGTGGCGATGACCGCGCCGCCGGCGCCGCGACGGCGGTGGATTCCGATCGCGGCAATGCTCGTCGCCGGCGCGATCGCCGCCGGATTCTTCACATTCGCCCGAAAGCAACCCCTCACGCGCCTGTCGCCGACGGCCGCTTCCTCGATGCGCGTCTCGCGGGTCACGGCGTCCGGGAAGGTCATCGCGGCGGCGATCTCCCGCGATGGAGCCCTGGTGGCCTACGTGACCTCCGATCAGGGCATGCAGTCGCTGTGGGTCAAGCAGCTGGGATCGGGCCAGAGCCTGCAGCTCATCGCCCCGCGCCAGGTCGGATACTGGGGCGTCGCGTTCGGGAGCGACGGCTCGATCTACTTCGCCGAGAAGAGCTCCGCCCTCCCCGACGGGGCGATCTTTCAGATCTCGTCGCGCGGCGGAACGCCGCGGCCGGTCGTGACCGACGGAGCCGACGCGCCGCCGGCGTTCTCGCCCGACGGAACGCAGATGGCTTTCCTGCGCGCGCGGTGGCCGGATGCCGCGAAAAGCACGATGTTCGTCGCGAACGCGGACGGTTCGCACCGGCGCGCGCTGGCGACGATCGAGGCACCGGAGATCTTCGTTCCGATGTTCTTCGCGGGTGCGTCGTGGTCGCCGGACGGGAAGTCGATCGCCACGGCCGTTCGCAATCCGCAGAAGGCGCGCCTCGTGTCCGTCGACGTGGCGACGGGGACCATCACCACGATCGCCGATCCGGGATGGCGTGTCCTCGCGCAGTCGGCCTGGCTGCCCGATGCCTCGGCCCTGGTCGCGATTGCAACCGTCGAACAGGAAGATCGTTCGCAGGTGTGGCTCGTTCCATATCCGCAGGGCGAGCCCCATCGGCTGACCAACGATCTGTTCGACTACCGATTGGTGAGCGTCACCGCGGATGGCCAGTCGATGGTCACCGTGGCCTCGGATCGGACTTCCGATGTGTGGGTGCTCGCCGAAGGGGAGGCGCCGCGGCGGCTGACGGCGGCGAAGACCGAGGGCTCGCACGGAACGGCGGCGCTCGCAGACGGACGGATCGTGCTGACGTCGCTCGAGAGCGGCAAACCCGATCTCTGGATCATGAACGACGACGGAAGCGGTCGCAGGCTGCTGACGCACGACGGGCAGCGGAACCGCGCACCGGTCGTGACACCGGATGAGCGCTACATCGTCTATCTCTCGAATACGGGGAAGGACACGGAGCTCTGTCGGATCGACGTCGACGGCTCGAACCGTCGCGTGCTCTCCCGTCGCGCGACGCTGACGGTTGCGCCCACGGTGTCGCCGGACTCGAAGTGGGTCGTGTTCCAGGGAATCGATGTCGACTCGCCGGAGCGCAAAGGGATGGCCGTGCTCTCGCGGGTCTCGATCGACGGCGGGCCTGTGTCGTATTTGACCGACTTCCGCGCGTCGACGCCGGCATTCTCGCCGGACGGCTCGGAGGTCGCGTTCCACTTCGCGGACGCGGATGCGGACGATCCGACCATCGGCGTGATCCCCGCGAGCGGCGGCAAGCCGACGCGCCTTCTGCATGCCGCCGCGCCGTTCGCGCATTCGCAGATCGCCTGGACGCCCGACGGCACCGCGCTCGTGGTCAACACGATGCCCAGCGACCGCGCGAACCTGTGGCGCCTTCCGCTCGACGGCTCGAAGCCGACCCGCATCACGAACTTCGAGGAAAACCTGATCCTCTCCTTCGCCCCGCTGCGGGGCCGCAGCGGGTGGGTGGTCGCGCGCGGGGACTTCTCGCGGGATGCAGTGCTGATTGCGGGATTCCGGTGAGGGGGCCGGGCGCGCTTCAGGATTTTCGCCGGCGCCACCACCAGATCAGAAGGATCAGCAGCACGATCAGCAGGATCAGCCACCACCAGCGCTTGACGTCGTAGCGTCCCACCGCGCCGGGCCCGCCGCCGTCCTCGTGCTCGACGACGGCCTCGACGACGATGCCGCCGAAATCGACCTTCCCGTTCGCCACCGCGCGCAGCACGAAGGTCGCCTTGTCTCCTCGTTTTGCGTCGGCCGGCGGCACCATCTCCACGACCAGATCGCGCGGGCAGGCCTCCGGCTTCATCGTGAACACTGCTTCCTCCAGGACCTTGCCCTTTTCGAGGATCCGCGTCGTCCACTTCGAATTCGTCTCCGCTCTCAGCGCGATGCGCGCCTCGGCGGTGAGGTTGTTCTCGAGGCGGAACGGAATGCGCGCGATCGAGGCCTGGGCGATGGAGATGTTGCGCTGCATCTCGTTGTTCGCAAAATTCGAGTCGAACGGATAGTCGATGCTGATCTTGATACAGCTGTGAATGGGATCGGTCGCCGGGAATCCCGGCGGCACGAGAGCGGGTGCGGGTGTCCAGGCGAGGTTGACCGGCGTCGTGGCGTTGCCGGGAAGGTTCGCCATCGTGCAGCCGAGCTCGAAGAAACGATTGAAGTTGTTGGAGAAGACATACACGCCGAAGCAGACGCGCACGTTGTTTGCCGCGGTGCCGGTGAAATTGCGGACCTGGGCGGTGATCGTGTTCGGCGTGTTGATCTTCGGCACGGAGGCGGTGGTGATGTGCGGCGAGCACCAGCCCGCGCCGCACGGCCCGTACGGCGGCTCGGTCGGGCGGGCGACGTCGGTGATCGGTGCCTGGTTGACCGCCGCGAAGACATCCAGGAACCCGAAGCCCCATCCGGCGTTGTAGCCGGGATGCGGTCCCGGTTTGTTCGACTGCGCCGCGGTGGCGATCAGCAGCTCTTTCACGCTCCCCGGGTGGATGCCCGGAAAGCGCTGCCGAATGAGCGCGGCGGCGCCCGCGACGTGCGGAGCGGCCATCGATGTGCCGTTCTTGTTGATCGTTCCGTTCGCGGAGTTGAACTGCGCCGACAGGATCGACGACCCCGGCGCCGCGATCTCCGGCTTCTGTTCGTCGCGCGGATCGGCGTCGCCGTCGCTGAGGCGCGGCCCGAGGAGCGAGAAACCGGACAACACGTCGTTCCCGAGAGGAACGGTGTTGCCGTCGTCCGCCGAGGCGACCGAGATCACGAGCGAGGCCGATGCCCAGTTGTTGGTGAGGACCGACCCGCTCGGAAGGCCGCAGTTCCCGGTGTTGAATTGGCAGACCGCCACGACCATTCCGAGGGAGACGGCGGTATTGAGCAACTGCGCGGTCGCGTTCTGCCCATTGCTGGCGGTGCAGTCGCCGATGCTGACGTTGAGGACGTCGATGCTCCAGAGGTCGCGGTTCGCGATGGCGAACTCGATTCCACGGATGCACGAGGAGCCGACGCAGAAGTTGCTGCTGTCGAGCACCTTGATGTCGACGAGACTCGCGGCCGGGGCGATGCCGCGGCACGTTCCGCCGCCGCAGGCGATCGGCCTGCCCAGAGCGATGCCGGCCACGTGCGAGCCGTGACTCTGATCGTCGTCCGGATCTCCGGCCGTGCAGGGGTTGTTGATGCAGTTGCCTCCGCCGACGAACGTGCCGGCGGGGAACATGTTGTTCGTCGTGCCCGGGCCGCCGGCGTTGTCGACGCCGCTGTCGATCACGGCGATGGTGAACCCGGCGCCGTTGATCGCCGGAAAGGCGTCCTGCACGGTGTTCGGCGAGAACGTGCCGCTCGCGGAGACACGGACGGCCGGCGCGCTGACATCGAGTCCGCCCTGCGCGGGCACGAGAAACTCGACCATCGCCACTTCGGGGCGTTCGGCGATCGAGGGCAGGTCGGAGACCTTGACGTCGAGGACGACCGCGAACGTGACGATCCTGCTGATGTGATCCACTTTGCCGAGGCGGCGCAGGAACGTCAGCACTTCCTCTTCGCCGTCCTGGCAGCAGGTGACGCAGCGATTGAAGTCGACGATGACATGGACCTGATCGGTCGGCGGGCGTCCCTCGAGCAGATCGTCGATGAAGTCGTGATTCCGATCGCGGTTCCATGTGACCAGCTTCCCGATCACTTCCCCGCCACCGGCGCGCTGCATCCGCCCTTGCCATTCGAGGGGAGTGAACGGGCTGCCGTAGGACGACAGCGCCAGGCCCAGAGTGACGAGGAAGGCCGCGGAGAAACGGCGCATGGAACACCCCCTCACGAAGATAGTGATTCCGCTTCGGAAAACGTTTCACGCGAGTGAACGAAGCGTGGTCCCCCCAAACGGGCGCATGAACGGCATCGTGCCGCCGGGGTGGATGTAGGGCTTCGCTCGCTGCACGCCTCGCGCCTAGAATAGGGACCATCTTGGACAGGTTGCGAGGCGTGATGGACAAGAACGAATGGAGAGTCGGCGAGGCGAAACAGCAGTTCGCCGAACTATTGCGGCGGAGTGAGACGGAGCCACAGCTCATTTTCCGACGCAACCGGCTCATCGCGGCGGTGGTCGGTGTGGAGGATGCGAATCGGATTCCCGGAGCTCAGCGACGCTCGATCGCCGATCGATTCAGCGAAGCGCGTGAACTGCTTCGGCGGGAACAATACAGACTCTCCACAGTCAGCCGCCGGTCACGCAGAAACGATTTCGTGAGGACGCTCGATGCCGTGGCTCGTCGACACGAACGTTCTAAGTGAGCTCGCACGTCCGCGGCCGAATGCGGGCGTCATCGCATGGGCGGACGGAATCGAGCGCATCTCGGTCAGCACGATCACGTTCGAAGAAATCATGTTCGGCCTGGCTTGGAAACCAAATCCCAGGATTCGCCAATGGTTCTCGCAATTCTTCGCCGAAGCATGCGACATCCTCCCGATTACAGCAGCAATCGCAGAACGCGCCGGGTTGATGCGCGGACAACTTCGTGCCGAGGGGCATACACGCTCCCAAGCCGACATGTTGATCGCGGCAACAGCGGAGGTTCACGGTCTCACGCTCGTGACACGCAACGTCCGCGACTTCGAGAGGTGCCGGATCGTCCTCCTGAATCCATTCAGTGCTTAAAGTTGCGTGAGGCTTCGGTTCCACCGCCCCCCAACAACCATTTGCCCCTCCCCCCTCAAATCACCAGCGCCTTCTCCACCCTGCTCAGCAGCCCCGAGCTGTTCTCGGTCACCACCTTGAACCGGTGATAGATCGTCCGGCCGGCCGCGTTCTGCTTCGGAAGGATGTTCGTGCCGAGATCCGTGGCGGCGAGGTCGAGGGTCACGGTGGGGGCGTTGGTGGCGAGGGTGTGTACCTTCACCCAGTTGCCGGCGGGGTTCATCTTGAAGACGTGGTAGCGCGGGTTCCAGGCGGTGCGGCTCCAGGTCAGGGTGACGCCGGGGAGCTGGACGACCGGGCCGGGCAGGGGCTCGGCGAAGGAGTAGCCGAGGTCGGGGGGCGGGGGCACGAGGTCGTCGATGAGGACGACTTCGCGGACGTCGCTGGGGAAGGACGGCGCGAGCTCTTCTTGGCCGTCCTCGTTGAGGAAACGCCGCAGGGCGACGACCCGGTAGTGGAGGGTCTCGCCGAAGGGCGGGAAGTCGAGGCCTTCGAAGTCGTCGACGACTTCCTCCCCTGCGTCGATGGTCCTGGCCAGCTCCATCTGGCGCACGCTGACGGCGGCCGTGGCGGCGTTGGTGCGATAGACGCGGAAGGCGACGACGGAGTCGCTCTCGAGGTAGGGGTTGAGGGTGAAGACGACGGCCGCGCGCTGGCCCATCACCGGATTGGCGGTGCGCACGTGCACGTCGCGGATGGCCGGGGGGACGGGAGGCGAGCTGTTGACGAGGGTGACCGGGCCGGCGACGGGTCCGCGCTCGCTGCGGGTCATGCGGTTGGAGAGCTCGACGCCGAAGTAGAAGAAGAGATTCGAGCCCGCGCCGTCGAGCGTGTAGTCGGTGAAGCGCACGCCGCCGCCCGGCAGGCGCACGGCCATGGGCCAGGGATCGAACGCAGGGTCGCCGGGGAGGAGGATGTTCCCGGCGGCATCGCGGATGACGGGCGGGCGGCCGGAGGTGACGGTTCCCGCGCGCAGCTGGGCGTAGATCAGCGGCCGCTCGGTCAGGGGCACGAATGAGCCTTCGATGGCGCGTTTCACCGAGGAGAGGATCTGCCCCGGCAGGGCACCGCTCGTGAACGGCCGCACCTGGACGGCCGGGTCCTCGTGGGGAAGGACGTAGCGGTCGTTGTCCGGCACGGGGAAGCGATAGCCGCCCGGCACGTACTGCGGGAACTGATCGGTCTCGTCGACGAGGGCGCCGGCGAGGTCGCGCCAGCGGGTGTTGACGAACTCCTGGTCGGGGCTCTCCAGCGCGGCCAGATCGGCGAGGATCTGGGCGACGGTGGATTGCCGGTAGAGCGCGTCGAGGATGCCGCGCTCGGTGCCGCGATAGAAGATGAGCGCGTACGGCGCGTTCACCGCCGCGTCGAAGGTGTACGTGGCCTTGCCGTAGAAGTCCGGCCGGGTGGCGAACAGCGGTCCGGTGGGCACGCCCGGCGGCTCGGGCTCGCGGATCTCCTGCGCCAGCAACACCGCTGGCGGGGTGAGCGGCGAGAACGCCGGCACGGCCGAGTCGATCGAGCGCGCGGCCAGGGCGGTCTTGCGGTTCCCCTCCCCTGCGGCCGGCAGGATCGAGTCCGCGTCGAAGTCGTGAGTCAGCTCGGCGAGGAGGTAGAGCCGATAGCCGGGATGGGCGTTCACGTCCACGCTGGACCCGGTCTCGATGGGCACGTAGTCCGTGCGCGGATCGACCGGCGCATTCGCGGGATCGAAGGCCGGATCGAACGTCGGGTCGAACGCAGTCAGGCGGAGGGTCGGTCCGCTCTGATCGACTTCCCAGATGTTGAGGATCTTCCGCTGCGGCGGCCGGAAGGCCGGATCGCCCGGCGGCGGGAAGACGGCGGCATCCTCCAGGATGCGCACCGTGCCGCGATACCACTCGATGCCGGGATCGACGTGGTTGGGCAGCACGAGGGAGTGGAAGATGATCCGGAACACGCCCGAGCGCGGGGAGGGGCCGTCCGGGAGCTCGGTCACGGTCGCCGTACCGCTGAGCCCTCCCACGATGTACTCGGTCGTGGTCCCATCGTCCTCGGCCACGGTCTCGATGCGCGGCGGCGCGAGCTCCGCGGTGAGATCGCCGGCGAGGGTGAAGCGCCGCGCCGCGGGATCGGCCGCGGCGATCGGCACCTGCTTCTCGTAGTCGACGTAGCCGGCGGCAACGTTTAACGGCGGAGCCGGGTTGACGCCGATGATCGTGTTGCCGCCTACCAGGCTGACCGAGGTCACGGTGTAATTGCCGGCGTTTTCGGCTGAGCCGTACACGCGCACCGCCATCCCGTTCGCAAGCGCGCCCGGCGCGGTGGTGAGATTGCGATTCACGGTGATCGACGAGGCGGCGGGATCGGCGGCGACGACGCGCGCGCGGCGGCGATAGCGCAGGGTTCCCAGCGGCGCGTTCGCAGAGCTGACTTCCTCGCGCACGACGAGCTGGGTCTGGCCGCCGGACAGGGCCACGGAGACGATGGTGTACTCGCGGTCGTTCAGCGCGGAGCTGGCGACGCGCACGAGCCAGGCTTCATGGAACGGTTCGAGGTAGACCGTGCGATCGAGGCGCGTGTCCCAGTTCTCGGGACGGCTCAGGTTCTCGACGGCCATGAACGGCCGGCCGGGCGTGGATGGGCCGACGAACGTCTCCTGGACGATCAATTCGCCGGGCTCGAGTCCCTCCACCATCGACGTCTCGCGGATCTGATTGACGATGAAGGAGGGGTTGTTCCCGGAGGGATCGGGGAACTCGATGTCGTGGATGACGAAGGCGCGGCCGTCGCTGACGAAGTTGCCGCCGACGTAGCGCGCCTTCTCCGCCGGCAGCAGGAACGGCTGGCGCACCTCGGGCGGATTGAGGCTGGCAATGGTCTGCGGCGCGGTGGTCACGCGCAGGCGGTGGTCGGCGAGCTGAGTGAGCCCCACGCCGACCTGGCCCTGAATCGCCTCCGGCGGGGCGTCGCGGAAGTACAGCTCCACCCGATCGGCGAACTGGTAGGCGGTGTTGTGCACCTGGTCCCACTCGAAGGTCACCCGCACCAGGGTCTTGTCCGGACCGGGATGGGCGGCCAGCGCGGCCTGCTCGTCCGCGGTGGTGAAGATCAGCGGCTCTTCCTTCTGCACCAGCTGCACGGCGAAGCTGCCGGGCGGCTTGAGGTTGCGCGCCACGGGGAAGCGCGTGTCGTCGGTGGCGATGACGTTGCTGAGCGGCGAGACCCGGGAGAACCAGTTGATGCCGTACAGCGCGTACTCGTGCACGCCCTCCGCGGTCTCGCGATGGGTGTAGACCGGGTTCTGCTCGAGCTCCAGGATGCCGTTGGTCTCGAAGATCCCGGCGCCGTCCTGGTAGATCTCATCGTGGCTGAGCTCCGGCCGGCGGAAGGCCGGCTCGCCGAGCTTGCGGTATTCGACGCCGTACATCGCCGGCGCGCTGGCCGTGCAGAAGCAGTACTTCGGGTCGCCGGTGAAGAACGGCGGCAGCGGGCCTTCCCAGGGGAACGGGTCGCGGTCGAGGTTGATCCAGCGCGAGGGGTCGGTGAGCGAGTAGCCGTTCGGATCGCTGATGAGCTGCGGCGGCTCGTTCTCGACGGACTGGTGAAAGAGCCCGTAGCGCGGCTCGCGGAGAACGGGCGCGAGCGGCAGGCGGTAGTCCGCCTTGCTCACCGGCATGGTCATCGCGTAATGCGTGACCTCCACGTCCGCGCCGAACGGCTCGAGGGCGCGCTCGGTGACGTACTCGGCGAGGTAGACCCACTGGTCGCCGATGGTCTTCGGATCGGCGTCGATGTGGCCGAGGCCGAGCATGCGGGCGATGTGGAAGTCCTGGGCCACGACGTTCAGCGAGTCCAGGTAGCTGTTCTCGATGGTGGCCTCGTTCGGGAGGGTGGTAGGATCGGTGAGCACCTCGACGGCGCGCGGATCGAAGCGGCTCAGGTCGAGGTAGCGCGTGACGGCGTCCTTCAGCCCCTCGGATTGGCTCCAGCGATCGAGGTAGTTCGGCGCGCTGACCACGAACGCGCCGGCGCCGGGATCGGCCTCGTTGTATTTCGGCCAGCGCTTGTCGACGTCGTGGTGCGGCGCGTTGCGCAGCGCATCCTCGACCGCCGCGTCGTCCAGCATCAGGCTGAAGCGCCCCACGGCCAGCCAATTGATGCCCTGGTGCAGGAAGGTGCCCAGGATGTAGTCCTCGTAGGTCTGGAAGTCGACCATGAACGGGAAGCTGTTGACGTAGCGGAAGCGGATGCGGCGCATGTCTTCGCAGGTGAAGCAGAGCGCCTTGGGAAGGTCCGCCTCCTGGAGCTGGCGGCGGCAGGACACGTACAGCTCGGACGTGAGGAGGCGGTCGCGCGAGGAGATGGCCTCCCCCGTGACAATCGGTCCGGCGAACGACGGATCGGTGACGCGCGGCTCGAAGGACACGCAGATGCTGAGGAGGTGCTTGCCCAGGGCCTCCATCTCGATGCGCCCGGTGTAGCGGCGCAGGAACTCGAGCGGGTCGGTGGCCGGATTCACCGAGGCGCGGACGAAGTCGTACAGCAGCACGTCGGTGAAGCGCAGCTGGAGCGTGGTCTCGACTTCCTCGGCCTGGTCGATCGGGTGCGTGATGAAGCGCCAGAGGCGAGAGCCGCCGGTCTCGATGACGGTCTTGTTCAGATCCGCCAGCCGGATGTGACCGGCGTGGAGCTTGTTCGAGTACGGCGTCTTGTAGAGCCGCACGTAGTCGTCGGCGCGGTTGAATTCGATGCTGGTCTCGAACGGTCCGCCGGGGGCGGCGAAGTCGCCTTTCGGCAGATGCAGCTCGCCCAGGCGGCGCAGGAAGGTCCAGCGCAGATCGATGCCGATGGAGGTGCCGTCGGAGCCGTCCGAGCCGGCAGCCTGCAGATAGACATAGGGCGACTGGAAACGCGGGTTCGTGCCGAGGAGGGCGATGGCGGGAATGCTGCTCATGCTCAGCTCCTCACGAACTCCGCCGCGGCCGAGGCCTGGACCGCCCAGGCCGTGCCGTTCCAGCGCCGGTACTGGAAGGCGAAGCGGTGCGTTCCGGCCGGCACGTTCAGGCTGCTGTCGGCGTTGGTGACGAACACGCGCGCCGCGTCTTTCGCGTGCAGCGCGCGGAACAGGCTCGTGCTCCCGCTGCCGACCGACAGCTTCACGGTCTCCGCGAGATCCACGGGCGGCATCTTCGGATCATTGAAAGGCTCGGGATTGCGGACCAGGATCCCGAGCACCCGCGAGGAGCCGCGCAGGCGAATGACGTTGAACTCTGTCGTCGCCGCCGGCTCCAGCGCGCCGAGGTGCAGGATGCCGTCGACGAGGCGGTCGAACGGATCGGCGAAGCGCTGCTTCAGCTCTTCGCTGCTCGTCTCCGGATCGGTGAGCACGGCCCCCACATCGGCGAGCAGGGCCGCGTCGTCATCGACCTCCAGCTCGTACACCGCGCTGCGCAGAATCACGCCCTCGTCCTCCTCGAGAATCCAGCTGCCGATTTGCGCGGTGAAGGTCGGGTAGCGCGAGGTCTGGAAGACGTAGCGATGGACCTCGTGCTTCGAGGCCTGGGCGGTGCTGGCGCGGCGGAAGAGATTGCTGAAGACGGCCGTGTAGAGCTTCAGCGGCTCGAGGTCGGGCGGGGTGAAGACGGAGGTGACGTCGATGGGATCGACGGGGCCGACGTCGACGCACGGGTCGCCGTTCTCGAGCATGCCCTGGACGATCTCCACCTCCGGCGTGGTAAAGACCAGCTCCCCTTCCACCCACTCCGGCTCGACGGCGGGCGGCGGGGCGGTGGCGACGGGAAGGGCGGGATCGATGATGTCCACCACCAGCGAGGAGTGCACCTTCTCCGCGCCGTTGAAGGCGTCCCAGTCGCGATACATCTCGTACACGTACGGCCGCAGGTAGAAGAGATCGAGCCGCGGGGCGACGAAGAAGATCGGCTTGGCCCCGGTCAGCCGCCCGTCCGCGTTCGGATAGCAGCGCGGCAGATCGAGGTAGTGCTGGAGGCCGGCCAGCTTGAACTCGTCGGCGCGCTGCGCGGCCTCGAGCGCGGCGTACGCAGGCAGGGTCTGCACGTTGCCGGACGTGTCGATGTAGCGGTGGAAGTGCCCGATCGGACCGACCGTCCGCCAGCCGGCGATGAAGGTGTTGGGGTGCGTCGCTCCGATGTTGCCGTCGTCGTGGCGGATGGCCACGTCACGGGTGGTGATGCGGAGGGCGTAGAAGGTATCCGGCCGCCAGATGGGCTGGATCGAGCCGGAGAGTGCGTCGACCATGGCGTCGGCCTCGTCCTGCACGTCGTCCTCGCCGTTGTTGTTGTCGTTCTGCGTCGCCGCCTCGACGGTCAGCCAGCAGACCTGATACAGGCAGGTGCGGCAGCCCTTGTGACACTCGCCCAGCGGATAGCAGGAGCGGCCGCGCAGCCAGACCTCTTTCTCCCGGATGACGGCCAGGATGCGGAACTCGAAGATCTCCCCTTCCTCGGCGGAGGGCAGGATCTCGATGTCCCGGAAGGCCCGGATCTCGCCGAACTCGATGGCGGTCTGGTCCTCGGCGGACAGGCCGATGATGCAGTCGTAGGCCAGGAAGTCCTGGATGCGGATCAGGAGCGGCCCGCCCTTACGATCCCAGGTGGCCTGATAGAGCACGCGCTTGGCGCCGGTCTTGTCGATCTCGTACAGCGGCCCGTGGAGGAAGACGTCCTCGTACGTGCCGACGAGCTCGGGGACGATCAGCAGGCTCGCGGCGATGAGGTGTTCTTTCGCAGCGAGGCGATCGAGGAATGCGAGCAGCGCTTTGGCGATCTCGCCGCCCTCGACGTTGCAGTGCAGGGGCGGCTCACCGCCGGCCGGTTCGTTCGTGTCGAAGCAGGAGCGCCCCTGGATCGGACGGGCGCGGCCGTCGTCGAGCACGGCCTGGCCGCGGAAGCCGTTCTTGGTCCCGGCGATGGCCTCCAGGCCGCGGAACTCGCGGACCCGCCGCCAGTCGATGGCCTCGAGGTCGGCGGGATCGATGACCAGGTCGCAGAGGAAGTTCCGGCTGTCGGTGATGCGCGCGCGGAAGGCCCGCTCGTCCGCGGAGTCCACCTCGTAGCGCACGAAGGTCGTGCGCCGGTCGAGCCGGTAGAGCGGACTGTCGAGGAACGTGCGCTGGTAGCGCAGGCGCCTGATCACCGGGAGCGGAAAAACGCGCGGCTGCTCGCGCTCGGGCAGCAGCTCGACCTGTTTGCGCGTGAGGTCGTCGTTCCGGGCCAGGGCGGTGAGGAACGCCTCCAGCCCGCCGACGACCTCCGGCTTGACCCCTCCCGGCGAGCTCGTGCCGCATTTGATGCCCCGCACGTCCACGCGCAGCACGGGACGATCGATGTCGTCGTACTCGACGGGACTGCCGAGCGCCGCGGCGTCGACCGTGTCCACGCGGATGACCTGCCACTCGTAAAGCGGGGCCTCGCCGAACGGGTTCGGCACGGGCGTCCGCCGGTACCAGGTGACCTCCACCGCCGAAGCCTCGGTGCGCAACAGGAGCGTGGCCCGCGCAATCGGCTCGGGGAACAGCAGGCGGATCGTGCTCTGGTCGTCCGCGCACAGCCCGTTCTCGAAGCCTTGCCACGGATTGCGAACGATGGCCCCGCCGTTCGGGCTGACCCGGTACAGCACGCCGGGCATGCTCCGCCACACGCCCGGGGGCACGGGAGTCTGCGTCTGGCCCGGCTCCAGCGCGCCGGCGAAGTCACGGCACTCCGGCTCGATCTCCTCCGGCGCGCAGAAGACATCCTCGGTCAGCACGCCGAGGTCCTCCGGCGGCGCGGGGTCGGGCGTGCCGGGACGCATGTAGCTGAAGGGCGTGAGCGACAGCACGCGCAGCTTGTTGTGCTTGGCCGGATCGGTCTTCTGCCAGTACCCGAACGGAAGCTGGGTGAGATCGGCGGTCACGAACGGCGCGAGCTGCAGCGGCGTGGCCGCGGCGTAGACGTCGTACGGCTGCCAGGTATTCGTGGTCGGGTTCCAGCTCAGGAGCTCCAGCGAGTCGACGAAGAGCTCGTGGCGCACCTGCGACGACTTCGCCTTCTGCGGAGGCACCATGACCGTGAAATCGACCGAGCCGCCGACGTCGTGGAACTTCGCCAGCGAGGGATGCGGGCCGTTCGGATGCACGGCCTGTTTGAGCTCGATGTCGATGTAGCTGTCCATGGGCACGAAATGCGTCGCCAGCGCGGCCGGCGAGGGCAGCGCCGCCGTGCGCTGGGCGAAGACGGGGAAGCTCTCCAGGGTCAGGACGTTCAGCGCCTGAATGGACGCCTGCAGGTCGGGCCCGAAGAGGGTGAGCTCGGAGAAGTCGAGATCCGGATCGAAGGTCCAGGTGAGCTCGACGGTGACGCACTTCTTCGACCAGAAGATCTTCACGCAGGCCTTGAAGCGCCCGGTGACGATGAACGGGTGCGGGGCCTCGCCCGAGATGGCCGCGGACGCGCTGAGGCTGAAGCCGACGCCGAAGATGCGCAGGCTCAGCTCCCCCGCCAGGGCGATCGAGCCGCCCAGCTGCCGCGGGCGATAGCTGATCTGCCCGGCCATGTCCAGGGAGGCCTTGAGGTTGACCTTGAACGGGCCGAGCTTCTTTTTCAGCTCGTACGACACGCCCGCGCCGGTGCGGATGCCGCCGGAGCTGAGCATCAGGAAGAAGTAGGAGTTGAAGAGCGTGAGCAGACGCGCCCGCACGCGCCGGTCCTCGGGCTCGTCCTTGCCGAGGTTGATGTACCAGGCGCTGGAGTTGCCGAAGAAGAAGCCCATCTCCAGCAGGGCGTCGATCTGGGCGATCTCCCCGCCGTCGGGGATCTTGTAGTTGACTCCGAACGCCGCCTCGACCGAGTTCGAGGTGATGGCGATCATGGCGAAGAACGGCGGATCCTTGGTGGTATCGAGACCGACGCGCTCCTTGATGATCTGTCCCTGCCCCTGCAGCAGGAACACGTCCGGCAGCGAGAGCAGGAAAAACAACTTGGCGGAGAAGGCCACGCCGGCATCGGGAACGGTGGCCAGCGAGACGCCCGCGCCGAGGGAGAAGCCCTCCTGCGCGGCGAACTTCGAGACCTGGATGCCTTCGCGGTTGTCGGGCGGAACTTTCGCTTTGTAGTACTGCCACCATTGGGCGTCGTCGGACAGGCCCACGGCGGACTTCTTGGCCACGTAGCGCATGCCCACGAGGCCCCGGAAGCCGTAGATGCCCAGTCCCGTCGCGCCGAGGACGATCGGCGTGGCGATCTCCAGCCCGGCGTCGACCAGAAACGACGGCAGCCGCGGGTTGAAGCGCATCGCCGCGCTGCCGGCCATCTTCAGCTTCGGCAGGGAGAAGGCCACTCCGCCGATGTACTCGGTGCCGCCCGCCCCGTCGTCCTTCATCGACAGGTAGCCTTTGAGCAGCAGGGCCGCCTCTTCCGGCTTGGCGTCGCCGGGAAGGACCAGGTCGATGGAGATGGAGGTGATGCGCAGGAACACGTGCAGCGGCTTGCCGGGACCGTTGTCGGTGGTGAAGTAGAACTTGATGCCGTCGCCGCGGGCGTCCACCCCGCCCGGATCGATGCTCACCCCGCCGTCGAATCCGAAGAAGGCGTACTTGCGGAGCTGCCCGTCGTGCTCCTGCTCGAGCGTGCCGAAGTGAACGGCGGTGATGGTGATCTCCACCGGGCCGATCTTCAGGCTGGCCGCCTTCGGCAGGACCACGGTCCCGCCCTCGAGCTCGATCTTGCCGTCGTCCCAGATCAGCAGCTTCTGGATCTCGATCTTGTCGGGGATGAACTTGCCGATGGCGCCGCCCTGGTCGTGGAAGTCGAGCGTGCCGGCGACGGCGACGAAGAAGCGACCTTCCTTCCGCCCCACGGAGAGGCTCTTGATGTTGACGTCGACGACGTCCGGAATGCGCAGGGCGGTGATGGCCTGCTCCTCCGTGGCGGTGACGCTGAAGCTGCCGTCGGTGCCGATGCTGGCCACGATCTGCACCTCGGCCGGGTTGCCCTCGGTGTCCTCGAACTCCGGGATCTTCATGAAGCCCTTGATCTCGGAGGCGGTGATGGAGTTCTGCTGGAAGGTGACGCTGACCGCGCTCAGGCCGATCTCGAACCCTTCGCCGAACTTCCCCTTCACCAGCGCGGGCGTGGCGGCGTTCGGGTCGAGCGCCTCCAGGGCGATCGCGCCGGACAGGCCGCCCGTTCCGATGAGCAGCTTCCGGCCGACCAGCTTCGCGCTGGAGGCGCCGCCGTCCTCGTTGAAGAACGGCGGAAGCTTGATCGTGGCCTCCTCGATGAACACCCCCACGAAGTCTTCCGGCCGCCCGTCCGCCGTGGCCTCGGGGATGTTCGTGGTCCGGCTGACGTCGAGCTTCGCGCCGGTGATGCCGATCTCGAATCCGGTGCTGCCGATCTGCGACGGCGTGAGATTCGCGGTGAGCGTCTCGTCGTAGCCGATGCCGCGCTCGGTGCTGAAGAAGAACGAGCCGGCATCGAAGGTGAGCATCGACTGCGCGGGCTCGGGCAGCGGGTCGCCGCCGATGGCGTCGAGCGGCACGAGCACGTTGCGCGGGAAGCGCACCCCCGCCCCGATGACCAGCGTGGCGTCGATCTTCGGGACGATCAGCTTCAGCAGATACGCCTTGAGCCCGCCGGCGAAGAACGGGGCGAAGAGCTGCTCGAGCCGTTGCTCCGTGGCGTCGAGGTCGAAGTCGTCCAGGACATACACGGTGAAGGCCACCACCGCCGAGTCCTCGCCGAGCTCCGCGTCGATGGCGGCGATGGCCTCGGCGATCGGATCGGGTCCCGTGGGATGCGGGATCGACGTGGAGAACTCCGCGTTCACGTCGTCGATGAACTGGTCGACCGGGTTGGGGGCGCTCACGAACACGCTCAGCGCGCGCTCGATGACCTGGCGCTCGGTGAGGCCGAGGATGGTCAGGGCGAGCTGGAAGAAATCGCCGGGCGAGAAGGAGAACTCCGACGGATCGAAGGCCCGCAGGAATGCCAGGATCGGCCACTCCCAGCGCAGCGTCACCGGAAACTCGGACGTGCCGCCGGGGGTGTGGCTGGGGTTGAGCACGAGGAAGACCCCGGTGCCCGGAATCTCCACCTCCAGGGCCTTGAGGGTGACGATGGTCAGGCTGTACTGGGCCGCGTCGCCGCGCGAGGAGCTGCTGTGCTGAAAGTCCTTGAAGAAGACGTCGTCGAGGAGGTTGTCGATGCCGTCCTTGACGAAGCCGAGGGCTTCCGGCAGCGCGTCGCGCGGCATGAGGGTGGACAGCGGCGAGTAATAGACGGCCATGTGCGTCAGGGCAGACTGTCGAGGAACCGTTTGATCATGTTCTCCACCTCCCCGATCACGTCGGCGATGCCCATCTTCGCGTTCGACGGGGAGGGGATGTGGACGTGGCCGGTGAGGGTGGTGCTGGCGAGCGTCACCCTCCTCTGGGCCACGCGATAGAAGATCTCGTTGGAGAGGTAGCTGCCGCCGGAGCCGTCGACGGCCTGTCCGGTGATGGTATTGAGGGCGAACGCGGGCGTGTTCGCGTTCGCGCCGGCCGGCGAGCTGGGATCGGATGCCTCGGCGAAGGACTGCGCCGGAAGCTCGGTCTCGAAGGACTGGTCGAAGAAGACCCGCTGATCGTCGTCGGGCGGACTGGTGAATGGGCCGGGCACGAACTGGAGCACGGGCAGGGTGGTCTCGAGGAAGGCCGGGTGGGTGGTGTTCACCCCGAGCTGCCGCGGCGGCGAGGTCACGTGCTCGTTGTCGAAGAAGCCGCCGCGCCGCCGGCCGGCCAGGCGCTCGACGTCGAACGCGCTGCTGCCGCCGTTCTGGCTGATGGTGATGATCAGATCCACCTGCCCTGCCCCGCCGAGGCGCGGGTTGACCAGATCCTCGACCGCGCCGGCGTCGAAGTCGCGATAGCGGACGGGGAATATCGCCGACTCGAGATAGGCCGACTTTCCGGAGGACGTGATGGTCCGGCCGTGGAAGGCCAGGGCCGTGGCGGCCGAGGGGTTGCTGGTCTCGATGCCGAGATCGAGCTGGAAGGGATCGAAGCCGGTGACCAGGATCTTCTTCGCCCCGCCGGGCGCGCCGGAGAACGTGAGGTCGTAGCCGCGCGACTTCTTCTCGAACAGCGCCACCAGCTCGTTCCGCGCGGCGATCGAGGCCAGGCAGAACGGGTGGCTCTTGAGGGCCACGAGCATGCGCATGCGCGCCCAGTAGAGCGTCCGCTCGTGGTCGTCGGCGCGGGTGCGGTCGGCGGCGGCGCGCTCGCGGGCGCGCTGCAGCAGCTTCGGCGCGGCGTCGTTGACCCTGGTCTCGATGGCCGCCTTCGCCGCGGCGTTGTTGGGAATGGCGGCGAGGTCCGTGGCGAAGGTGTCGACGAGCGTCCGGGTCTTCGGGATGCCCGCCACGGCGCCGTCCTGATCGAGATCGATGAAGACGTCCTCGACTGGCCGCTGGGGCGTGAACGCGCTGCCCAGCGGTGCGGTCGCGCTGAGCGTGCCGGCGGTGAAGCGGATCACGCTGTCGGCGCCGCTGAGGGTGATGGTGTCGACGATGTACTCGCCGTTCTGGGCCGCGGACTTGTCGATCTTCATCTTCAGGCCCGGCACGACCTCGCGGCGCCAGTCGAAGGAGGCGATGGTGATCTGGCGCGTGGCGACGTCGACCGCGGCGATGCGGCGCTCGCGCTGCGGCCAGACCCGCACCCCCATGGCCTCCTCGAAGCTGCGCACGTAGACGGTGGGCAGCGGCTCGGCGTCGGCGAAGGCCTTGGAGACGAAGAGCTGGCCGTCGACGGTGTAGACCCGGATCTCGTCGAAGGGCAGGTCGGTGGTGTGCTCGGCGTTGTTGACGCTCAGGCCCTGGATGCCGACCCGGTAGCGGTCGAAGGGACGGCCGTTCGGATCGACCAGAGACTGCTTCTCGTCGAGCTTCATGGCCCGGAAGTGATGGCTCATCGAGCCGCCGCGGGCGACTAGGGCGTCGAATTCGACCTTGGTCAGGCCGAGGAGCATCGCGCTGGTCGGACTGTAGCCGTCGCTGGGACGCTGGCGGAGGCGCAGGGTACGCACGGTCGTGCCGGCGTCGACGATCTGGTCGTGCTCGAGCTGGTAGACGCCGAAGAGGCCCGGCTCGTCGAAGAAACTGGAGCGGCTGCTGATGCCGGCGGGGATGCTGCGCACCGGCGCGAACTCGCCCGGCTGGGTCGTGTCGCGATCGGTGGCCACGGCGAAGAGCAGCACGCGCGGGGTGCCCCCGGTCTGCTCCGCCAGGCCGCAGCGCATCATCTGCCGCCATCCGAGCGCGGGCTCGCCCGCGGCGTCGACGTAGCGGTTGTCCTGGATGGTCTCCCACTTGATCGCCGCCGTCCCCGCCCAGCGCGGCGCCCGGTCGATCGGGCCGAAGACGTTGTCGGTGTAGGTCTCCGTCTTCAGGACAATGTCCGGGATCGGCACGGTCGGCGCCGGATGGAGCAGCCGGCCGTAGAACAGCCGGATCACCCAGGCCACGCCTTGTCGGGCGCCGTCGGGACCGGTGTTGGCGAAGCCGAATTGGAGGGTCTTCGTCCACTGCGCGCTGGTGAAGACGAGCTGGGAGTCGCGGACGAACGGGCCGTCGGTGGTCGGCATCCCGGCGATGCCGTGGTCAATGTACAGCACCGGGTTGACGTTGTCCTCGCGCGGCAGCTCCAGGAACAGATCGCTCAGTGGACCGACGATGTTCTGGGGCGCGCTCTGGTCGAGGATGGCGATCGGCCACCCGTGCGTGGCGTACGGCCGGGCGGTGACCGGGCCGAGCACCGGTGAGGTCCGGATCTGGTTCCCGGCCCCGTCGTTGTAGTTGCCGTAGAAGTTGAGCGAGGCTCCGTTCTCGCTGCGGACGTCGAGATAGAGGGCGTGCTTGGTGAAGAACTTCGACACGACCTCGACGAAAATGCCCTCCCCGTCGAGGGTCACCCCTCCCGGGATCTCGACTTCCCCGTCGTCGTGCATGTGCAGGCCGTAGAAGGCCGCCGGGTCGAGGTAGCCGAGGATCTCCTCCTGCTTGGTGCTCCGGGCGAGCTTGTCTCCGGCGGTGGTGGTCGGCATCCCGCTGATGTCGATGACGTTCGCGGCCGCCCGGGCGAAGGCCAGGTCGTGGGTGAAGTCGCCTTCGTCGATGACGATCTCGAAGCCGAAGTCCGCGCCCCCGCCGCCGGCGTGGAACGACCCCAGCTCGATCCCGCGGGTGGCCAGGGGCAGCTGCATCGGCGCGCCGGTGCGGAAGAAGACCCCGTCCAGCGAGTCGGTGGCGGTCTGGGTGGCAGGCTCGTAGCCGAAGAGCGCGGCCGGCATGTCCGTCGCGCCGGGGTTGTGGGCCAGGAAGATCGTCCAGACCACGTCCAGGAACGGCGACGCACCGGCCTGCGGGCGGATCAGCTCCGCGTCCGGGCCGCTCGTGCCTTTCAGAAAGTCCGTGAGGCGCAGGCCGCGGTAGATGAAGTACTTGATCGGGGTGAAGCCCGCCAGCGGCTGCTCGTACGGGCGGAGGATGAGGTTCACCGCGTCGTTGTTGGTCGGGTCGCGCTGCAGGGCCACGAAGCCGGTCACGGTGGCGAAGGCCTTCACGTCCCCAGGCGCGCGGAAGAGCGACGTCGTGCGGTAGCGCGTGGTGAGACTGCCGTCCACCGGCCCGAAGGCCTGGGAGACGGTCTGGGTGAGCGTGGCCATTTCGGTGAACACGAACGACGACGGCTTCGGCTGCGTCGCCGCGCTCGCCGCGCCCGTCCCCGTCGGGAGCGGCGCGATGGCGAAGATGGCGATGCTGTGCGTGGCCTTGAAGATCGCCAGGTCGCGGAAGTCGCTGAGGATCTGGGCCTCGATGACGACGTCGCTGAACGACTTGTTCACGGTGAGGCTGCATTCGAAGCTGATGTCGAACTGTTCTCCCGTGGCGGGCGTCGCGGGCTGCGTCCCGTCGGGACGGCGCGCCTCGAGCGGCGGGGCGACCGTCACCCAGGTCGGCGGCGTCCCGTCCCACCCCCACGTCCCCGAGAACCGGAAGGTCTTCTCCTCGGGCGGCGCCGGGTCCTTGCGCGCGGTCAGCTTGAGACGCACCCGCTCGGCGGTGAACGTCCCGGCCGTGCAGCGCACCTCCACGCGGAAGGACTTCGGAATCGATTGCCCGAGGTTCGGGACGTCGAGCTGGGCCTCGAGCGGATCCGCGCCGGCGTTGGTCGAGAACCGGATCTTGGCGAAGATCAGCTCGCGGAAGGAGAAGTTGTTGTTCGTCTTGGTCGTGGGCCCGGCCAGCTTGCCGTCGTGCGGCACGACCTCGCCGAGGAAGAACAGCCGGCGCCGGACGGTGGGCTTGGGGACGTTGGGGTTGTTGGTGGGAAAGCGGAAGTTCTCCGCCCAGCCCCCCACGAAGATGTTCGCAGCACCCGCGCCGAGACCGGAGATCGCCGGCGGGAGCATTTCCACCGTTCCGGTCCGGCCGCTCGAGGGGTTGAAGCCGGCCGGCGCGGTGACTTCCGGGTAATGGTCGAGGTTCAGGTAGGTGTCCATGCCCGGGCCGAAGCGCGCGAAGATGTTCCAGCGGTCGCCTGCGCGGTGTCCCGTGTGCGAGCCGAAGCGCACCCGGACGCCGCCGTCGAGCGTCTGCTCGAGGGTGGTCGCGGTGAGCGTCACCTCCGGGTGAGCCGTGCCGTCCCGGAACCAGCGGAACCTGTTGGGGTCCGGATCCCCGGCCGTCATCTCGATGGTGTAGAGCGCGCGCGGGGCGGGGCCGGTGTACGGCGACACGACCGTCAGGTCGTCCGTGCCCTGCGAGTCGGCCACGGAGGCGAAGCGGCACACGGGCATGCCGTCGGTGACGCAGAGGAGGATGCGCGCCCGGGCGACGTTCAGAATGTCCGGCGAGACTGCCGGCGCGAACTGCGACTCCTCGAAGAACGGCAGCGTGCCGCGGTTGCGGACGCGGAGATGCAGATTGCGGCTGGTGATCTGCCGGCCCTTGACGATCCACTTGTCGCCGAGGACGTGGCCGGTGGTCGCGGCGAAGCGGATGCTCACCCCGTCCGACAGCGCCTGCGCGGCGCCGGTGATGGCCACGCCGGTCGTCGGCGCGCCGTTGTCTTTCCGGAACTTGAACGTGTCCGGCGTAGCGGTCTGGTCGATCTCGATGGTGAACGTCACTTCGGCTGCGCTCGTGCACGTTCCGGAGACCTCCAAGTCGTTTCGCCCGGTGCCGATGTGGATGGCCGGATCGACCGTGATCTCCGGGACCTCGTGCGGCCCGGCGTCGGTGTAGTTCGGAAAGGTGGTGATCGTGTCCTGGGTGCGGTTGCGCACCCAGAGGTCCGGGCTCTCGACCTCCTGGGTCCCGCGGTTGTTCACTCCGTCGTCGGCGAGGAAGTTGCGGACGACCAGGTCGCGCAGGTCGTGCGTAAACGCCCGCGCGGCCTCCACCGCCGCCCGGGCGTCGACGCGTCCGCGGCCGAAGCCGAGGCCGAAGTCGGCGATGCGCCCGAGGCGGACGTGCTCCACGCCTGAGGCGCTCAAGGGATGATCGAAGTGGAGCGGATCGATCTCCACCCGCGTCGCGGAGTGGACCTTGACCACGGCCTTGATCTCCGTCCCCTCCTTCTCGACGATCGAGCCGATGGGCTGGGTGGTGACGATGGCCCGGTGCACTTCGAGGGTGTTGCCGGTCTTGCCGGTGATGGTGAACGGCCCGTCGCGGAAGATGAAACGCACGATCTCGGCGCGGGCGTGCGCGTTCACCAGGGGCGAGTCGAGAATCAGCCCGGTCTCCGCGTCGTCGATGCGCTGCGGCAGGGCCGGCGCATCGGTCATGCGCCGCAGTCCCGCGATGGTGGCCGGCTCGGTGTCGACCATGATGTCCGTGCCCACCTGGAACCCGTCCGTGGACTGCACCCACACCACCGTGTCGCCGGCCGCGGCGGGAGTGATCAGGACCGTTTCCACGTCCCGGCCGATGAAGATCGTGTCGCCGATCTCGAAGTCGTCGGGCCGGGCGACGTCCAGCTGGCGATCGAACAGCGGTTTCGGAAGCGGGGCCGTCAGGGTCGTCTCGACGCCGATGAGCAGCGCCCGCCGCGGCACGACGTCGGTGGTGTCGTTCAGAGTGAGGAAGCGGTCGCCGCGCCGGGCCGCCGCGGTGATGGTCTTGTTGCCGCGGACGATGTCCAGGAGACCGTCGGCGTCGATGAGACTGATCAGCACCGGATCGAGCCAGCGGTAGCGATGCGCGGGACCGAAGCCCCGGTAGCGGAGGTCGATCGGCACGGCCGTGCTGCGCAGGATGTCCCGCACTTCGAGCCAGGTCAGGGCCGGCTTCTCCGAGATCACCAGCGCGGCCACTCCGGCGGCGATCGGGCAGGCCGCGGAGGTCCCGCCGAAGTTGAACGTCCCGCCGAAAGGAGTGGTGAGGAGAATCAGCTCGGTATCGGTATGGGTGTAGGAGAAGCCGAGGTCCCGAGCCGTGTTCAGGGTGCCGGTGCCGATGGTGGCGATCTCGTGCAGCTCCGCGTGCAGATTCCTCCGGTCGCGGATGCAGAAACCCGTTCCGGGCCCCAGGCCGTTCAGATCGGCCGCGTTGGCGGTGATGGTCCGCGTGCCCCTGGCCGGTGAGTTCGTGATCGGGAACCGCCGGAAAACGCCGCCCGGAAGGTGGTCCGGCGCGGGGCCGGCCGGAGAGTCGGGAGCGGTGGTGAAGAACGGATAGATGAACGGGATGTGGTCGAACGTCCGGGGACTGGTGTTCTGCGACTCGCTGGGCGCGCAGAAGTCGAGGACCGGGTCGGTGATCACCGAGGAGTTGCTGTAGCTCGCCCGCGTCTCCCGCTCCCGATGATCGAGCGTCGACGCGGTCACCTGCATCACGTTCGTGTTCTCCGCCCAGCGCGCGTTGGGGCGCAGATCGCGGTCATCGTTGCCCGACGCCACGAAGATGAGCGTGCCCCGGCGGTCGCGGCCGAACAGGGTCATCCTCTGAAGGGCCGGGGCCACGTCCGTGCTGATGTCGGCCACGAACGCATGGCTGTTGTTCAGGATGTGCGCGCCGGGGATGGGGTTGGCTCCGGTGCCGAAGAGGAACGGGAAGGGCTCGGCCGGGTCGTAGTCGGGCGCCGTCTGCGTCCAGCGCGGATCGAGACCGGCGGCGAAGATCAGGGCGTTCGCCGCCCGAAGCGAATGCGACTCCGCTTCCCGGATGTAGGCGGCCAGGCGGGTATTCGCCGCGACGCCGACCACACCCACGCCGTCCGCCCTGGCGCTGATGATGCCGGCCACGGCGCTCCCGTGCGGGGTCAGCGGCGTGTGAGGGCCGGCGCGCATCGGCAAGGTGTCGAAATTGAAGGTGAAGATGAGCCGGTTGCTGTTCAGTCCGGGCTGCCCGGCGAGCGCGCCGCCGGTGACCAGGCCGCCGAACTCGGGTTGCGTGGGCACCTGCGGCGCGGGCGGCGTGCCGGTAGTGAGGATTCCGGAGTCGCTGACGGCCACGATGACGTCCGCGCTGCCGAAGCTAGTGCCCGTTCCCGCGGAGTTGAGGAAGTGCCACGCTTCCGGCAGGCGCACCAGGAAGTGGTGGAACTGCATCGGAAAGAGGCCGTCGGCCGGCAGGACCTGGGTGTCCGGATCGATGGCCGTGACGATCGAGTGCGCGCTCCGGACCTCGGGCAGTTCCGCCAGCCGCTCCGGCAGGGCGCCGAGCTCCTCGAGCGGAAGGTCTCGCTCGGTCTCCACCCGGAAGCGCCGCGGGTCGGTCCCGTTCTGCGAGCGAACGCGCAGCCTGTGCGGGCGGATCGCCTTCTCGAGCTCTTCGCGCGCCACCCCCTCCTCGACGATCACCGCGATCTGCCGGCTGAGGAAGCGCCCCTCCCCCAGCGCCGGGAGGCCGGCCATGCGCGGGTCCCGCGGCATAGCCTCGGCCGCCCGGGCGCGCTCGGGCTCGAAGTAGATCCGCCGCCCGGCCGCCACGTAGTACGGCTGCCCTGCTCTCCCGAGGATCAGCGACGTCGACAATCCCTGCGGCGGGAGCTGCAGGGTCACGTACTGGGCTTCGTACCCCTCGGCATACACGCTCAGCGTGTACTCGCCCGGCTCGGCCGGCTCGCCCACGTACGCGCCGAGACGCTCGTCGAACGAGAGCGCCCGCCCGCCGAGATCGACCCGCGCGCTGGACACAACACGGCCCTCTACGTCGTTCAGGGCGACCGAGAGCACAGCCTTCCGACTCATCCGAGCCTAAAAGGAGTAATGCCGGAAGCCCGGAAAGTCTCTAGCGGGGAAAAATCTGTCTCTACCGGCGACGGCCTTCCCGACACCGACGTCGGTCGCCCCGGGAGGTAGGGAAACTCATCCGTGGCGGCTCTCCTCAGACGGAGGGAGAGTCGATGCACGCAAAGCTGGCTGCCGGTCTGCTCGTCATCCTGCTCGCAAGTAACCCCTTGGCCGCACAGGGGGATCCGCCCAGCCAACAGCCGAGCACCGCCGAGAACCCTGCGGGCGGCGGTCAGCCGCCCACGCCCCCGCCGGGACCGTCGATCAAGAGCGTCACGCCCTACCGCGGCAACAAGCCGGCGGCGACGGCGCGGCTGCGCCAGAACGTCTCGGTCGTCGTCAACAATTACCCGGAGCTCGAGAAGACCGCCAGCCCCACCACGCCGGTCACGCTCTGGATCAACGGGCGCGACGCGAAGCTGATCCCGGAGGAGGTCGTCCCGAGCGGGACGGCCGCCACACTGAACTTTCAGCTCGAGCGGACGGCGGACAACCAGGATCTCTGGAAGACGCTGCTCGAGGATCCGTTCGATCCGGACGTCCGCCCGGTCACGATGAGCGTCGGCATCACCGGCACGAAGCCGATCGCTGGCCAGAAGCCGGTCAACCTGCTCAAGACCGACCGGCGGCGGGCGAGATTGTGGTTTTTCGCCCTGGCCGTGCTCGTAGTCGCCTTCTGCGTTCTGTCCTGGAAGACCGACATCGTCCGCAACGGACCGCGGGTCCTGGTCGGCAACGCTCGAAAACAGCAGGCCTACAGCCTCGGCCGGTGCCAGATGGCCTGGTGGTTCTTCCTGATCCTGGTCGGCTATGTGGCCATCTGGCAGATCTGCGGCGACCAGGACACCATCACCACCTCGCTCCTCGCGCTGATGGGCATCAGCGCCGGCACCGCTCTCGGATCGGTCGCCATCGACAGCTCGTCCCACGCGTCGACGCGCCAGAAGCTGCTCGACGAGCAGACCGCGCTGCAGAAGCAGCTCGCCGACACGCAGGCCCAGATCGCGGCCGCGGGCGGCGCCACCGCTTCTGCCGCGGCAGCGCTCGTGGCGACGGAGAAATCGCTCGCCGATCGCCTGGCAGCCATTCCGGCGGAGCTCGCGGCCCTGGACCTCCCGCCGCTCAGCGAGTTCTGGCTGCTCGATCTGCTCCGCGACGACGACGGCAACATCGCCCTGCACCGCTTTCAGATCGTGGTCTGGACGATTGTTCTGGGGATCATGTTCGTGGCGTCGGTGTTCACGACCCTGACCATGCCCCAGTTCAGCGCGACGCTCCTCGGCCTGATGGGGATCAGCTCGGGCACGTACCTCGGGTTTAAGATGCCCGGCGCGAGCTGACGCATGACCGTTTTTGCGCACGAACAGCAGGCGCCGCGGCGCCGCGCGCCTGCTGCGACATCGGCGCGTGCAGGCGCGCCGCAGAAAGAGGACTCGCGCTCGACCCTGCGGCGCACTGTCGGCAATGCCGCCTTGCAGCGCCTGCCGGCACTGGTGCTGGAGCAGGCCGGGGACATGCTGAGCCGCGCCCCGAACGAACCCGAGTTGAGGCTGGCCGTCCCTCAGCCCTACCGGCGGATGGTGGAGGACTTCTTCATCGCCGCGTCAGGACACGACCGGTCGGGCGGCAAGCATGTGGAGGTGTCCGCAAGCGTGCGCCGCGCGCGGCTGGACGCCGGGCTGCGCGCCGCGCGGCCGCTCATCGCCGGCGTGGAGAAACAGGGCCCGGCGGCCCGCGCCCACCTGGCGGAGGTGTTCTGGACTCCCTACCGGGCCGTCGAGGCGGCGATCTGGGCCCATGGGGCGCGCGAGCTGGTGAATCAATCGGTGACCGAAACGCCCCGGGCAGAGCAACCGGCCGAGGCGGTCGAGGACCAGACCGAAAAGTATTTCCAGGCCCTCCATGCCGCGCGGGTGGCGCTGAACCGGCTGGTGATCGCCGAGGGACGGCTGCAGAGCCCTGCGGTGCGGCAGCAGTTCAACAAGACGCTGGACGCATTGGCGAAGGGCAAGTCGCTTCCCGACGCCCTCAAATTCAGTCGCGGGATGACTTGGACGCTCCACCTGCGCGCCGTCCTGGACACGATCGACGCCGTGCTCAAGATCCGCGATTACAGGGACCGCAAGAAAGAAGCGGAACGGCATCCGAACATCTTCGCGACGACCACGGACATCCTGGGTCGGATCAACCATCTGCTGGAGGGAACGGTCATCTTCCTGTCCGCAGCCACTGCCGCGGTGGCGCTCCCTGCCGGCAAGGCGGAGGCCATGTTCCGCCTGCGGATGGGAACCTACGTGCTGCGAACCCTCGGCATCGTCAGCGCCTCCCTGCAGTTGGCCTATGGCCTCAGCATGATGTTCGACCCGAAGATCACCGACGAGCAGCGGCACACCGCATTCTTCAACGTGGCCTTCGGCGCGGCAGGAGCCGGGGCACTCCCCACGCTGTTCGGAGGCCGTGCGTTGTGGCCGACCGGACCGGTGTCGTATGCCATTCTTTACCTGTATTTCTCGTACGAGTACGTGAGAGCGGTGAGAAACATGAAGGAGGCCCGGGCAGCCGGCGGGCTGCGCGAGGCGTTCGCGTCGTTGCGCGACAGCGCCTTCCTGATCCAGACCAGCGCGCGGCCTCTCCGTGCGGCGCTCCTGCACCTGCAATTGCTCTCTCCGGAGATGGGGCTGTACGGCGGAATGCAGGCCGAGGCGCGCCGCTACGCGGACATCACCCGCTTCCAGCTCAAGGAGCTGATCCGGCTGGCGACGACGCCGACCGCACTCCTTGCCGCGCGCGGACCCGCCGACTTCCCCGTGCTGGGACACCGGTTCCTCCCGTTGCGCGAGCAGCTGGCGGAGGCGAAGACGCCGGAAAGCGTGCTCGCCCTGGCGCTGCAGGCGCTGGAGATGATCCGGACCGCGTTCGCGCAATCGGAAGAGATCGCCCGGGTGGAGTCAATCCGGCTGCATTAGCGCTCGAGCGCCGCGAGGAGCGGCGCGTCCGCCGCGGCCTGCTCCGCCGTGGCCAGCCGGTCGAGGTGCTCGACGAAGCGCTGGAAGAGGTCTTCCGCGTACTTGTCTTCCGGCGTGACCTGCTTGAGCCGGTTCACCGGCGTGGCCTCGCGCAGGTCGAGCGCCGGGTCACGCGTCACGAGCTGCACGAACATGTCCGAGACCACGAACGTCATCGGGTCGCCGCCGGTGAGGCCGAGGGCGTGGAGCGTCGTCGGCGACAGCTCGCCGGTGCTGCCGACCGAGAGCGACTCGATGTGGCTGTCCGCGCGCGCCAGAAAACGCACGCCACTGTCCTCGGCGTCACGGCTGCCGGCGTTGAGGATGCCGAGCGTCGCCGGGAGGAAGAGGCGCGCGGGATCGAGGGTGTCGTAGATCGCCGGACGGAGCAGCCGCCGGGAGTTGCAGGCCGCCAGGATGCAGTAACGCACGCCGGCGGTGCCGAGGCGCTCGCTCAGGGCGCCGACGGCGGCGTAGGAGCGCCGGGCGTTCCGCGCGTCGCTGACCTGCAGCTTGAGGCCATTGCCCCGCGTTCCATGGGCCTCGAGGACGACGACCGTGATCGCGTCGTCCGGCGCCGCGGATGCGTTCCGGCAGCGGATGTCCTCGACGACCTCCTCCCAGCTCGCCGTTGCGTAGCAGGCGAAGCCGAGGCGCTCGTAGAAGGCGCAGTTGCGATCGATGCTCAGGTCGGGACTGAACACGATCGCCGCGCCGCGGCCGATGGCGCTCAGCGGCGAGGGCATCGCCGCCGGCGCGGCAAGCGCGGCCGAAGCGATCGATAGCGCGGCGGCGAGCCGCAGCAACATGCGCATCCGTGCCTCCGGGGCACTGCTCGATTGGACGACGTCTGATTGACGCCCTTTTTCGAAGCGGTGTCAACAGGGACGGGATGCCTGTTCACCGAAAAGATGCGCACCCGACGCCGAGGGCCTCGAGGCCGGCCAACGCCGCGCGCGTACGCTCGTCGGCCTCGGCGGGATCGTCCGGCCAGTCGGCCTCGGCGAACGCGAGCCGCTCGAGCAGTTTCTCCACTCGGCGATTCTCGGCCACGCCGCGGTCGTGAATCAGCGGGTCCTCGTACTGCGGTTGCCACAGATTCAACACGGCCTGATCGCTGTCCCAGCGAGCCGCGCGGAGCGTTCGCTCGTAGAGCGCCTCCGCCGTATCCGCGTCCATCCCCACGTGGGTCCAGGAGTGGTTCGGATTCTCGGGATCGAGGATGCGCAGTTGATACTTGTCGGCTTCCTGCCAGACCGGCAGCGTCTCGTCGACGAGCGAGAACGTGTTGAGCAGGAAACGCCCGCGGAATTCGTCCACCAGGTAGCGGTGGGTCTGCTCGTAGTCCTCCGCATCCTCGCCCGGATAGCCGATGATGAAGGAAGCCCGCAGGTCGAGCTCCGCCTCCCCCAGCAGCCGTGCCGCGGTGCGGTTGTGATGGGCCTCTGTCCGCTTGTTCATGCGCGTCAAGGTGCGGTCGCTCATCGACTCGAAGCCAATCGACAGGCCCGCGCACCTGGCCTCCACCAGCCGCTGCACCTCTTCCTCGGTTTCCACGTCATCGGCACGGGCATAGGCCGTCCAGGCGATCCCCGAACTGCGCAGGGAGTCCAGCAGCTCGCGGAACCGCCGCGGCGGCACGGTGAAGGTCGAGTCCATCGCGGAGATTCGCTCGGCGTGGTTGTCGGCCGAATAGGCCTGCCAGTCGCCGACGATGGTGCGCGCGGACTTCCACCGCCATTGCGGAGATGCCGCCGGATACGAGCAGAACTTGCAGGAGAATGGGCAGCCTCGCATCGACTCGTAGGGGACTTCCAGTACCTCCCCTTGAAACGGCGGGCGCGGGTAGCGATCGAGATCGATGTTGACGAGGGGGGCGGAGTGGAGGCGCGTGACGACGTTCGGGACATCGTCCGTCGGCGAGTCGCTCTCGATCGCCCGCAGCAGCGCGGGAAAGGCGACCTCGCCGTCGCCGCGGACGACGAAGTCGACGCTGTCGAACCGGCGCAGGATCTCGGCCGCCTTCAGATTGCTGAACTGCCCGCCGAGAACGACCGGGACCCCGGCGAATCGCCGCTCGATCCATCGCAGCGCCCTCGCCAGCGTGCCCATGCTGCAGATGAAGGTCGTCGACAACGCAACGACGTCGACGCGCCCACCGGAAGGCTCGCGCTCACCCGACCAGACATGCTCGAGCGGAAAGGTCTCGCAATCGAAGCCTTCGCGGGCAAGGATCCCGGAGAGCGTCGCGGTACACAACAACGGCGCCTGCGTGCGTTTCGGCCGAAGCACCCGCAAGCGCCGCCGGCCGCGGTGATAGACGAAGTCCCCGGCAGAGATGCCGCGAGGAAAGGCCCGCGTGTACTGGGTCCGCCCCAGATCGAGGAACGTGTCCTGCAGCCGCGTCTGATTGCGGAAGGCCGGGCCGAGGCCCGACAGCAACAGGACGTTCATGGTGGGCTCCCGGCCATCTGGAGAACGCCGAGGGCGAACAGCGTTTCGGCTAGTTCGAGGACGTTCCCATCGTCCGTTAGCTCCTCCAGGGTTCGCTCGCCGTCGCTCGCCGTCACCAGATCGGCCGCCGGACCCGAGAGAACATAGAGCTTGACCGGCTTCCGCGGCGAGAACGGCAGCACCACGACCACGACTTCCGACTCTCCCTGCTGCTGCGGGTCGTCGCTGAGCAGCATTTCCATCGGACTGCCGGCGTAGGTCCGGGCGGTCACGCCTGGCGCAAGCGACGGCCGGTACTCGGCCACGTCGTCCGCTTGCCAGCACGGCGCTTCTGCCTCGAGTCGAAACAGGCCCCCGCCATCCGAGGCGCGATCGTCGCGCTGAGTCTCGAACAGCTGCAACGCCAACTGGATGGCTTGTTCGGCCCTTGTCGGGATCGCACCGGCTCGAGCCGCGGCGAAGGCATCGCCAGCTGCCCGGAACCAGTCGGACTCGGGGGTCGATCCGTTGGGAAGGATCACCCCGTGGAGCGCAGCCTCGGACGAGACGCGCCGGCGGATGGTGTCGAGGAGCTCGTGCAGACCATGCTCGCCCGGAGCATGGACCGCCGCGGCCGCGCCCTCATCGGGCTTCACGCCTTCGATCGCCAGCCGCATCGCAGCCTCGTGCGCCGCGGGGAACCGGCCCTGCGTCTGCACGTACTCGGCGAAGACCCTGCCCCGCGCCCCCACATCGAGCGCCGCCGGATCGTCGATTGCGTACGACAGGCAGCGCCTGATCTCGTCGTGGTCGGTGGAATCCCGGACGATCCAGCAGTTGTAGCCGTGGACGAGGCGCTGGACCTCGGGTTGTTTGGCGGCGATCTCCTCCGACAGGAGCGTCGGCTTACCCGTGGCCAGCGCTTCCTGGGCGATGATCGGCGTGTGCGCCCGGATCGGGAAGTCCTGTTCCAGGCAGCAGACGACGTCGCACGCCCGCAGGAACTCCGGCACCCGCCAATGGGGAAGAAACGGCACGCGGACGACGTGTTCCTGAAGATCGAGCTCGTGCAGCACTTCTGCGAATGCCCGCTCGTCTTCGGGCCGGCCCTGCACCATGGCCGCGACGCGCACCCGCTTCCCGGCGGCGAGGCAGTCGCGCACGGCCCTGAGGAGCGGCAGCATGCCCTTGAAGCGTCCGAGCTTGCCGAAAATCCCGACGGTCGCCCCATCCCACTCCTTGCGGCCCCCGAACGCGTCGAGCGCGAGCGCGTCGCCGTCGGGCGCGAATTCATCCAGCGGTACGAACGCGGCATCGCCGGGAACGATGCGCTCCGGGCGAACCCCCAGCTCGCCGAGGGACTTCGGCATGGATCCGCCAGCGATGATCACGTCCGCCGCCAGGAACAATTCGTCGTACAAGAGGCGCATCCCGGGCTGGTGCCAGAGGCGCCCGGCGTCGCTTCCGGCGGTTTTCACGACATGCGGCGTGCCGGTGAAGCTGGCGGCGAGATGTCCTGCCACGCCATACGGCTCGAGATACCAGGAGAACACGCACTCGAGCTCGTGGTTCCGGATCACGTCGATGGCCAGCCCGGCGAGCTTCGTCGCGTAGGGGTTGTGCCACGGCACGTGCCATTGGCCTCGCACGTCCGAGACCGTCTGGTGGACTCGTACGTAGCCGTCTCCATGGCGCGCGGCCAGCCGGTCGTAGTCTTCGGGCCGCATGGATACGCGGTAGCCATCCTCCACCTCCATGGCGTTGGTGACGACATGGACCTGATGGCCGCGGCGCGCCAAAGCATGGGCCAGGCGGTACATCCGGGCGCTCACCCCGCCCTGGATCGGCGGGAACTTCCCTACGAGGCAGAGTCGCATCGTCGCAGCTCCACGAGTCCGCGGGCGCCGAGCGACTCGACGATCCGTCGCGCGCCCTCCGGTTCAACAGCGGTCCATGTCTGCAGGTCGAGCAAGAGCGCGGCGACCTCGTCCTCGAGCAGGAAGACTCGCGCGAGCGGTACCACGGGGACGATGGCCACGAGCCGCGGGCGGCCTCGCTCCAATGCGGCCGGCGGCGAGTCGGCGAATGCCGCCGGAAGATCGAATTCGGTCTCGAACAGCCGCACCTCAGGCGGTACGCGGACTTCGCATGCCGTCCAGCCCGGGTCGAGGTGCGGCGCGGGCCGCGCGGCCGGCCGGTCTCGCGCCGCGAACGAGGCCGACGCGGCGAGGTACTCGAGCTGGACCAGGTCGGCGAGGTAGGCCGGCGCCGGCGGCGGTCCCTCGTAGGCGAGGATGAAGTCGCGGAATTGCCGTGCATTCTCCTGCCGCCCCAGCGTCACTGGCGGGCATGCGGCCGCGAACGCGCGGACGAGCGCCGGCACGTGCAAGGTGACGCAACGGCACGTGGCCGGCAGCAAGGTTTCGATCTTGCCCATCCGCTTGGCGAGGATCAGGCGGCCGACGACCCGCAGGCGCTCGAGATCGATCCCCGCCAGCACCTCGTCCGGGGGAGTGATCGCCTCGTATGCGTCAGGATCCGCCAAGTGCGTAACGATCGCTCGCTGCAGACCCAGCAGCCGCGCTCTCGCCGCGGCAGCTGCGGTCTCGGATGACTCGGATCGCCTCGGCATCGGCCAGTACCTCCACGAACGTCGAAAACTCCTGATCCCGCTCGACGATGATTACATCCGGGTCGTGATGCGCCAGCACCTCGCCCAGCAGGTCCAGTGTGGCCGACGGGACGCGGTGGTCGTGACTGTCGATGACCAGACCCTGCCTCGGACATCCGCCGGCGAGATGGATCGCCCGGACCGAGCGCGGCGGCAGCTCCGACAGGAACGCCAGCGCGTCATAGCCATGATTGATGGAGTTGATCCGGAGATTCTCGAGATCGAGGAGGATGCCTGCCCCCGTTCGCCGGCACGTCTCGACCAGGAACTCCGCTTCCCCCATCTCCGCGCCCGGATACTCGAAGTAGTAGGAAATGTTCTCCAGCATCAGCGGAAGCCCCACCTGATCCTGGACGAGCTTCACGTGCTCGCAGACGATCTGCAGCGTCTCCCGCGTGCGCGGCAACGGCAGAAGCTGCGCGAGATCGATCTCCGGCACCTTGGTGAACGACAGGTGCTCGCTGTACCACGGCACGTTCAGGCGGCCTGCGAACTCGCGCACCTGGCGGAGGTACTCGGGATCGGGCGCCACGGCGGTGCCGAGGGACAACCCGACCCCGTGCAGGAAGACCGGGCAGAGCTCCGACAGCGCCTCCAGTTCCTCGCGCTGCGCCCGGGTCCCCTTGATGCAGTGATCGACGGTGACCTCGAGCGCCTCGACCGGCGGAATGCTGCGCCGGATGAGCGGCCCGACTTCGTGTCGGTACCCGACGCCTACGAGCGGCATCCGACCGTCACGCGATGCAGCTGCAGCCGCATGCGCAGAAGCAGCCGCACATGACGGCCACGGACTCAGACGGGTTCGCAGGCCGGAGCGTCCACTCGACGATCACGCCCTCCTTGCCCGCGAGCTCCGCGATCCGCGTGCCGAGCTTCTTCGTGTTCGCGGTGGGCCTGCTGCCGAGCAACGCCCTTCGCGCTGCACCAACCTTGGTAAGGCGTTCGCGCGTCGCTTTGTCGGCACCACCCTGGACTTTGGACTTGCTTGCCATGATGACCGAGCCTCCCTTGTGTTGGTTGTGCGCAGCGATGTTACTCTAACGGAAAAAAGTACTCAATTCGCCAGTCATGGGTCTTGCCTCCAGGTGTGCGGAATAGCCGGCTACCACGGCGCGCGCGTCGCGGTGAGCGAAGAGACTCTTCGCTCGATGATCGACGCAGTCGCGCACCGAGGGCCCGATGGCCGGCAGGTGTCCCTGCACGGGAACATCGGCCTCGGCTCCGCAAGACTGAGCCTGCTCGATCTCAGTAACGGTGAACAGCCGATGCAGGACGGAGACGTGGCCCTCGTCTTCAACGGCGAGATCTACAACCACGCCGCATTGCGCAGCGAGCTGCAGCAGGAGGGAGTGAGCTTCAGCGGACGCTCCGACACCGAGGTGCTGCTGCGGGGCTTCCGACGATGGGGCCCCGCGCTGTTCGACCGGCTCGAGGGCATGTACGCCGTCGCCATCCGCGACGGGGAGGCATTGCACCTCGCCCGCGACCCGTTCGGGATGAAGCCGCTCTTCTACTGGATCTCTCCGGGCGCGGATGCCTTCGTCTTCGCTTCGGAGATCAAGGCCGTGCTCCGCTGTCCCCTTGTGCCCCGCCGTCTCGATGCCTCGGGGCTCGTCGAGCATCTGGTCTTCGGCCACACCTTCGGCTCGCGCACGCTGATCGGCGAGGTCCGCCAGGTTGCGCCGGGAGCTCACCTGGCCGTCACGCGCCAGGGAGGGCCGCTCGCCATCGCCACGACGCCTCCGCCGGAGCCGCGAGCGGAGCCCCGGCCCGCGGGAGTGGACCAGGCCATCGATCGGCTGACCGAACTGCTGCGCGAGTCGGTCGCGCGGCACGTGTACAGCGACCACCCCGTCGCCACCTATCTCTCCGGCGGTCTTGACAGCAGCGTGGTGGCAGCGCTGCGCCCGGATCACGGCTCCCGCTCGTTCGTCGTGGCGGACGGCAAGGACGTGGCGGACCTGCGGCACGCCCGCCGCGTGGCCACCGCGCTCGAGCTCGATCACGCCGACATCATGATCACGCGTGCGCCACCCGTCGACTGGATCGCGGATGCGGTCCTGGCGATGGAAGCGCCGTTCCCGCCAAGCGTCGCGCTCGTATCCGCGCCGCATGTGCGTCGAGCTGGCAAGGCGGTCATCTGCGGCGAGGGCGCCGATGAGCTCTTCGCCGGGTATCCCGTGCACGAACAGCCCGAGGCCTACCTGCGTGCCCTCGAGGAGCGGCTGCTCAAACTGAAGACCTCCGGATTAACCGGCGCCGCGCTGGCTACCACCACTACCCACCTGGGATCCACCAGCGTCAGGGACGCCGAGGCCCGCTCCCGCGCCGTGTACGATCTGCTGCTCCGCGAAAGCCTGCCCAACAAGCACCTCGCCATCTGGGATCGCTGTGCAATGCTCGCTTCGCTCGAAGTCCGCATGCCGTACCTCGACCGGGGAGTACGGGATTTCGCGCTGTCCCTGCCGCGAGAGTGGTTGTCCCCGCGCAAGAGCCTCATCGCCGCCGTCGCTCGCCGGGTGCTCCCGCCCGTGGTCGCCGACGAGATCACGGCTCGCGCGAAACACGCGGCTCCGGATGCTCTCCTGACGACGCGCCATCGCCTCCGGGGTCTCGCCGCTGCGATCATGCCCACGGCCTGGTCCCGCAGGCATCCTCTGCTATGCCTGTCGAGCTCTCCCCACATCCTGGTCATGCTCGACCTGTTCCTCCTGGCTTTCGTCGTCGGCGACGGCCGGTTTCCCGCCGGGATGAACCTCCAGACGATGTACGAGCGTCACGAGCGGGAGCTGAGAACGGCGCATCAGATGGCGTGCGAGGCTCTGTTCGGTGCGAGCTAGAACATGAAAATGTCCCTAGAGTCCGCCTCGCCGGTACTCCATACTTCCCGATCGCCGCGTCTCCGAAGTAACCGCAACTCGTAACCCGCAACCTGCCGGGGCTCTCCGGCGGAGGTTCCAGCCGTGCGTATCCACCGCTACGCGTGTGTCCTCACCGCTCTTCTCGTCCTGTGTGTGGCCCCTGTCGCTCGCGCCGCCTCTCCCGGCGACGTCGTCGTGAACGAGATCGCCTGGATGGGCACGACCACCAGCACTGCCAACGAATGGATCGAGCTGTACAACACCACCTCCAGCTCGATCTCCCTCTCGGGGTGGACGCTCAACGCGAGCGACGGCACGCCCTCCATCTCCCTCACCGGCTCGATCGGCGGGTACAGCTACTACCTGCTGGAGCGCACGGACGACAACTCCGTGCCGGGGATCACCGCCGACAAGATCTACACCGGCGCGCTGGGGGACGGCGGGGAGCTGCTGCAGCTCCGGGACGGGAGCAGCACTCTGATCGACAGCGCGAACCAGAGCGGGTCGTGGTTCGCCGGCTCGACGACTGGCCGCTCGTCGATGAGCCGCGTCGACGTCAATGCGTCGGGCACGAGCTCCTCGAACTGGTTCACCTCGACCACGAGCTACTCGATCGGCAACGGCACGCCGAAGACGGCGAACGTCCAGGGCGGCACCTCGGACGACTGGTTCGACATCTACTTCACCGACCACCTCAACACGGTGATGCCGGACTACGGGCCGAAGGTGATGGCCAACGCTCTCATCGACGCCATCGACGCCGCGACCACGTCGATCGACTTCGCCGTCTACGGCTTCAACGGCTCGGAGGAGATCATCGCGGCGCTCATCGCCGCCAAGAACCGCAGCGTCGACATCCGCGGCGTGGTCGACTCCTACGAGGGAGGCGGCTATCCGTACCGGTCGACCGCCGACGTCGTCGCCGCCATCGGGGACGTCGTCGCCGATGACGACGACCGCATCATGCACAACAAGTTCTTCGTCATCGACGGCCGCTACGTCTGGACCGGATCGACGAACATCTCCCGCCCCGAGATCGACGCCGAGTATTACGGCGACGTCTCCGTGCTCATCGACTCCGAGGAGCTGGCGGAGATCTACACCGAAGAGTTCGAGGAGATGTACGTCGACGGCGACTTCCACGACGAGAAGACCGACAACACCACCCACGTCCTGGCCACGCTCAGCGACGGCACGGTGATCAAGAGCTACTTCGCGCCGACCGACGACGCCGAGACGCACGCCATCGTCACGGCCATCGACGCCGCGGACGTGAAGATCAACATGCGCACGTTCTTCCTCACGAGCGAGAACATCCGCGAAGCCCTGGAAGACGCGAAGGACCGCGGCGTGAACGTGCGCATCATCCTCGACGCCGCCTCGGCCCACAACGAGTACAGCCTGCACGACGAGCTGCGCACCTACGGCATTTCGGTCAAAGTCGAGAACTGGGGCGGGACAGAGCACATGAAGGCCTTCTCCGTCGACGGCTACATCGTCGTCCTCGGCTCGCAGAACTTCACCTTCTCCGGCAACACCTCCAGCGACGAGAACACGCTCTACATCGAGAACCGGCCGATGGCCACGGCCTTCGACGCCGCGTTCGAGACCGCCTGGAGCTCGATCTCCGGCACCTGGCTCACCGACGACCCCGATCCGGAGTCGAGCGAGTCGCCGGGGTCGCTCACCGATCTCACCGACAACGACCACGACGACCTGACCGACGAGCTGGCGCCGGAACAGATCAACAACGTCTCCACCTCCGACGGGGCCATCAACGTCTACTTCCTCCGCCAGGCCGTGGAGTCGGGCGCGTCGACCGGGAACGAGGCCAACTACAACGTGAATCTCGAGGACAAGCTCACCGCGCGTATCGCCGCCGCGACGTCGACCATCGACCTGGCGACGTACGAGCTCGGGCTCGAAGACGTAGTCGACGAGCTGATCGACCGGGCCGCGAACGGCGTACGGGTACGCATCGTCGCCGACGCCAAGGACCCGCTGAACGAGGATCTGAGCGAGGACTCGAGCTACAAGCTGGCGCGCGTCTTCTACGAAAAGATCATCCGCGGAGTCGACAACACCATCGGCACGTCCGACGACGGCCACTTCATGGCCGACTCCGCGGTCTTCGCGGTCGAGGATTCGTCGTTCCGTACGAGCCACGGGCTTCCGTCGACGCCCACCGGCATCTCCCAGGTAACGGTGAAGGTCGGGACCGCGGAGAAGACCGGCTACCTCCTCGGCGCGGCGGAGCTGAAGGACACTTTCGGCGGGATGAACAACTACTACTCCTGGGGCGATCAGATGCACAACAAGTTCGTGATCGTCGACGGCACGTGGGTCTGGACCGGGAGCTGGAACTTCACCGTGAACGACACGTACGGCTCGGACGCGAACCGGGACGCGGGGATCCTCTCCGGGCACACGAACCATGCGCTCGAGATCCGCTCGGAGGATCTCGCCGACGAGTACACGGGCGAGTTCGAGGAGATGTGGGGCAGCTCGACGGCCACGCCGAATCACTCCGCCTCGAACTTCCACAGCCGCAAGACCGACAACACCACCCACTCGGTGACGGTCGGCGGGAGGACGGTCGAGGTGTACTTCTCACCGAACGAGGATGCGCTCGATCGCGTGGTCGAGGTCGTCGACGAGGATGCCGATCTCTCCGCGCATTTCAGCATCTACGCGTTCTCCGATCAGGCCCTGACCGACGCCCTGAAGCTGAAGTGGGAAGGATCGACCGCGGAGTCGACCGGAACCCTCACCGGATTCGATCTACAAGGGGTGATGGAGAGCGGCTACTGGAATCAATACTGGTCGGCGTCGATGGACATGACCCAGCGCGACGGCAGCCCCGACCAGAGCACGAAGTGGAACAACAAGCCGCCGGTGTTCTTCGACGGCGAGGACGAGCTCCTGCATCACAAGTATCTGATCGTGGACGTCAACAGCGAGAGCGATCCGATCGTCGTCACGGGCTCCATGAACTGGAGCGCGAACGGAGACGACACGAACGACGAGAACACGCTGATCATTCACGATGAAGACATCGCCAACCAGTTCTATCAGGAGTTCGCGGCCCGCTATTACATGGCCTTCGGCGTGGTGGACTTTCTGAAGTAGAACGGTGGGTCTCCCGCACCGCCGGTTGCCTGCCTGCAACCGGCGGTGTCGATTCCCGTATTGGACAGCATGAAGACCCTCGCCACGCTCGCGCTCGCTCTCCTGCTGTCCGCACCGGCCATGGCCGGCGAAAAGAAGGATGGGATCTCGGTCTCCTTCGACTCGGACGACTCGCGTACGCGTTTCGCGCAGCGCCATGACGCCCGGGACGCGCGCCTGGCGGTGACGACGCGCAACGGCACGGCGGTGATGCTGCTGACCAGCGAGGTCGTAGCCGTGCAGCTCAGCGATGCGACGCTCACCAAGGTCGCGACGAAGGAGGACGCCAACTTCCTCGAAGAGCTGATCGTCTCCGGGGTCCGCCTGGCCGTCCGCAAGTCGGTCGAGTATCCGATCGCGAACATCCGCAGCGCCGAGGTCAAGAGCGGCGTGCTCGTGCTGACGAACGATCAGGGCAAGCCGGTCTTCGACAACATCAAAGTCAACGGCGAGAACGTGGCGCGCAGCCTCTCCGCTTCGGATGCCGCGCGATTCGTGAGCGCATTCCGCGCGGTCAAGTCGGGGCGCTGACGTCCATTACTGCCCCGCCAGCGGAATCCCCGCCCGATCGAGAGCTGCGTGTTCGGCCTCCGAGGCCCGCTCCCTGATGAACCAGACGTGCGGTAAGGCGGAGATCCACTCGGTCTCCGACGCCATCGCATCGCGCAAAAGACGGATGGTGCCAACGAGGTCGCCGGCGAGGTACGCGGCCTGCGCGGCCAGTCCGACGTAGGCCCCGCGCGCGGGTCCGGCTTCATCGGCGCGAGAGAGAATCGTGTCCACGTTCACCAGTCCCTCTTCGACCAGCTCGATTCCGTCGGGCGTCATGCCGGGAGAACAGGCGCAGCGGAAGAGGAGGTTCGGCTCGACGCCGCGCTTGCGCAGATAGCGGATGCCGTTGCGGTGGCGCTGATAGAACAGATCCGAAGGAACGAAGCGCATCAGATCGCGCCATCGTTCGAGCGACGGGTCCGCAGCGAATTCGTCGAGCAGCTGTTTCCAATCCTCCGGCGGCGCGCTGCATGCGTCGAGGATCTCCTCGATCGTTTGCGCGTCGGGACAATCGGGAAGCGCGAGCGCGAGACGCGCGACTGTCGCCGCGTCGTCGAGCTCTCCCCGATCGAAGTGATACTGCACGAGCGGCAGCGGAACGCCATTCAGGAGCTGCTCCCTGGCGACATCGAGCTCCGAGTCATTGACGATACGCAAGGCCATCCTCCTCATCGAAAGTATGCGCGATCCAGCGCCCGATACTGCACCGCCTCGGCGACGTGCGCGGACTCGATCCCCTCGCACCCCGCGAGATCGGCGATCGTCCGCGCCACCTTCAGAATCCGATCGTGCGCACGGGCCGAGAGCCCGAGACGGTCGATCGCGGCGACGAGCAGGCGCCGCGAGGGCGGATCGAGCTCGCAGTACTTGCGCATCTGCCGCGGGGTGATGTCCGCGTTGCAGCGGCGGAAGCGCTCGCGCTGGATCTGGCGCGCGCGCTCGACGCGCTCGCGGATTGCGGATGAAGGCTCGCCCGGCTCGACGGACGCGATCTCCTCGCTGGTGAGCGCGGCCACCTCCACCTGCAGGTCGATGCGGTCGAGGAGCGGCCCGGAGATCTTCGCCAGATAGCGCGCGATTTGGTGAGGGGTACAGAGACATTCGCGCCGGCCGTCGTTGAAGTACCCGCAGGGGCAGGGGTTCAACGCGGCGGCGAGGGTGAAGCGCGAGGGGAAGGTCACCGTCCGCGCGGCCCGGGCGATGGTCACGACGCCGTCCTCCATCGGCTGGCGCATCACCTCCAGCGTCTCGCGGCGGAACTCCGGCAGCTCGTCGAGGAAGAGCACGCCGTGATGGGCGAGGCTCACCTCCCCCGGGCGCAGCGGCGAGCCGCCGCCCACCATTCCGGCGGTCGAGATGGTGTGGTGCGGGGCGCGGAACGGGCGGCGCGTGAGGAGGCCGCTGCCCGCGGGCAGCACGCCGGCGACGGAGTGAATCTTGGTCGTGATGATGGCCTCCTCGAGCGTCGGGCGCGGCAGGATCGTGCCCAGGCGTTTGGCGAGCATGGTCTTTCCGGAGCCGGGCGGGCCGATCATCATCACGTTGTGCCCGCCCGCCGCCGCGACTTCGAGTGCGCGTTTGGCCTGAGCCTGTCCGCGCACCTCGGCGAAGTCGAGCCCGTCCGCGGACGGCGCGGCGACGGTCGTGGTCACCGTCGGCGCGATCGGCGTGGCACCGCGCAGGTGCGCGAGCAGGCAGAGCAGGTGCGCCGCGCCGATGACGCGCGTGCCCTGCACGGCCGCGGATTCGTTCGCGTTCGGCGCCGGCACGACGAGCTCGCGCACGGAGGTGTCGCCCGCAAGCGCGGCGGAGATCGAGAGCGTCCCGCGCACGGGCGTGAGTGTGCCGTCGAGCGAGAGCTCGCCGACGAACACCCGTCCGGCAACGTGCTCCTCCTCGATCTGCTCCAGCGCGCGCAGGATGCCGAGGGCGATCGGCAGGTCGAACGCCGATCCTTCCTTGCGCACGTCGGCCGGCGAGAGGTTGACGGTGATCCAGCGGTTGGGGAAATGCAGCCCGCAGTTGATCAGCGCGGACCACACCCGTCGGTAGGCCTCGCGGACGGCGGTGTCGGGAAGCCCGACCATGGCAAAGCCGGGCTGTCCGGCGCCGCGGGCGTCCACCTCGATGACGATTCGAACTGCATCAATGCCGAGTGTCGCTGCACTCCATACTTTGGCAAGCATGGCGGGTGGGCGGCTCAGCGGAAGTCCCAGCCGAGGCTACCTCGGACGGAGCGATGGTGGCAAGTCCGAGCAGGTAGCGAAAGCCTCGGTGTCCTGAATCGGCAGGAACGCCGTGCCCTGGGGGTTCGTGTAGGTCGCGACGGCGCCGGTTGCGGTGTCGGTCACGCGCAGCGTCACTTCCACATCGGTGAGGCCGCTGGCGAAGACCCAGAAGCGCTGATTCAGACTGCAGGCGTCGAGGACCTTCACCACCAGCTCGACGTTGCTGCTGTCGAAGAACCAGAAGTAGCCGGTGTCGGCGGTGAGCTGGGACGCGTGTCCCGCGCCGGTCGTTCCATCCTTCGTCTTCCAGGTCGCCTCGACTTTGAAGCGGCCGCCGCTCAGGCAGAGGGCCTGCGGTCCGAGCAGACAGGGACCGGAGGCCGCGAAGCCCGCGATCTCGCCGAGGAGGCGCTCCTGGGCCTCGCGGCCGGAGGGGGACTTGTCGTCGCGCGCGCGCCATGACCAGACGGCCGCGCCGGCGTATCCGCCGGCGAAGGTCTGGTCGAGATACTCCCGGACCGTGCGATCGGTCTGCGATCGCAACGCAGCGAACTCGCCGAGCAGACAGTCGCGGCGCGCCGGGAGGTCCCGCCCGTCGTCGAGGCAGCCGGCGCAGTTGTAGAAGTGGAACTGGCAGAGGTCGAGTCCGAGGTCGGGCGCGCCGGCGAACCAGAGGTTGTGGTAGCGCTCGGAGGCGCTCCCGAGGGTGATCGAGGTGCGGTACGTCGACGGGTGGTCGCGGATGAAGCGGGCGATGTCCCCGACGAATGCCTGCATCTGCTCTGTGGTCACCGACCGGCACAACTCCGGCTCGTTGATGACTTCCCAGGAGAGGATCTCCGGAGCGGCGCCGTAGCGATCCAGAAGCGGATCGAGCGCGCTGACGAGAAACGACTGCCGCCGGCCCGGGTCCGAGATCAGGTCCGCCCGGCCGAACAGGGCTACACCGTTGGCCGAGGTGGATTGTTCGCAAAGCTTGTAGTCGAACAGCACCGGCACGACGAGAAAGCCGTGGACGCGCGCCAGGCGGAGCAGCTCGTCGAAGTCACGCGTGAACTGAGGGTCGAGACCGGTGACGTAGCCGTTCCCGTCGAATTCGGGCGACGCCCGCCCGTCCGCGAAGACGAACCAGCGCAATGCCTTCACGCCGGAGGCCGAGAGCTGAGCGAGATCGATCTCCGCGCGGCTCGGTTGCTCGAAGCCGAAGGCGAGATCCGGGTGCGGGGACTCGATCTGATCGATGAAGAGGCTCGCGTCGAGATGGCCCCCGATCTTCACGCCGATGAAGCGGACATGGTGGGGATCGAAGCCGTTCGCGGAAGA
>JBIOTX010000116.1:0-9502 GCA_044866315.1 Thermoanaerobaculia bacterium | reverse complement strand
CCCCCGAGACCCAGCTCGACGTGCACCAGATGGTCGATCGGGCCGTGGCCCTTGGGTGCCGCGACGCGCTGCTCTTCGACGGCGGTCCGTCCACGCAGATGTACCTCCGGCGGGAGGGCGGGGAGGTCGAGGTCAGCGGGGATAAGAGGGTGCCGGCGTATGTGGTGGTGCGGTAGGGGGCCTCGGATGTGATCTGCGATCGCAGTCATTGCCCCGATCGGATGGAAGCAATCGCGGATCGCTTGAATTTTCGCCCGGAGGACCGTGAATCCGAGGCGCACAACCGACAGCGAAGCGGCGCCACGCCAACTCGAACCCGCGACGAGGCCGAAGCTTTCCAGGGAACCTCTGCACAAGTGTCATCCTGAGCGGGCAAGCGGTGTCGCGCTCCGGCCGCCAACGAGCTACTGTTCACGCCGGCGATGCTGCCACGCTAGCCAGCAGAGCTCCCATTCCGACGGTGAGTTCGCGATAGGGACGAAAGCTTGTGCTTCTCGCGTGCCGTCAAACTGAATCACGTCCACCTCTAGCCAGCACCTCATAGTGCGTGGCGGAACAAGCTCGGCGATTACCCGGGACACTTTCATGCCTCTGTCGACTCGGTCAGTCGCCAACTGCGAGCGCAGACGTTTGCTTTCGCCGGCTTGGATAAAACTACTGCAGTGAACGCACTTCTTCGCCCCAACTGTGATCGCCGACTTGCAAACGACACAGGGTGTCGTCTCATCGGACCCGGGTGCACCTGTCTGTGTCATCGGTGACCGCGAGTCTAGCGCAAGGTTTCTCAGTGTATTTGCAGGGGATTCCTCGACCGTCCTCCGCTTCGCTCCGGCGGGTCGGAATGACACGCCGGGGACGCCGGGATCACCGCCAGTGGTGCGGAACATCACTCCCTCTCGTGCGCACGCCTCCTACGATCGCGTACATGCCGCGAATCGATGGGGCACATGGGTTTCAGCTCACTGCACCGGGCGTTTTTTCCGAATCCGACTTACCCGAATTGGCCGCCGCGGACGGGGAAGTCGTCGTCGAGGTCGCGGGCTGCGGGCTTTGCCACACGGACGTCGGCTTCGCGTACGGCGGCGTTCCGACGCGACATCCGCTTCCGCTGATCCTCGGGCATGAGATCTCCGGCCGCGTGGTCGACGCCGGTGACGGTGCGACGCAATGGCTCGGCCGGGACGTGATCGTGCCGGCGGTGATTCCGTGCGGCGCTTGTGATGCCTGCCGGGCCGGCCGCCCGACGATCTGCCGCAAGCAGTTCATGCCCGGCAATGACGGCGACGGTGGATTCGCGACGCACGTCGTCGTTCCGGCGCGCGGGCTCTGTCCCGTTCCCGCCGTGCTGCCTCCGGGGCTCACGCTCGAAATGCTCTCCGTCGTCGCCGACGCGGTGACGACGCCGTACGAGGCGATCACCCGGGCCGGAGTCGGCGCGGAGGATCTCGTCGTCATCGTCGGGGCCGGCGGCATCGGTGGATTCGCGGTGCAGATCGCCGCCGCGTTCGGCGCGACGGTCGTGGCCATCGACATCGACGACGAACGCCTCGCGCTCGCGCATGCGTACGGCGCGACGCTGACGATCAACCCGAAGGTCGCGGCCGCGAAGATGATCCGGGAATCGATCCGCGGGCTGGCTCGCGAGAGTGGGCGCGGCCGCACCGGCACGAAGATCTTCGAGATGAGCGGCACGCCCGCGGGACAACAGACCGCGTTCAACCTCCTCGACTTCGGCAGCGAGCTCGCGGTCGTCGGCTACACGGCGGACAAGATCGAGATTCGCCTTTCGAATCTGATGGCTCTCGACGCGACGGCGCGCGGCAACTGGGGCTGCGCGCCGGCGAACTATCCGAAGGCGCTCGCGCTCGTCCTCGGGGGACAGGTGCAGCTCGGGCCGTTCGTGGAGGTGCATGGGATCGGGGAGCTGCAGGAGCTGTTCGGTGCGGCGTCGAGGCATGAGCTGCGGAGGCGGGTGATCGTGGTGCCGCGGCAGGAGAGACGATCCCTCGCTGCGCTCGGGATGACACAGGAGGCGGTATGAACGATCACAACCTCATCGCCGGATTCGCGCCGAAGCATCTCGCCGTCTCCCGCCGCGTCGTCTTCGATCCCGCCGGCGCTCCGATCGAGGGCCTGCACAACGTCTGGATCACGCTCGACAACCCGAAAGAGCTGAACAGCTACACGACCTCGATGCTCAAGGAGCTGATCCTGGCGCTGCGCGAGGCCAGCAACGACCGCGCGGCCGTCGCCGTCGTCCTCACCGGCGCGGGGACGACATCGTTCTGCACCGGCGGCAACACGCGCGAATACGCCGAGGTGTATGCGGGGCGGCCGGGGGAGTACCGGCAGTACATGCGGCTCTTCAACGACGCCGTGACCTCGATCCTGCAATGCGACAAGCCGGTCATCTGCCGTGTGAACGGGATGCGCGTCGGCGGCGGCCAGGAGCTCGGGATGGCTTGCGACTTTTCGCTCGCCAGCGATCTCGCGGTGTTCAGCCAGGCCGGTCCGAAGCATGGCTCCGCGCCCGACGGCGGCAGCACCGACTTTCTCCCGCTCTTCGTCGGCATCGAGCGGGCGATGATCAGCGCCACGCTCTGCCAGAGCTGGAGCGCGCACCGCTTCTACTGGCTCGGCGGATTGACGCAGATCGTTCCCGCGCTGCGCGTCGACGGCGCCTGGGTCGCGAATCCGCTCGTGGTCACCGATCGGGTCATCGACGAATTCGGCCGCGTGATCATCGGGGAGATGAAATCGGGAGCGGAGCGCGACGCCGCGAAGGCCCTGATCGCACGGGGCACGATCGATCTCGCGCTGCTCGATGCCGCGGTCGACGATCTGGCGACGAAGCTCGTCTCCACCATGCCCGACTGCCTGACCAAGACCATCGAGAGCGTTCGCAAGCACAAGCTCGAGCACTGGGATCGCAATCGGGAGACGAACCGGGCCTGGCTGTCGCTGAACATGATGACCGAGGCCAACGCGGGGTTCCGGGCGTTCCACCACGGAACGAAGCAGCAGCGCGAAGTCGATTTCATCCTTCTGCGGCGGAGGCTCGCCGAAGGCGCGAAGTGGAGCGAGGAGCTGATCGAGGAGATCGCGCCGTGGACGCGCACTCCGGAGCTGGTGTGATGCTGCGCGAGCTGCTCGCGGCCGCGCGGTCGTTGTCGGACGACATCGATTTCACCGCGGTGAAGCGCTGGAAGGAATCGGGACGCAAGGCCATCGGCCACATGCCGACCTACGTTCCGCGCGAGCTGATTCACGCGGCGGGGATGCTGCCGGTCGGCATCACGGGCGGCGGCGCGTCGCTGGAGATCATTCGCGGGGACGCCTATTTCCAGAGCTACATCTGCCGCATCCCGCGCAGCACGATCGAGCTGGCCCTGTCGCATCGCCTCGATGTGCTCGACGGCATGCTCTTCCCGTCGATCTGCGACGTCATCCGCAATCTCTCCGGCATGTGGGCGATGCTCTTTCCCGATCGCTACGTGCACTACGTCGACGTGCCGCAGAACTTCGAAGAGGCGGTCGGCGGGCGGTTCTGGCGGCGCGAGATCGAGACCTTGCGCCGCGATTTCGAGGAGCTGGCCGGTACGGCGATCACCGACGACGCGTTGCGCGCGAGCATCGCCGTCTACAACGAGAACCGCCGCGCCATCCGCGATCTGTACCGCGCGCGCAGCGCGCGTCCGTGGATCTTTCCCCTGTCCGAGTCCTATCTGCTGCTGCGCGCGGGAAACGTACTGCCGCCGGAAGAGCACACGGCGATGATTCGCGAGTATCTCGCGCTGGCCCCGTCCGACAACGAGCGTCGCGATCAGGATCGCAGCCGGGTGGTGCTCTCGGGCATGTTCTGCGAACAGCCTCCGCACGGTCTCGTGCTCACGCTCGAGCGCGCGGGCTGTTACGTCGTCGACGACGACTTCCTCATCGGCCTGCGCTGGCTGCAGCAGGACGTCGCGACCGGCGGCGATCCTCTCGGCAATCTCGTCGACGCGTATCTGCATCACAGCGCGATGAGCGCGTCGCGCTACGCGCCCGAGGGGGATCGGGGGAGGTGGCTCGTCGAGTCCGTCGAGCGCAACGAGGCCGAGGGCGTCGTCTTCTGCGCCGCGAGCTTCTGCGATCCCGCATTGCTCGATCAGCCGATGCTCGTCGCCGCGCTCGACCGCAAAGGCATCCCCCACACGGAGCTCAAGTACTCGGAGGACACGGGACAGTTCGCCGTGATCCGCGAGCAGGCCGGCACGTTCAGCGATTCGATTCGCCTCTGGAGTGAGGCATGAGCAGCGTCCGCAAAGAAGACTCGATGCTTCTGCAGAAGCAGATGATCTCCGGCCACTACGACCGCCTGGCCGCCGCTCCGGAGGACGGGAAGAAGGTCGTCTACACGTTCGTGCCCGGGAATCTCAACGAGCTCGTTCGCTCATTCGATCTCCTGCCTGTTCTGCCGGAGATCAACGCGCTGCAGTCGGGCATGCGCAAGCTGTCGGGCCAGTACATCGCCGAAGCGGAGAAGCACGGCCACAGCGAAGACGTCTGCACGTACGTGAAGTGCGACATCGGCATGCTGAAGAAGGGGAACATCGGCCCGACCGGCAAGCGATTGCCGAAGCCGGATCTGCTGCTCCTCTCGTACACGGGCTGCTTCACGTTCCTGAAGTGGTTCGAGCTGCTGCGCGAGGAGTACGGCGACGTTCCCGTGGCCATGCTGCACGTGCCGTATCAGGCGAACGGCCGGATCGAGCCGCATCAACGCGACTACATCGTCGAGCAGTTGCGCACGGAGGTCATTCCGAAGCTCGAGCAAGTGAGCGGACGCGCGTTCGACGAGGAGCGGTTGCGGGAGATGCTCCGCCTGTCGGCGCGCGCCGAGGATGATCTCGTGTGGACGCTGGAGAGCGCGAAACGGACGCCGTCGCCGATCGACGCGTACTTCGGCGGCGTCTACTACATCGGTCCGATCTTCAGCGCGTTCCGCGGGACGCCCGAAGCCGTCCAGTACTACGCTGCACTGCGCGCCGAAGTGCAGGAGCGTCTCGACGCCGGCCTCGGTCCGATCACGCCCGAAGGACCGATGGCGCGCGAGAAATATCGCCTCGTCGTCGAAGGGCCGCCGAACTGGACGAGCTTCCGCGAGTTCTGGAAGATGTTCTACGACGAAGAGGCGGTCGTCGTCGCCAGCACCTACACGAAGGTCGGCGGCCTGTACGACCGCGGCTTCCGCCACGATCCCGATCGTCCTCTCGAAACGCTGGCCGACTACTGCCTCGGCTGCTACACGAACCTCGGCCTCCCCACGCGCGTGGAGCTGCTCGAGCGCTACGTCCGCGAGTACGGCGCCGACGGTTTTCTCATCAACAGCGTCAAGAGCTGCAACTCCTTCAGCGTCGGGCAACTGATGATGCTGCGCCGCCTCGAAGAGCGCACCGGCGTGCCGGGCGCATTCATCGAAAGCGATCTCGTCGATCCGCGCTACTTCTCCGCCGCCAACATCAAGAACCGCATCGAGAGCTATCTGCAGATGCTCGACCAGAAACGTGGAGGACAGGCCGCGTGATGGACGTCTTCGTCGGCATCGACCTCGGCTCGACCACGACCAAGGCGGTCGTGCTCGACGGCGACGGCCAGGTGATCGGCCGCGGCATCACCAACAGCCGCAGCAACTACGACGTTGCCGCGCGCATCGTGCGCGAAGAGGCGTTCGTGCGGACGCGGTTCACGCTCGTCGAGCGGAGCACGGACGCGGGCGCGGTCGAGGAGCTCGAGCGCAATTTCAAGATGCACCAGTATCTCGATCAGCTCGACCTGCTCGGCGAGGCGATGTCGATGATCGCCGGCGGTCCGAAACACGCCGCGCACGCGCGTGAGTTGAAGGCGCGGCTCGAAGCGATCGGCAACGACATGGCGGCGCGCGCGCGACGGCATTTCGCGCGCGGCGCCTCGCGAAGAAGCGATTTCTTCCGCGATCTCGCCGCCGCCGATTTCATGCAGCTCGCCGAAGCGATCGCCGAGCCGAAGGGCATCACCTTCGATGTGCTCTGCGGAGTGTTCGACGCGGCGATTCTCTCCGTCGAGGCGCTGCCGGTGGACAACGCGTTCGAGCGGCACGTCGGCGCGGCGCTGGATGAAACATCGGGCGACGCGCGTCTGCGCGCGGCCGTGGAATCCGCGCGCTCGGTCGAGTTGCGCGCGCGCGGTACCGTCGGCACGGGCTACGGGCGCCAGCGGCTGCCGTTCCCGAAGGAACAGATTCGCAGCGAGATCCTCTGCCACGGTCTCGGCGCGCACGCGATGTTCCCCGAAACGCGCACGGTGCTCGACATCGGCGGCCAGGATACGAAGGCCATCCAGCTCGATGCCGAAGGCCTGGTCACGAGCTTTCAGATGAACGATCGCTGCGCCGCCGGCTGCGGGCGCTACCTCGGATACATCGCCGACGAGATGAATCTCGCCGTGCACGAGCTCGGGCCGCTGGCGCAGCGGAGCCGGCAGCGCGTGAAGATCAACAGCACCTGCACCGTGTTCGCGGGAGCGGAGCTGCGCGAGCGCCTCTCCCTCGGACAGAAGCGCGAGGACATCGTCGCGGGCCTGCATCGCGCGATCGTGATCCGGGCCATGTCGCTGCTGGCGCGATCGGGCGGGGTGAGCGATCAGTTCACGTTCACCGGCGGCGTGGCCCGGAATCCGGCCGCGGTGTCCGCGATCGAGGAGCTCGTTGGCGAGAACTACGGGCCGCGCACGCTCAACATTTCCTCCGAGTCGATCTACACCGGCGCGCTCGGCGCGGCGCTGTTCGCGCGGAGGGCGGCATGATCGTCACCGCGGGAATGGACGTCGGCTCGAGCAGCGTGAAGACCGTCGTCGTCGCCGGCGGCTCTCCGATCGCGCTGCGCACGGATCGGATCCGCCGCCGCGATCTGCGCAAGGTGATCGAAGAGTCGTACCAGTCGGCGCTGACCGACGCGGGCGTGCAGCGAAACGACGTCGCCTATCTCGCCACGACCGGCGAAGGGGACCTCGTCGATTTCCGCCGCGGGCACTTCTACGGAATGACCACGCACGCGCGCGGCGCGGTGTACCTGATGCCCGAGGCCAGGGCGGCGCTCGACATCGGCGCGCTCCATGCGCGGGCGATGAAGTTCGATGAAAAGAGCCGCGTGCTCTCGTATCGAATGACCAGCCAGTGCGCGTCGGGATCGGGACAGTTTCTCGAGAACGTGGCCCGCTATCTCGGCATCACCCTCGAGGACATCGGTCCGCTCTCGTGCAGCGCATCGGATCCGGAGATGGTCAGCAGCATCTGCGCGGTGCTCGCGGAGACGGACGTCATCAACATGGTCAGCCGCGGGATCACCACGGCGAACATCCTCAAAGGCATCCATCTCTCGATGGCCGGACGCTACCTGAAATTGTTGCGGGCGATCGGCGCGGACGGCATGGTGGCCATCACGGGGGGCCTGTCCGCCGACGTCGGACTGGCGCAGGCGCTGCGCGACAAAGTCCGCGAGGAGAAGCTCGCCCTGGAGATCGTCACCGATCCGCGTGCGATCTACGCGGGCGCACTCGGCGCCGCACTCTGGGGCGCGTATCGGCACGAGAAGTTGTCGCGCAGGAGCGTGGCGTGAGCGACGTTGCCGTCGTGACCGGCGGCTCGGGCGGGATCGGACGCGTGATCGTCTCCGCGCTGCGCGAGACCGGGGCGACGGTCGTCAATCTCGATCTCCAGTCCGCCGACGTCGCCTGCGACGTCCGCGAGGACGCGTCGGTCGCGCGTGCGATCGCGAGAGTGCTCGAGCTCCATGGGCGCATCGACATCGTCGTGCATGCCGCCGGCATCGCGCGCGATGCGGTCGTCTGGAAGCTCGCCGTCGAGGACTGGGATCTCGTGCAGCAGGTGAATCTGCGCGGCGCATTTCTCCTTCTCCGGCACACGATTCCGGCAATGCGCAACGGCGGAGGCGGACGAGTGATCCTGATCGGCTCGATCAACGGCTCGCGCGGAAAGTTCGGAACGTCCGCGTACGCCGCGAGCAAGGCCGGCCTGCTCGGCCTCGCGAAGAGCGTCAGCCGCGAGACGGGCCGCTTCGGCATTCGCGTCAATGTCGTCGAGCCGGGTTGGGTGCGCACGCCGCTGACCGAATCGCTCCCCGGCTCCGTCCGGCAGCAAGCGCTCGAGGAAACACTCCTCGGCGATCTCGTCGAACCGGAAGACGTCGCCGCCGCGGTGGTTTTTCTCGCCGGCCCCGGCGCGCGCCGCGTGACCGGCCAGATTCTCCGTGTCGATGCCGGGCAATATCTGTGAGGTGACGCATGACTTCGATCGTTGACGAGCCGCGCCTGTGCCTGGAGCGCGGCGTCGATCCGACGGAGTGAGGAAGCCGTTCCCTTCCCAAGCGCCCCCGAATACGGCTCGCTGCGCTTTATTGCGTCATTCTATTGCTCTACCATTCCGTTTCTCCGGTCCACGTTTCCATGAATCTCGTCCTCGGCAATCGCTACGAGGTGCTGCGCGAGCTCGGTCGCGGGGGGATGGGTGTGGTCTACCTGGCCCGCGATCCGTTGCTCGATCGCGAGGTGGCGATCAAAGTGATTCCCACGGGAGTGCTCGACGCGCAGTTGCACGAGCGCTTCCGCCGCGAGGCTCGGGCCGTGGCCAGGCTCGACTATCCCGGCGTGGTCGGCATTCACGACTTCGGCTCGGACGACGGCTCCCTTTTCTACGTGATGCCGCTCGTGCGCGGGCAGAACCTGCGCGAGCTGGCCGCGACGGAGACGCTGGCCCTCGGCGAGATCATCGACGTCTCCCGCCAGGTGGCCAAGGCGCTGGAGTACAGCCACGCCGGCGGGATCATCCATCGCGATATCAAGCCGGAAAACGTGATGGTCACCCGCGAGGGCGACGGAAAGCTGCGCGCGCGCGTCACCGACTTCGGGCTGGCCATGACCGCCCGCGAGCGGCGTCTCACCGACACCGGGATGGTCGTGGGCACGCTGGCGTATCTGGCCGGGCGATTCGCGTTGGTTCGCCGGGCGATTCGCGTTGGTCCCCCGACGATTCGCGTCGGTCCCCCCGGCGATTCGCGTTGATCCCTCGACGACTCGCGTTGCCTCCCTTGGGCGATTCGTGTTGCTCCCCCGCCGGCTCACCGGAGAAGACGCGGACGACTCGCGTACCGACGCGGAATGCTGCGCGTACCGGTTCGTCCGATTGCTAAATCGCTGCAACAGCAGAGCTTAAGTGGCATCCTCCTCGCACTGAAAGACCCTGCGAAGGAGGAGCGAATGGATACGACACGCGACGTTTTGCCGAGCGGGGCGGAGGTGGAGTCGGCGGCGTTTCATCCGGACGTGCGCTCGCGGATCCGCGGCGAGCTCGACGGCGTGAAGCGCTCGCTGGCACATGCGAAGAGCTCGATGCGCGACGGCGCGCGCAGCCAGGTGACGAAGGTGCAGAGCTCGATGAAGAACAGCCCGATGCTCTGGGCCGGCATCG
>JBIOTX010000115.1:0-22042 GCA_044866315.1 Thermoanaerobaculia bacterium | reverse complement strand
CTGCTGGACAGCGCCCTGCAGTCCACGATCGGTCTCGACGGCGAGCTGCACGCGAGTCCCGGTCCATTCCTGCCCTTCGCCCTGACGTCGATGCGCGTCCTCGCGCCCTGCGAGAAGGAAATGCTGGCCTGGGTGCGACCCACGTCCGGCGGCAAGGTGGACATCGACCTGTGCGATGGACAGGGCAATGTGTGCGTGGAACTGCGGGAGCTCTCCACGCGGCCGCTTCCTGGTGAGGATGCGTTCCTCGCCGTTCCGGTGTGGCAGCCCGCGCCGGCGGTGGCATCGTCCTCCGAGCCGGCGGAACGGCACGTCATCACGTGCGACCTGCCGCAGCTCGATCTCGCGGAGCGGTACAGCCACTACGCGCTGGCCTGCTTCGAGTTGCTTCGCGAGCTGCTCGAGCAGAAATCGACGGCGCGCGTCCTCGTCCAGGTTGTCGCCGCCGATGAGATCTTCGCGGGACTGGCCGGCCTGCTGAAGACGGCCGCGCTGGAGAATCCGCGTCTGGCCGGCCAGGTCATCCTCACCGACTCGCAGATCACCGCGGAGCAACTCGACGAGAACCGCACCGCCGCGGATTCCGTCATCCGTTACCAGAACGGGACGCGCCAAGTCCTCGGCTGGCAGGAGGTGCGCGCAGAGCGCGCGCCCATCGGCTTCAAAGAGGGCGGCGTCTATCTGATCACCGGCGGTCTCGGCGGCCTCGGCATCCTGTTCGCCAGAGAGATCCTGCAGCAGGCCGCCGGCAGCAGAGTCATTCTGGCCGGCCGTTCCGCATTGACGCCGGCCGGTGAGGCGATCCTAAGCTCCCTCCCCGGCGCCGTCGAGTATCGACAGGCCGACGTCTGCGACCCGGCGCAAGTCGGCCGGCTGATGACCGGGCGGCTCGATGGAATCCTGCACTGCGCGGGGATCCTCCGCGACAGCTTCCTCCTCAAGAAGACGGCGGACGACTTCCGCCGCGTGCTGGCGCCGAAGGTCACCGGGACCTTCAACCTGGATCAGGCCAGCCGGGACATGGACCTCGACTTCCTGGTCCTGTTCTCGTCGCTCGCCGCGGCGGAGGGAAATCCGGGGCAGGCGGACTACGCGGCCGCGAACGGCTTCATGGACTGGTTCGCCCGCGATCGCAACGAACAAGTGGCCGCGGGACAGAGAAAGGGAAAGACCCTCTCCATCAACTGGCCATTGTGGAAGGAGGGCGGCATGAGCATCGACCGGGCGAGCCTGGAGAGACTGCAGGAGGCCACGGGGATCCGGCCTCTCGAGACCGCGAACGGGATGCGCGCCTTCCACCAGTCCCTGGCCTCGGAGCACGACCGCGTTCTGGTCGCGCAAGGGGATGTGGCGAAGCTGCGTGCCCGCACGCACGGCACGGTTGAGGAGCGCTCCCTCGAGGACTATCTCAAGGAACAGCTCTCCGCGGAGCTGAGCCTGCCCGCCGCCCGGATCGATCCTCGCGCCCCGTTCGAGATATACGGCATCGACTCCATCCGGGCGATGAATCTGACCAATCGCCTGGAGAAGACCTTCGGCTCGCTCCCGAAGACGCTCTTCTTCGAGTACCAGACCATTCAGGAGCTGAGCGCGCATTTACGGGCGACGTATCCCGATGGAGCGGCGGGCTTTAGCCCGCCGAAGGTGGATGGCGGGCTGAAGCCCGCCGCTCCACGCGAACGGCGAATGACAACGAACGCCGAGCCCATCGCCATCATCGGCCTCTCCGGCCGGTATCCGGAGGCCGCTGACGTCGCCTCGTACTGGCGCAACCTGCGCGACGGGAAGAACTGCATCGTCGAGGTCCCCGCGGAGCGTTGGAACTGGCGCGAGTACTACGGCGAGGACCACTCCAGCAAGTGGGGCGGGTTCATTCCGGGCGTCGACGAATTCGATCCTCGCTTCTTCAACATTCCGCCGTCCGAAGCGCCGTTCATGGATCCGCAGGAGCGCCTGTTCCTGCAGCACGCCTGGATGGCCGTCGAAGACGCCGGCTACACGCGCGAGCGGCTGCAGATCCCCCACGCGTTCGGCCTCGCCGGTCAGGTCGGCGTGTATGTCGGCGTCATGTACACCGAGTACCAGCTCTTCGGTGCCGAGGAGAGCATGCGAGGCAGGCGGATGGCCTTTGCCGGCAATCCTTCGAACATCGCCAATCGCGTCTCGTACGCGCTCAATGTCCATGGTCCGAGCATGGCCGTGGACACGATGTGCTCCTCCTCCCTGACGGCCATTCATCTGGCCTGTCAGGATCTGAAGCAGGGACGCACCGACCTGGCCGTCGCCGGCGGGGTGAACGTCACCATCCATCCCAACAAGTACCTGATGCTGAGCGCCGGCCGGTTCATCTCCGGCGAGAGCGAATGCCGGAGCTTCGGCGAGGGCGGCGAGGGCTACATCCCCGGCGAGGGAGTGGGGGCGGTGGTGTTGAAACGGCTGTCCGAGGCGGAGCGGGACGGCGACCATATCTATGGGGTCATCCGCGGGAGCGCGCTCAATCATGGCGGACGGACGAATCGCTATACCGTTCCCAATCCGGTTGCCCAGGCCGGCGCGATCAGCGTGGCCCTGGCCGAAGCGAACGTCAACGCCCGTCAGGTCAGCTACATCGAGGCCCACGGCACCGGTACGAAGCTGGGCGACCCGATCGAGATCGCCGCGCTGAGCAAGGCCTTTCAGCGGGACACGTCCGAGACGGGGTTCTGCCTCATCGGCTCCGCGAAGTCGAACATCGGACACTGCGAGTCGGCGGCCGGCATCGCCGGACTGACGAAGGTGCTCCTGCAAATGCAGCATGGCCAGATCGCTCCGTCGCTGCATGCTGCGCCGCCGAGCCCGTACATCGAGTTCGAGAAGACGCCCTTCGTGGTGAACCAGTCGCTGCGCGACTGGGAGGCGCAGCCGAGGATCGCCGGAGTCTCCTCGTTCGGCGCGGGCGGATCGAATGCCCACCTGGTGGTGGAGGAGTACGAAGCGCCGGCGATGGTCGCGTCATCGTCGAGAGTCGCCGTTCCGTTGTCGGCGCGCACGTCCGGGCAGCTGAAGCAGAAAGCGCGCGACCTGCTGGCGTTCCTCCGCGATGGAACGGAGCTCGATCTCGGCGCGATCGCCTACACGCTGCAGACCGGTCGGGAGGCGATGGAGGAGCGCCTGGGAATCCTGGCCAGCACCGTCGAAGAATTGTCCGGGAAACTGGAGGCATGGATCGCCGGCGATGCGGTCGACGGCATCTACCAGGCGACGGGCAGTGGAGATGTCGCGGCCCTCTTCGATCAGGACGACCTCCAGCAGATCGTCGCCCGCTGGATCGAAGAGAAGAAGCTCGCCAAGCTGCTGGAGCTGTGGGTCCGCGGACACGATCTGGACTGGAGCGCGCTCCATGGAGCGGCGAGACCTCGGCGCGTCAGTTTGCCGGTCTATCCATTCGCCAGGGAGCGGTACTGGGTGGGGGTGGAGGCCGAGCCGATCGCGCAGCCCGCGCCCACACGGCGAGTTTCCGCGCCGAGCGCACCTCCGTCGACGCCGGCGGAGAAGATGGAGCTGTTTCTCCGCCAGGAGCTCGCGCGCAAGCTCCAGCGGCCGGTCGAGGAGATCGCGCCCGATCAGAGCTTCTTCGAAGCCGGACTCACCTCTCTCGACGTGACCGATCTCATCGAGAAGACCAGTCAGCTCCTAAAGGAGAACGTCTCGCCGGCCGCGGCCTTCGAGCATCCCGACGTTCGGCGATTCGCCGCGTATCTGGCGGCCACGTACCGGATCGAGATCGAGCCCCGCATCCCGGCCATCGTGCCGATCGACCGAAGCGCATTCGAGCGCCTGCCGCTGAGCTTCGCCCAGGAGCGGCTCTGGTTCATCAATCAGCTGGAGCCGGACAGCGCGATCTACAACATCGCCGGCGCGGTCGACATCAAGGGACGGCTGGACGTCGACAAGCTCGAACGGGCCCTGAACCTGGTCATCTCCCGGCACGACAACCTGCGCACCGTTTTTCCGATCGAGGACGGGAAGGCGCGGCAACGCATCCTCGATCGCCTCGACTTCCGCCTGGAGCGCATCGAAGCGGATCGCGACTCGGCGCGGCAGCTCTGCCAGACCGAAGCCGCGACTCCGTTCGATCTCGCCACGGGGCCGCTCATTCGCGGGCGGATCATCCGGCTCGCTCCGGAGGAGCACGTCCTGATGCTCAACATGCATCACATCATCAGCGATGCATGGTCGATGGCCGTTCTGACCAAAGAACTGAGCCTGATCATGGACGGCCGGAGCGCCGAGCTGCCGTCCCTGCCGATCCAGTACGTCGACTACAGCGTCTGGCAGAGGAAGTGGCTGGAGGAGAGCGGAGCGCTGGAGCGGCAGCTCGCGTACTGGCAGGAGAAGCTGGCCGGCGCGCCGGACGCTCTCGATCTGGAGACCGATTACCCGCGGCCGGCCGTGCTGCGCTACGCGGGAGCGGTCGAGCCCTTCACTCTCAGTCCCGAGCTGACGCGGCAACTGAAGAGTCTCGCACGCCAGCAGGACTGCAGCCTCAACGCGGTCCTCCTGGCCGCGTTCAAGGTGATGCTCTACCGCTACAGCGGCCAGGAAGACCTCTGCATCGGCAGCCCCATCGCCAATCGCCAGTACGGCGGCACGGCCGCGCTCATCGGCATGTTCGCCAACACCGTGGTCCTTCGCAGCCGAATCGACGCCGCGATGCCCTTCACCCGCTATCTCGCGGAGCTGAAGAAGAGCACGACCGAAGTGCACGCCCATCAGGACGCTCCGTTCGACAAGGTCATCGACCGCCTGGGCGTGAAGCGGGAAACGAATCGGAATCCGCTCATCCAGCACGCGTTCGTCCAGCAGCAGAATCCGGACTACGGCACGTACGACGGGCAACGCATCGAGCCGTTCGCCTTCGACCGCCAGGTTGCGGTGTTCGATCAGGTGGTCGAGGTCTTCGATCGGAAGGACGACATCGCCGGGACCTGGACGTACTCGACCGAGCTCTATCGCCGCGACCGGATCCAAGCTTTCATCGCCGCATACGAGCGCGTGCTGACGGCGGTGGCCGAAGAGCCGTCGCGCAAGATTTCGGAGTGCGGCGGCAAGGCCGCCGCTTTCCAAAGCGGCAGCTCCGCTGCCGCACTCCAAAACGAAGTCCTCGTTGAGCAGGTCTGGGACGCCAATGGCGAGCTCACGGAGCTCGTCTACACGCAAGCAGACATCGGCGATCACCGCATCGAAACGCACCTCCAGAGCCATCTGAACAGCCGGCGGGAGCGGCTCTACCACCTGGTGGAGATCGGCGCCCGCCCGCGGACGACCTACAGCACGAGCATGGCCACGGTGTCCGCGCGGCAGACCACGAACGAGGAACACGATGGCCCGCCGGCCTACGTCAGCGGCGGACCGCTGGTCTATCCGGAGAACACGCCGGCCACGATCACCGAGGCCATGTTGCGGGCGGCGGAAGTCGAGTCGAAGGGACTAACGGTCATCGACGAGAAGGGCGGCGAGTCGTTCCTCGGATACCGGCAGCTGCTCGACGCGGGGGCGCGCGTCACCGGAGGATTGCAGGCGAGGGGACTGACGCCGGGAACGGCGGTCATCCTGCAGTGTCCGAACCTGGCCGACTATTACACCGCGTTCTGGGGCTGCCTCCTCGGCGGATACATCCCGGTCACGGTGGCCATTCCGCCCGTGTATGCCACGGAGAACGCGGTGGTGCAGAAGCTGGCGGCCGTGTGGCAGCTCCTCGACGCGCCGCTGGTGATCAGCAATCGCAGCAACCGCGCCGCCCTGGCCGCGCTCGACTCCGCGGGCGTCATGCCGGGCATGCAGCTCGTCGACGTGGAGTCACTGCAGGGCAGTGAGCCGAGCCGGCAGCTCCATGTGCCGTCGCCCGACGATGTGGCGTTCTATCAGCTGAGCTCCGGCAGCACCGGCATCTCGAAATGCATCCAGATCACCCACAAAGGGGTGATCGCTCACTTTACGAGCGTCCGCCAATTCGAAGGCCACGGCGAGGACGACGTCTGTCTCAACTGGATGCCCGTCGACCATGTCGCCGCGGTCCTGACCGCGCACCTGAAGAGCGTCTATCTGCGGTGCCAGGACATCCAGATCAAGACCGAGTACATCATGGGCGAGCCGCTGAACCTGTTGCGTCTCCTCAGCCGGTACCGGGTCACCTGGGCCTTCTCGCCGAACTTCGGCTACAAGCTGGTCTCGGAGGCGCTGAAGAAGGACGACGGCAGCTCCCGCTACGACCTCAGCTCGCTCCGGCACTTCATCAACGGCGGCGAGCAGGTCAACAAGGGCGTACTGGAAGAGTTCATCCGCAAGACCGCCCCCTACGGCTTCGACAGCCGGGCCATGCAGCCGGCCTTCGGAATGGCCGAGTCGTGCACGGGCATCGCCTACAACAAGGCCTTCACCCTCGAGACCAGCTACCACAGCGTCGGCGGCACGGAGTTCATCGGACTCGGCACAGTCGTTCCCGGGGTCGAGATCCGCATCGTCGACGCCGACGGCAATCTGCTGCGCGAGGAGCAGATCGGCCGGATGCAGCTCCGCGGGACGGTCATCACTCCCGGCTACTACCGCGACGCTGACGCGACCGCCGCCGCCTTCACCGACGACGGCTGGTTCAACAGCGGCGACCTCGGTTTCCTCCATCGGGGGCAGCTGTACATCACCGGCCGGGAGAAAGAGATGATCATCGTCCGCGGGGCGAACATCTATTGCCACGAGATCGAAGCCTTGGCCGGCGACGTCGCCACCGTGGAGCCCGGCCACGTCGGCGTGTTCCCAATCTCCAAGGGGCCGGACGGAGCGGAAGGCTACGGGCTCGCGTACGTCGGGGACTCCGGTGTGGAGACCATCCGCGAGATCAAGCGCGTGGTCACAGAGCGGCTCGGCGTCGATCCGGACGCGATCATTCCCCTGGAAAAGCACGCATTCCCTCGTACGACCAGCGGCAAGATCCAGCGCTCCCAACTGGCCCGGCAGCTCGTCCGCGGCGACTACGAGCGCCAGCTGCAGCAGGTCGACCTCGAAGAGGCCAACGACCACACGCTGCCGGACTGGTTCTATGAAGGCATCTGGTCGCCTGCACCCGTTCACGTTCCGGACGACCAGCTGCCGCCGCTCCACCTGATCGTGATTGGTGACGAAGAGCTCCGGCAACGGAAGCTGCTACCGCGGGAGCGCGTGGTCCTCGTCGATCGTCGGACCGGCAACGCCGATCCGGCCGGCAGCCTGGCGATCCTGCGGACTCTCATGGAGCCCGCCTACAGAGACCTGACCGTGACCTGGATCGGGATCCATGAGGGACGGGACAGTGGTCTCGTCCACGCAGAATCGGCGCTGCTCCGGAGCTTCGCCCAGGAGCGCCCCCACACGCACGTCGTGCTCTGCGACGCCGACGATCAGACGCCGTGGCAGCAGATCCTCGCCATCGAGGTTCGCGCGGGCCTCGATCAGAACCGCGACGTCCGCTATCGCGGCGGCGAGCGGTCGGTCTACCGGCTCCGGCATGTCCTCTTCGAGCAGCCCGCGGAAAGCCATGCTCCCGGCCTCAGTCTCGTCCTCGGCGGCCTGGGAGGAATCGGCCGCGCCGTCTGCGAGCTGCTGCTGCGCCGCGGCAATCAGCGCGTGATCGTCACCGGCAGAAGCGAGCCTGCGCTCAGGCAAGTCGCCTGGCGCGAGCTCGAGGGGATCGCCGAGGCGACAGCGGGCCAGGTGATCTACCTCGAACATGACCTGATCCACGACCCGCCGGACGAGTTGTGCCAGCAGATCCGCGACATCGAACAGGACAGCGGGCTGGTTCTCTCGACGATCGTTCAGGCCACGGCCTCCGAGGTCGCGGAAGGACCGATCGAGGTCCACCAGCCTCGCGATTACGCGCGAGCGATTCACGAAAGCGACCGGATCACCCGGGCCCTGGAAGCCCTCGGCAGAGGACGTCCGTACGTGCACGTCCTCGAGATCGGCTCGGTGAACGGCACCTTCGGCGGATTCCACTTCTCCACCTACGCGTACCGCAAGGGCCATGAGCTGGGCCGTCACGAACGGCTGGCCGCGCTGGGAATCCTCTACACGAACGTCCAGCAGACGATGTGGGCCGGCGTGGGCCTGAGCGCCGGGAGGAAGAACCTCGGCGCGGGCCGCGGCTACATGAGCATCAGCAGGACGCAGGGGATGCAGTCGCTGGCGATGCTCATGGACCGCCGGAAGCCGGGCTTGTATTTCGTCGGACTCGATGGCCGGCACCGGGACGTCCACGAGCAACTGACCATGAGCAGCCGGCGCCGCCTGGTCACGCCCGATCACTGCATCCCGGCGCTCGAAGAGAGGCTGGCGCCTCTCATCGCCCATGTGACGCTCGAGGACGAGCACGGCTGCGTGGTCGATCAATACCGGCCGGGAAGGGTGACCATCCGCGGACAGCAGAAGACGTCGCTGATCGGGAGATACGACTTCGACGGGTGCATCGACCTCGAGACCGCGGGCGTGCGCCACAGCGGCTATCAAATCGAGCTCGGAAAAATCGAGGCCGTCATCCGCCGTCACGACGCGGTCCGCGACTGCCGCGTCCTCCATCGCTGGGAGGAGAACGGCAGAGAGCAGCTGATCGCCTTCGTCGTCGCGCCGGATGCCCGTGACGTCGAGGCGTCCGTGCGCCGGCAACTGCCGTTCTACATGCAGCCCGGCCGGTTCGTCGTCGTGGAGGAGATCCCTCTCACACGCGGAGGTCTCCTGGACCGCGCCGCGCTGGAGCGCATGGCGGTCGATCCGGAGTCGACGCAGACGCGCGTGGCGCCCCGCAATGACGTGGAGCGCCGGCTGGCGGCGATCTGGGCGCAGGTGCTGGAGCTGGACCTCGCGCGGATCGGCGTCGAGGACAACTTCTTCGAGCTGGGCGGGAACTCCCTCCTGGCGACGCAGCTCGTCTCCCGGATCCGCGGCCAGTTCGCCGTCGACCTGCAGGTGAAGGACCTCTTCGACCGGAGCACCGTGGCCGGGATCGCCGGCGTCATGAACGCGGACGTCGAGCTCGAGGAGGTGACGCTGTGACGATCCCGACCCTCATCGATGACGTGCAGGCCCGGGGGATCGAGCTGTGGGCGGAGAGCGGGCAGCTCCGGCTGCGGGCGCCGAAAGGCGCTCTGACCGAGGACGTTCGCGAGCGGCTCGTGGCCAACAAGGCGGCCATCCTCGCGTTCCTGCATCAGGCGTCCCCCGCTCCGACCGTGCCGGGGATTGTGCCCGTGGATCGAGCCGAATGGGACCGGCTGCCGCTCAGCTTCGCCCAGGAGCGACTGTGGTTCATCCACCAGCTCGAGCCGGAGAGCCCGGCCTACAACGTTCCGGCCGCCGTCAGCATCCGTGGTGAGCTCGACATCGATCTCCTGGAGCGGGCGTACAACGCGGTCATCGCCCGCCATGAAACGCTGCGCACGATCTTCCCGGCCCGGGACGGCGTGGCCGAGCAGCGCATCTTGGATCGCCTCGATTTCCGGTTGAACCGCATCGATGTCAGTGGCGAGGAGACGCGGCGGGTCCGCCGGGACAAGGCGAGGCTGATCCTGCAGGCGGAAGCGCGGCGCCCCTTCGATCTGGCCGCCGGGCCGCTCGTTCGGGGCACGATCGTCATCCTCTCGCCGGAAGAGCACCTGCTCCTGCTGAACATGCATCACATCATCAGCGACGCCTGGTCGATGGGGGTGCTGGTCCGGGAAATCGGAATGGCCATGGACGGAGTGGAGCTCCCTCGTCTGCCGCTCCAGTTCGTCGACTACAGCGTCTGGCAGCGGACGTGGCTGGAGACGAGTGAGCTGCTCGAGCGGCAGCTCGCGTACTGGCAGCGGAAGCTCGCGGGCGCGCCGGAGAGCCTGGATCTGGCGACCGACCACCGCAGATCGGCCGGACAAAGCTCCGCGGGGGCGACGTATGTCTTCGCCCTGGACGCGCAACTCACCGGCCAACTGAACGACCTGGCCAGACGGCACGACTGCAGTCTGTTCATGGTCCTCTTGGCCGCGTTCAAGACCTTGCTCTATCGCTATACCGGCCAGGAGGACCTCTGCATCGGCACTCCGATCGCGAACCGGCAGTATCGCGAGACCGAGAACCTGATCGGGATGTTCGCCAACACGCTGGTCTTACGAAGCCGGGTGGAGGCCGAAGACGATTTCGCGCGGCTGCTGGCGAAAGTGCGGGCCACCTGTCTGGAGGCGTACGAGCACCAGGACGCGCCGTTCGAAAGAATTGTCGAGCGCGTGCAGCCCGCCCGCAACCTCGAGCTCAACCCGCTGTTCCAGATCATGATGATTCTGCAGAACGCCCCGATGGGAGCGCTCGGCGATCACATCCGCCCCTATCCGCTGGACAGCGGCATCAGCAAGTTCGATCTCCTCGTCTCCTTCATCGAGTCCGCGGATGGGTTGGCGGGCACGATCGAATACCGGACGTCTCTCTTCGAGGAGCGGACCGTCGCCCGCATGGCCGCGCATTTCATGGCCCTGTGTCGGGCCATTCTCGCGGCGCCGGGCGTGGCCCTCGGCCGGCTGCAGTACGTGAGCGAGGCGGAGAGGCGGCAGCTCCTGACGGACTTCAACCGCACCGATGCGGACTACGCGCGGGACGAGTGCATCCATGAGCGATTCGCCGCGCAGGTGGCTGCCGGGCCGGAGCGGAAGGCCGTCGTCTGTGCCGGGGAAACGCTGACGTACCGGGAGCTGCACGACAGAAGTCGGGCCCTGGCGCTGCACCTTCAATCGCTGGGAGTCGGGCCGGACTCGCTGGTCGGACTCCGTGCGGCGCGGTCGGTCGAAACGATCGTGGGCGTCCTCGGGATCCTGCAGGCCGGCGGCGCCGTCCTCCCGCTCGATCCGCGCTCTCCGGACGAGAGGATCGCGGAGATCCTGGACGACAGCCGGCCGGCCGTGGTTCTGACGGGCGTGGAGGATAGGCAGGACAGGCAGGATTGCCTGTCCTCCACGGCGAGGCCCCATCACTTGGCCTATGTGATCTACACCTCGGGATCCACCGGCAGGCCGAAGGGCGTGCTGCTGACGCACATCACCCTGACCAATCTCATCGCCTGGCAGGAAAAGGAGATCGGCTTCCGCGAAGGCGAGAACATCCTCAATTACACCGAGCCGGTCTTCGACGTCTTCATGCAGGAGCTGTTCAGCTGCCTGTCGGCCGGGGCGGCGTTCGTCGTTCCGGATGCGGCGACGAAAAGCGATCCCGCATCACTGGCGCGATTCATCGTCGCGAACGACATTCACACGATCTTCCTGCCCTTCGCGGCGATGACCACGCTGCTGGGCGAGCTGATGGCCTACGGCGAGGCCGTGCCCTTGAGAAAGGTCATCACCGCCGGCGAGCAGTTGACGATCGACGACACGGTGTCGCGGTTCTTTCAGCGATATCGGGAGGCCCGTCTCCACAATCACTATGGGCCATCCGAGGCGCACGTGGTGACGGCGCATGCGCTGCCGGCGGACGTGAGCGGCTGGACGCGTTTCCCGCCGATCGGCAAACCGATCGCCAACACCCGGATCTACGTCCTCGATCGATACGACAGCCCGCAGCCGATCGGCGTGCCCGGCGAGCTGCACATCGCCGGCGAGGGACTCGCCCGCGGCTATCTGAATCGCCCGGAGCTCGATCGCGCGAAATTCGTCCCCGACCCGTTCCGTCCCGGCGCGCGCATGTACAGGACGGGCGATCTGGGGCGCTGGCTGCCGGACGGCACTCTCGAGTTCCTGGGGCGGATCGACACGCAGGTCAAGATCCGGGGCTATCGGGTCGAGCCGGGAGAGATCGAGGCGCGGCTCCGCCAGCACCCGGAGATCGAGGACTGCGTCGTCGTCGCTCAGGGAGAAGGGATCGACAAGCGGCTCGTTGCCTTCTATCGCGCGTCGCGCGTCCTCTCTCAGGACGAGCTGAGGACGCACCTCATGCGCACGTTGCCGGAGCACATGGTGCCGTCCGCGTTTGTGAGCCTCGACGCGATTCCGCTCACGGCCACCGGGAAAGTGGACCGCCGCGCGCTGGAGCGCATGGATGTGAGCCTGGAATCGAGCGAGCCGTATATGGCTCCGCGCAGTCGCGCGGAGCGGCAGCTGGCGGGGATCTGGGCCGAGGTGTTGAACCGCGCGCCGGAGACCGTCGGGGTGAACGACAACTTCTTCGAGCTCGGCGGGCATTCGCTGCTGGCCACACAGCTCATGTTCCGGATCCGAACGCAGCTGGGCGTGGACGTCCCGCTCAAGGCGTTGTTCGAGCGGGGCAACATCGCCGGACTGGCGAAAGCGGTCGACGGCGCGTCGTCGAAGGAGCCGGAGCCCATCCGCTGGAACGAGCCGTTCCGGCTGCTGAAAGTCCAGCGGGAGAGCATTCTCGCGGATCGCTACCGGCCGATCGTCATCCCGGTGACCTACCTGGTCACGGAAGACGTCGCCGCGAGCGACCTCCAGCGCAACCTGGAGATCCTGCTGGAGCATCCCATCTTCAAGCTCCGCCTCCGCCGGGAGGGGGATCAGTGGCTCCAGTGCTACGACGCCCACGCGGAGAAGATCCCCGTGGAGACGGTCGACGCCGAGGCGCTGATGGCCGTGTACGACGAGCACGCGCCGAAGCTCGACCCTGTCACAGGCCCGGTCGCCGGTTGTTTCGTGGTCGACCGTGGCCCTGAAAAGTACATCCTGCTACTGGTCGAGCACTTCATCAGCGATCCCGTGACCGTGATCGTGCTCATGGATCTCCTGAGCCTCTGTTGCCAGGGCAAGGAAGACCTCATCCGCTCGTATGTCTCGCGCCCCTCCCTCGGCGTGCAGGAGTGGGTGGAGACGCTGGAGCGGCGCGCCGGCGACGAAGACGTTCTGCAGTGGCGGAACTACTGGTGGAACGTGTTGGAAGCCGCGCACGCGAGTGAGGGGCGGATGATCCAGGCCTCCGGCGCTGAGCCGGAAGCGCGGGAGGAGAGACTGCGCATTCCTCGGGAGCTCGTCGAGGCAGCGGAGGCGTTCGGCTCTGTCGAAAATGTCATCCTCGCGCTCTTCGCCAGAAGCTGTGCGGTCACGTTCCAGGAAGACGAACTGGTCCTGACGCAGATCTACAACACGCGCCAGGACCCGCTGATCCACCTCGACAGCAGCCAGGCGCTGGGATGGTTCTCCGAGAACTATCCGCTGGCCCTGCAAACGCCACGATCGGCGGACGTCCTCGAATTCGTCAGGGACGTCTGCGCGCAGAAGAAGGAGATCGAAGAGAGGCGTCTCAGTTTCACGCTGCTCAGCCACTACAACGACACCACCCGGAAACAGTTCGAGGGTTGCGCGCTTCCCGGCATCTACTTCAATTACCAGGGCCGAGGCGATGCGCCTCAGCTGACGAAGGCCCGGCGCAGCGCGTTCTTCGAGGTGTTCAACGCCTCGGCCACCCTCGGCCGGATCGCCGACGTCGAGCGCTTCCCCTACTGGCTGTCGTGCATGGCCCGCATCGAGGACGACGACGACCTGCACCTCTATCTCGTCTACCGGGCGGACAAGCTGAGCGGCGAGCGGATGCGGCAGATCGTCGACGTCTTGCGCGATTCATGGGCCGCGTTGCGGAGGGCGCCGTGACGATCAGCTCCGATCAGCTGGGCGCGGACAGCTTCCGCCGGCGCTATGGCATCCGCTACGCGTACCTCACGGGCGCGATGTACGGCGGCATCGCCTCCAAAGAGCTCGTCGTCGCCATCGGCAAGGCCGGTCTCCTGGGATTCCTCGGCACCGGCGGCCGGAGCCTGGAGGCGGTCGAGCGCGACATCGTCTTCATCCAGCAAGCCCTCGAGCCGAGTCATGTCTACGGCATGAACCTGATCTGCCATCCGCGGGAGCCGGAGCTGGAAGAAGCCACCGTCGATCTCTATCGCAAGCATGGGATCACCTGCGTCGAAGCGTCCGCCTTCACGATGATCACGCCCGCTCTGGTGCACTATCGCCTCAGCGGCCTGCGGAGGAACGGCGACGGCGGCGTCGAGTGCCGTCACCAGGTCATCGCCAAGGTCTCGCGTCCCGAGGTCGCGGAGGCATTTCTCAGCCCTCCGCCCGCGGACATCGTCCGAGCGCTATTCGATCAAGGAAGGATCAGCCGGGAGCAGGCGGAGCTGGCCCCGCACGTGGCCATGAGCTCCGACCTCTGCGTCGAGGCCGACTCGGGCGGACATACGGACCGCGGCAACGCCACGGTGCTCCTGCCGGCCATGCAGAGCCTGACCCGGCGGATCGCGGGAAGCCATCGCAATGGGGAGCGGATTCACGTCGGCCTGGCGGGCGGCATCGGCACGCCGCAGGCGGCCGCCGCCGCGTTCATGATGGGCGCCGATTTCATCCTCACCGGCTCCATCAATCAGTGCACGGTCGAGGCGGGAACCAGCGACGCCGTCAAGGACCTCTTGCAGACCATCGACGTGCAGGACACCGACTACGCGCCGGCGGGAGACATGTTCGAGCAGGGCGCGCGGGTGCAGGTGCTGCGCAAGGGCGTGCTGTTCCCCGCGCGCGCCAACAAACTGCACACGCTCTACAGCCGTTACGAGGGGTGGGAGGACATTCCCGAGCGGGTGCGGACGCAGATCGAGACGACCTGGTTCCGCAAGCCGTTCGCCGAGGTGTGGGGGGAAGTGCAGGAGCACCACCGGGGCAAAGGGCGGCAGGCCCTGCTGGACAAGGCCGCCGCCGACCGGAAGCACAAGATGGCCCTGGTCTTCCGGTGGTACTTCGCCTACAGCTCGCGCATCGCCATCGCCGGCGACGAGACGAACCAGGTCGATTTCCAGGTGCACACCGGCCCCGCCCTGGGGGCCTTCAATCAGTGGGTCAAAGGCTCGGAGCTGGAATCGTGGCGCAAGCGGCACGTCGCTCACATCGCTGAGAAGCTGATGCAGGAGACGGCCGGCCTCCTCGATCGCCAGATCCATCTACTCATCGGCAATCACTCGACACCGGAGTCCGAATCATGAGCAACGCAGTCAAAGACTATCCGACCGGCATCTTCACGTCCGTCCTCACCGGCCACGAGGCCTTCCTGGCGGACCATGTCATCCAGGGCAGGAAAGTCCTGCCCGGCATGGCCTATCTGGAAATGGCCAGGGCGGCCGTGGCCCTGTCGGCGACGATCACGGACGAGCAGATCATCGTCCTGAGTGACAGTGTGTTCATTCAGCCGATGATCGTGCAGGGCGACTGCGCGGTGGAGACCAGGGTCTATCCCGGTGCTCCGGGTGAGTTCGGCGTGGAGGTCGCGACCAGCCAGGGCGTGCATTTCCAGAGCAACGCCCAGGTCCGGCCGCGGCTGGAAGAGGGCGAGCGCCTCGTGCCTCTTGATCTGCCGGCCCTCGAGGCGCGGTGCACCGGTGAGACGCTGACGGGACCGCAGGTCTATTCCGAGTTTCGGAGGCTCGGCGTCAACTACGGCCCGACCCATCGCGGCGTCGAGTCCCTGAGGCTCGGCAAGGGCTGCGCCGTGGCCACGCTCTTCCTGCAGGGCGCCGCGGGACAGGGGATGGATCTGCACCCCGGCCTGCTCGACAGCGTCAATCAATGCGGCTTCATGCTCACGGGCCTCGAGGAAGGGATTCGCGTTCCCTTCATCGCCAGGAGCGTTCGGATCTTCGGTCCTCTGCCCGAGAAGGCCCGTGCCTGGATGACGAGCACCGAGAAGGGGATCGACTACACCGTCACCGATGAGAAGGGTGAGGTCAGGGTCGTCATCACGGGCTTCGTGAACCGGAAGCTCGATCTCGAATCCGCGCAGGCGGAGCTTGTCTACTACGCGCCGGAGTGGCGGGTCCGGGAAGCGCCTGCCGCCGGCGAAGACGTCACCGTGATTGCGACCTCGGAGAGCTATGCGGAGCTGGTCAAGGCGGTGGTCGAGACGGCGCAGCGCCTGATTCGGAGCCGGGTCGCGCAACACATCGTCGAAGTCCAGGTGCCTGCGGAGCAGCCGGCATGGCTCGGCATCGTCGGGCTCCTCGAGACCATCCATCGCGAGTACTCGAAGATCGGCTACCGCGTGAGCCTCGGCGGCCAGTCCATGGAGGTCGCCTACAGCGTTCGAGCGATGGACGCCGCGGCCTACGAGTGGCCGGACGAGAAGACCGTCCTCATCACCGGCGGCACGGGCGGCCTCGGGACGCTGATCGCCGAGGACATCGCCAAGACCAGCCGGGGATGCACGCTCATTCTCACCGGCAGAGGCGAGCCCGATGCCGCAAAGCACGCCGTGGTCGAGCGGCTCGAATCTGCCGGTGCGAAGGCGATCTACGTGCAATGCGACATCACCCGCGAGGAGGACGTGGCCGCGTTGATCGCCCGCCACCCGCAGATCTCCGGTGTGATTCACGGCGCGGGCGTCCTCGAGGACGGCTTCATCGCCGACCAGACCCCGGACGCGATCGATCGCGTGCTCGCCCCCAAGGTGCAGGGCCTCGATTCTCTCGATCGGGCCACGGCCGAATTGCAGCTCGACTACTTCGTCGCCCTCTCCTCGATCTCCGGCACCCTCGGCAACGCCGGGCAGGGCGGCTATGCCGCGGCCAACGGCTACATGGATGCGTACATGCGCAGCCGGAGCGGCCGGCGTCACGGAAAGAGTGTCAGCATCAACTGGCCGCTGTGGGAAAGCGGCGGCATGCAGGTCGACCCGGCGACGAAGCTGAACCTGGAGAGGATCTTCCGGAGTAAGACCCTGCCGACCGCATCGGGCCTCGCCGCGCTGAAGCGGATCCTCGCCGACAACGAGCCGCAAGTGCTCGTGCTCCTCGGCGACCGGAGAGAAATCGCATCGATGCTCGAGAAGGCGGGCGGCGCCGCCGAGGCGCCGCGGGCGAAGGCCGTGACCATCGAGACCACGAAGCTGATCCGGGAGATTCTCCAGGAAGTGAAGATCCAGACCGCGGAGCATCTCAGCCTGCGCCTGCCGCCCGCGCAACTGGATGAGGAGGCCGACTGGGCGGAGTTCGGCTTCGACTCCATCATCCTGTCGAGCTTCGTCAACAAGCTCAATGCGCGCTATGGCCTCGACCTCTTGCCGACGGCGCTCTTCGACGCCACCAACATGCTCCGCTTCAGCGAGTACCTGGCGAAGAACTATGCGCGTCAGATGGCCGCCGCGCTCTCGCTGGGCGGAGACGGCGGGCCGGAAACGACGGTTGCCGAGGCGGAGCGGGAGCCGGAGCAGATCACCACCTTCGCGCGGAGGTTCCGCAAGGCCTACGACGCCCGGGTGGCCTACCGCGAAGAAGACGTCGCCATCGTCGGCATGAGCTGCAGAACGGCCGGCGCGCGCAACGTCGACGAGCTCTGGCAGCTCCTGGCCGGCGAGCGGGACATGATCACCGAGATCCCCGGCGACCGCTGGGACTGGAAGGCCTGGCCCGAAAGCGCGAAGTGGGGCTCCTTCATCGACGGCGTCGAGGAGTTCGACTCCCTGTTCTTCGGCATCTCTCCGGCCGAGGCGACCTACATGGCGCCGGAGCAGCGGCTGATGATGCAGTCCGTCTGGGAGTGCCTGGAGAACGCCGGCTGCGGCGACGCGGTTCGGGGAACGAACACCGGGATCTTCGTCGGCTGCGGCCCCAGCACCTACACCTCGCTCCTCAGCAACATGCCCGTCGAGGCCTACTCGTCGACCGGTGCCGTGCCCTCGGTCGGCCCGAACCGCATCAGCTATCTCATGGACTGGCACGGGCCGAGCGAGCCGATCGAGACGGCGTGCAGCAGCTCGCTGGTGGCCGTGCATCGCGCCGTCGAGGCCATCCGCCGCGGCCACTGCGACCAGGCCGTCGCCGGCGGCGTCAATCTGCTCCTCACTCCCGACGTATACGTGAGCTTCACCAAGGCGGGCATGCTCTGCGAGGACGGCCGGTGCAAGACCTTCTCCGACGACGCCAACGGCTACGTGCGAGGCGAAGGCATCGGCATGCTCATGCTCAAGCCGCTGCGCGCGGCGCTGGAGGACGGCAACATCATCCACGCCGTGATCAAGGGCACCGCCGAGAATCACGGCGGCCGCACCAACTCACTGACGGCACCGAATCCGAGAGCGCAGGCGGCGGTGGTTCGCAAGGCCATCACCGACGCCGGCGTGCCCTTCAGCCGGATCTCCTACATCGAGTGCCACGGAACCGGCACCGCCCTCGGCGACCCGGTGGAGATCGAGGGCTTGAAGATGGTCGCCGGGGAGCGCGCCGAGGAGCGGGACGACGCGCAGCGCTGCTGGCTCGGCAGCATCAAGTCCAACATCGGGCACCTGGAAATGGCCGCCGGGATCCTCGGCCTGATCAAAGTCGTGCTGCAGATGCAGCACGGGAAGATCGCCCGGAGCCTGCACTGCGACACGCTCAACCGGTACATCGACCTGTCCGGCACGCCGTTCGTCATCGCCCAGACGGCGAGCGACTGGGAGGTGGCGCCCGGACAGACGCGCGTGGCGGGCGTCAGCAGCTTCGGCTTCGGCGGCGTCAACTCGCACGTGATCCTCGAGGAAGCGCCGGCGCTCCCGGCCGACGACGAGGCCCACGACGCCGGTGCGGAGATCCCGCCGCAGCTGCTGATCCTCTCGGCGCGCAACGAAGAGACCCTCATGAGCTACGTCGCCCGGTACCCCGAGTTCGTGAAGACCCTGCCGCGGACGCCGGCCACGCTGAAGCGCCTCGCCTGGACCCTGCAGACCGGCCGCGCCGAGATGCAGGAGCGGGTGGCCTTCATCGCCCGGTCGATCGACGAATGGGCCGAGCAGCTGGAGACCTTCCTCCGCGACGAAGGGAGAGCCAGCCATCGCAACATCCACCGCGGCAGCGTCACCCCCGGCACGGGCAATCTGGACATCGGCGACACCCAGGCGGGAAGGGACTACCTCCGGCAGCTGCAGAACAGCAGCGAGTGCGGGAAGTTGGCCGAGCTGTGGGTGAAGGGAACGAAGATCGACTGGACCGCCCTGCACGCGTGATCAGCCGGACCGGGCGACCACTTCATCGGCGAAGCGCGTCACCCGTTCGGAGACGCTGCGGGCGAGGTCGATGCGCGCTCGCCACTCGGCGGCGCTCGGGATGCCGAGCGCCGCTCTGAGCCGGTCCATCGCTGTTTGGTACCGGCCTTTCTCGCCTTCCGGCGCATCGTTCTGGATGGCCGTGTTGGCGATGGAGTGCATCATCGAGATCCAGAACATCGCCTCCCGATGCTCTCCGGCGTCGATCATCTCGTACGCGCCTTCCACGAGATAGGGCCGCGTGCCGGCGTCGAGATTCCAGGACGTGTAGAAGGGAGTGCGCAGCACCTCCACTGCTTTGTCGAAGGCCTGGACGCAGTCCTGCAGGTGACCGACGACCTCCTCGCGATCCATGTGTGCGCTCCCCTGCAACGCGAGAAGCTCCTCGTGCAGCTCGGGCCTCCCGTGACCCTCCAGCAACGCCCGGGAGAGAGCGAGACATCGGCGGGCGGTGGGCGTCCGCAGCGACGCCAGAGCGACCAGTCCTCCGAGAAACAGGACCGTGAAGCCGAGAAAGAACACCGGCTCCGGAGCGATCTCGACCTGGCCCAGCACCGTGGAGAGCAGCTTCTTCTTTCCCTCGCAGCGGGCCTCGATCCATCGGGGACGGTCGTATTCTGCGGCAACCGCCCTCCGCAGGGTGCTGAGGAGTCCCGTCGGATCGGACAGGATCTCGCAGGAGGCTACGCTGCCGGCGTACTCCGAGGAGAGGATGGCCTCAGGGGAGCGATGCTCGTCCAGGCTCTTGCACAGGCTCTCCAGCAAAACCCCCTCGTGGAGAAACTTCTCCTGCGGCACGGCGATCCGGGATGGATCCTCGACGACCACGTAGACATCGACGTCCTTGAACGACGGGAACGGCTCGTCCTTCCCCATCTCGTTGATCGAGCCGGCGAGATACGCGCCGTGGAATCCGGGGAAGGCGGAGCCGCTCTCGTCCACCCATCTCCTGGCCACCGCGATCACTTCCCGGACCTTCATTACATGCGGAAGGATATAATCCGAGACTCCAGCCGCTGCCATGAAAATCGGTCTGCAAACGTGGGGAAGCGAGGGAGACATCCGCCCTTTCCTCGCCCTGGCCGGTGGCCTCTCCGCCCGCGGTCACGAGGTCACGCTCGCCGTCACCAGCGTCGACACCAAGGACTACTCGTCGTACGCGAGCTCGCTTGGCTTCTCGATCGTCCACGCCCACGACACCTACGCGAAGTGGGGTGCCGAGCGCTTGTCCCGCGTCAAACAGGACGTCATCCAGGCCAAGCAGATGGAGCAGGTCACCCGTCTCTACGACGACCTGCTCGAGCCGGCTGTCGACGAGATGTACGCGGCCTCCACGCGACTCTGCGAAGACAGCGACGCCGTCCTCGGCTACTTCATCGCCCACCCCCTGCAGACTGCCGCGCTCAAGAGGGGACGTCCGTATGCGCCGATGGTCTGGAGCCCGGACATCTTCCCCTCGCGCTACCGGTCGCCCAGCACCCTCCCCGACCTGGGAAGGTGGGTGAATCCATGGTGGTGGAAACTGGCCGCAGCGATCACGAACAAGATGCTCCTGAAGTACATCAACCGCCTCCGCACCCGTGAGGCCGTTCCCCCCGCGAACGACGTCTTTGCCGACGCCTGGCAGTCGAAGCCACTGACCCTCATCGCCGCCAGCCCCACTCTCTTCCAGCGCCCCGCCGACTGGGGCGATCACCTCCAGGTCACCGGCTTCCTCGCCCTCCCGGAGGACACGAAGGAGTGGGTCATGCCCGAGGATCTGCGGCGGTTTCTCGATGCCGGCGCCCCCCCCGTCTACATGACCTTCGGCAGCATGCCCGCATCACGCCCGGCCGCGGAGCTCTTCCTCGAAGCCGCAAGAGCCGCCGGCTGCCGGGCCATCGTGCAGGCGCGATGGGACGCCATTCCCCACCCCGGAAACGACCCGAACATCCATCGCCTCGAGAGCGCCCCCCACGACAAGATCTTCCCGCGCTGCTCCCTCGTCGTGCACCACGGCGGAGCCGGAACGACCCACTCGGCGTCCCTGGCAGGATGCCCATCCCTGATCGTCGAGCACTTCGGCGACCAGATCTTCTGGGGCACGCAACTCGAGCGCGTAGGCCTGACCACCCGACTACTCCACCGGCGCTCGCTGACCCCGAAGACCCTCGCGGCGGAGATCCGCAAGGTGCTGGCGTCGCCAGCGATGCGAGAGCGCGCGCGCCAAGTTGGCGAAGCGATGCGGGGGGAGGATGGGGTTGGGCGGGCGGTGGGGGTGGTGGAGGGGCGGATGGGGGGGTGAGGGGGGAGGAGGGTGCATCGAGCGAGAAAGTCGACGCAGCTTACCGCTGTCTCCGGGCAAGGTATTTGTTAGAGACCGCACTCGAAGGAGAACAGAGTGGACATCAACGACATCCTCGCCCGGACGGGCGGTCTCCAATCGATCGCGCAGGAGCTGGGCGTGAGCGAGAGCCAGGCAAAAAGTGGTGCGGCGGCACTGCTCCCAGCGATCGTCGGCGGCTTCAAGAAGCAGACCCAGGCACATCCTTCGGGCCTCGGTGGCCTCGGCGGCCTGCTCGAACAAGTCGGCGGCGGCGGTCTGCTCGACGACGTGCTCTCCCCGCAGCCGACGAACGTCAGCCGCGGCAACGACGTCCTCGGGCAGATCTTCGGATCGAAGGATGTGAGCCGCACGGTCGCGCAGAGCGCCTCCGCGAGGTCGGGTCTCGATCCGTCGATTCTCAAGAAGATGCTGCCGATGCTGGCGATGCTGGTCGCGGGGTACATGGCCAGGCAGCGCGGTGCGGGCGCAACGCAGTCCCCGGCAGGCGGTGGCGGCGGACTGCTCGGCGGAGTCCTCGGCGGCATGTTGGGCGGCGGGAATGCGGGTGCGGGTGGTGGCGGACTCGGCTCGATGCTCGACCTCGACGGCGACGGCAATCCGCTGGACGACATTCTCGCGATGGGCGGCAAGGCCACGCGCTGATTTCGGTCGCCGCGGCGCGCGGTGGCAACAAAATAGCCC
>JBIOTX010000114.1:0-2153 GCA_044866315.1 Thermoanaerobaculia bacterium | reverse complement strand
TGGCGAACCGTCTCACGAATCAGGGGTACGTCGCCGGCGGGCAGATGGTGCGCTCGTAGAGCGAGCGCCCGGGCTCCAGGCGCAGGCGGTTCAGCAGCACCGACTCGATCGCGCTCGACGGATGGACCGAGCTCCAGCTGACCTGCGGAACGGTCGTGCCGCTCGGGGCGCCGGCGCGCGGCACGAGCCGGGTCTCGCGCGCGGGCGGGGTCTCCAGCAGCTCGTAATACATCTCGAAGTGCTTGCCGACCTGGGGCGCGTCGTTGTTCGACGTCGCCGGCGGAACGAACGGCGGAACGTTCAGCACCGCCACCTCCACCTTGCCGCTGCTGTCCGGGCCGACGGTCATCGTCCGGCCGGTGCCGCCGTCGTGCCTGGTCTCGACGAAGTCGACGGTGCTGCCCGTGACCTCGATGTCCGCGCCGACCCAGCTGGCCATGGCCTGCACGTACGAAGACGTGCTGCCGGTGCCGTCGAGGCGATTGAACCGGACAGGGGTCAGATCGCTGCCGAGGCGGGCGATGCTGTAGGTGTAGACGTCGCCGCTGGTGAGCGTGAAGCGCGCGGCGACGATGCCCGGCGGCACGTTGTCGAAGACATCGGAGTCGAGCGTGCAGCCGCTGCCGCAGAGCTGCTGCAGCTTCGCGATCCAGGAGAAATCCCCGCGCTCGGTCGAGGTGGTGGGGACGATCTGCGGCTGGCCGTTGACCGTGCCGCGCACGTCGTCGCGCAGGGTCAGCGCGGGGAGATCCGCCGCGCCGGACGACTTCTGCACGCGGATGTCGGAGCCGGCGAAGATCCAGGCGCTGCCGGTGCCGAGGGCGTAGGCGAGGGAGTCGAGAGCGACGGACGAAGACTGATCGCGGAAGATATATCCAGCGATGTCCGTGTCGTCATCGACGCAGTCGCCGGAGCAGCTGCCGGGGCGGACGAAGATCATCGGCTTGTGCGGCTGCATGGCCGCGCCGTCGGACGTGTGATAGTGGTCGGCATTGAGGAGCAGGACCGTGACCTCGGTCCCGTTCTCATTGGGGATGAAGGCCATCAGGCCGCTGAAGAGAATTCTGAGTACAAACGTGCTCACTGCTTGGTTCCTCCAGTGCGAGGGGGCGCGCATACGGGGAGGCGGCGTAGCCGACGACCTGAAAGGGCGCCCACTTTCTCGCGGGCTCTTGGTTCCGGAGCTTCTCGAGTTGCGCGTTGCGCAGCGCAACTGCCACGTCGTCTCCGTGCCGATAGTGACAATGGAGGGACACCAGCAACTGCCTCGTTGTGTCGTCCTTCACTTCCCAAAGCGTGCCGACGACGGCCGGAACCTTGGCCGCGATCAGCGGCCGCACCAGAGCAGTGAGACTCTCGGGACCGACGGCATGCCCGCCGGCCGAGCTGCACGCGCCGAGCACGACCAGCCGCGCGCGCTCGAGCTCCGACAGCTCCCGCATCAGCCGCTCGCCGGTCAGCTCCCCGGAGTCGTTTCCCTGCCGCGCGAGCATGAGGCGCGATTTCCACGGCGATTGCGGGTTGGCGACTCCGTGCCCGGCAAAGTGGATGATGCCGGCGCTTCTCACTCCCGCGAGAAATCGCGGCACGGTCGCCTCGGCGCCGATCAGAACCTGGGCACTGGGATAGTAGTCGCGGGCCAGCTCCTCGACTTCCGCCTTCGCGCCCGCGAGGGACGCAAGCCCGTGTCGCGGATCGAGCGCCGGGTCGCCGACCAGGAGGACGGCTGGGTCGCGCTGCCCGGCGAACTGGCGATCGCGCGCCAGCGCGTACAGATAAAGAGAGGTGCTCGCCGCCGTGGCGATGCTGCCGCGCTCGAGCAAGTAGCCTTCCTCCTGGATTCCCTGCAGGCCGGCGAAGGCGAGGCCGTACATCGGTTCATCGGGCACGATGACGATGCGGGTCTTCGAGGGTGCGCGACGCAACGGGGCTCGGAAGAGCTCACCGTATGCGTCGCGCATCGCGCTGGTGAACGGGCCGTTCTGGCCGCTGTGGACGGCTTTCAGTGACTTATCGACCCATCCTTTCACGGTGCTCTCCGTGACCCGCTGCGGTACGAGCACGATGTCTCCGCGCGTCAGAACCCAGGTGTACGTCCTGTCCGGCAATACGAGGTATTGCAAGATGACCGTATCCTCGGGGATCTCGCGGAG
>JBIOTX010000113.1:0-9897 GCA_044866315.1 Thermoanaerobaculia bacterium | reverse complement strand
AGAGGGCGACGCCGAGGGAGGCCGAACGGCCGACCACGGCCAACGCCGCACCGGCGAAGCACACGTACATGGCCCCGCGGAAGCGCCTGAGCTGCTCGTCAATCCGCGGGAGGTCCTCCGCGGATGGCCGCGGCGCACCGAACATCGACGCCGCGCCGGGCAGGGCAGCGCTGAAGACGGCGATGAGCCAGAGCGGGCTGCCGGTGAGCACGAGCGCGACGAGGCCGCCGAGGAAGAGGATCACGGCGACGGAGGCACAGAGTGCGCGGACGGGGGTGGGAAGGCGGCTCAGGAGAAGAAGTCTTTCACTTTGTCCAATACGCCTTTTTCCTCGGGTGGGTTTTCGCCGTCGAGCTGCGCGAGCTGGGTGAGGAGGCGGCGCTGCTCGTCATTGAGGCTCGTCGGGATGCGCACGGCGACGTGGACGTAGTGGTCGCCGCGGCCGGAGCCGTCGAGGAAGGGGACGCCTTTGCTGCGGAGGCGGAAGACCTGGTTGGGCTGGGTGCCGGCGGGGATGCGCATGCTCTTCGCCTGCGTGGCCCTCTCCGCCACCGCCCTGTCCACGCCCGGAGCGACGCACGATCTGCGCGTCACGCTGGAGCCGAAGGCGCACCGGATGGTCGTCGAGGCGACGCTGACGCTCGCCCCCTCCCCCGCCACGAGGCATGTGCTTGGCGCCCCGCCCACCCGGGTCCCTCGCTCACGCTCGGGATGACACCGCTACGGGCTCACATGCTGCTTCCGCGAAAGGGCCTGGTCTCCGGCAACGCCCCCCGTCCAGAATCCGCCGCGATACGTGCCGTCGTCGTAGAACGTGTGCCACGGTCCGCCTGCGTAGATGGTGAAGTCGACTTTGCCATCGCCGTCGTAGTCCAGCGGCGCGGGCTGCAGGGGAGAGCCATTGAAAGGAGTCGCTCCGGTCCACACTCCCCCGGTCAAGGCGCTGGTGTTGAAGTCATAGAACTGCCAGGCACCCCCGCGGAACACGACGATCTCTTCGGCGCGGTCGCCCTTGTAATCGCCCGGTACCGGAACGTCGCCGGTAACGCCTCCGGTCCAGATCGCCTTCAGGAGCACCCCGGTGTCGCCATAGAAGCGCCACACGCCGCCCTGGTACAGGGTGAACTCGGCGCCGCCATCGCCGTCATAGTCCATCGGCAGGGGAATGGCGTTCGGGAATCCCGACGTGACCACCGTCCACTTCAGCGCGCCCGTGGATCGGTCGAAGGCGAGCCATGAGCCGTTGCGATACAGGGCCACTTCATCTTTACCGTCTCCGTCGTAGTCGGCGGGTACGGGAAGATCTCCCGCGCCGCCGCCCGTCGCGATCTGGCCGACCTGCGTGCCCGCCGCGTTATAGAAATACCAAGTGCCTCCGCACAGCAGGGACATGTCGGTGATGCCGTTGCCGTCGTAGTCCGCCGGCGCGGGGATGCAGCTCGCGCTCTGCTGGCCCGTCCAGACGCCGGTGTTGGCCGGGAACCGGAGCCATGCTCCGTCGCGATAGATCGTGAGCTCCGCCAGGCCGTCTCCGTCCCCGTCGAAGCGCTGGTGGGTCGGCGTTTCGCGCACCACCAGGCTGAAGGTCGAGGAGGCGCCGATGGAGGCCGCGTCCGCGCGAAGCAGACCGCCGCTGCCCGCGGAGAAGTAGTGACCGGAAGCCGCACGGATGGCGACGAGATCGTGATCGTCGATCGCTCCGCCGCCGCCCACTTCGACGATCGTGAACCGCTCCCAGGACAGCTCGTTGGTCGAGGTCGCGTCGACCGCGCCGCCGCCGCCGTTCAAGGCCATGAGGTGATGCCCGTTCTTGGTGAGAATGCTGATCTCGTCGCCGCTGGCCAGGCTCCCGCCGTTGTGGTCCACGAGCGTCAAATACTCCCAGTCGAGGAACGACGGCGCATCCACGCGCACCGACGCGCCGCCGGCGTCATCGGCGGACACGAAACGCTGGGTCTGGGTCTGCAACGCGCCGTGCACGATCGACTTGGGCATGATGTCCTGCATCTCGCCATACAACGGCGGCCTGGTGCCGTCGGGGCGTACGAGCCAGTAGCCGTACATGTGCTGATTGCCGGGCCGTAGCTCGGGGTTCCATGGAGCAAATTCCGGCAGCACTGCGCCGTCGTACAGCGTCCAACAGAACAGATGGCGCACCCCCCATGCAAGGGCGATCTCCCGCTGCCGGCGCAGCGCCAGTGCGGCGGCAGCGGTATCGCCGCTGAAATCGGCGTTCTCGCCGGCCGCGTATTCTCCGATGAAAATGTTCTTCGACCCGTAGACCGGGCTGTCCGGCGCCTTCGATGCCAGATAGTCGAGGCGCTCGGTGAGCAGGGCCGGCGTCTGCATTTCACCGCCATAGACGGTATAGGAGTACAGGTCGCAGTACGTATAGGGCACGACGTCGTTGGTCATGGTGATCCCGCTGTGGGCGATCGCCAGATCGACGGCATTGACTTCCATGGCATTGAGGACGGTGACGCCGGTAGCCGTGGATTCGCGGCGGGCCTCGTTCACACCGTCCTGCCGGGCGTTGATCCAATCCCGCATGATCTGTGCGCGGGCCGGCGTGATCGGAAACGACGCGTCCCCCCCGAACGGCTCGCGCGCCACCCAGTCGGTCTCGTTCGTCACGATGATGAACGTCTTGCCGGTGCCGGCGAACGTCTGCAGCAGATACGCCGCGAGGTTCTTGAGGGCCATCTTTTCGGTCTGCCGCTCGGTGGCGGTGAAGTCGTCGAACAGGGGCGCCCCCTCCGGGAGGTGACCGGTCTCCTTATTCCCGCAGAGACTGAATTTGCTCTTGTCTTCGCCGCCCCCGAACATGGTGTAGGGAAGATTGCATCGAACGGTCATCACGATCGTCGAAAACGGCTTGCGGAAGAGCGAGTCGTACTGACGGCTCATGGCCATGTTCCGCAGCCGCTCCGCGGGCGGATCGTCCAGGACCCAGGGAAAGGGCGGGTTCGCGGTGAACCGGTAGAGCGCAACCGGGTTCGCATAAAGCTCTACCCGGATCGTGCGGGTTCCGAGAAAGAGGAGCTCATTCGCACCCTCGTTGAGAATGTCACAGGTGTCTGCGGGCGAGCAGGGCCACTGCTTGAATGTATAGAGCGTCCCGATGTGGTTCGAGCCCACGATGTCGCGCACATTGGTGGCGGCGGCCAGCGAGCTCGCGGTGAGGATGATGATCGGGACGATCAGGCGAACGATGCGCGATGCGTAAGTCATGGACACGCCACTCTCCGATCAGTGCTTTTCGATGTGGGGGGATTGGACTCGGGCGAGGATAGCTCACGCTCGGGATGACAGCAAGCGGCGGTAGTACATGACGAAGAACAGCAGCACGAACGCCACGAGCCAGAGGGCGACGCCGAGGGAGGCCGAACGGCCGACCACGGCCAGCGCCGCACCGGCGAAGCAGACGAACATCGCCCCGCGGAAGCGGCCGAGCTGCTCGTCGATGTGCGGGAGATCCTCCGCGGACGGCGGCGGCGCGGCGAACATCGACGCCGCGCCGGGCAGGGCAGCGCTGAAGACGGCGATGAGCCAGAGCGGGCTGCCGGTGAGCACGAGCGCGACGAGGCCGCCGAGGAAGAGGACCACGGCGACGGAGGCACAGAGTGCGCGGACGGGGGTGGGGAGGCGGCTCAGGAGAAAAAGTCTTTCACCTTGTCCAATACGCCTTTTTCCTCGGGTGGGTTTTCGCCGTCGAGCTGCGCGAGCTGGGTGAGGAGGCGACGCTGCTCGTCATTGAGGCTCGTCGGGATACGCACGGCGACGTGGACGTAGTGGTCGCCGCGGCCGGAACCGTCGAGGAAGGGGACGCCTTTGCTGCGCAGGCGGAAGACCTGGTTGGGCTGGGTGCCGGCGGGGATGCGCAGGGTCTCCAGGCCGTCGATGGTGTCGGTTTTGACCTCTGCACCCAGGACGGCCTGGGTGACGCTGACGGCCTGCTCGGAGTGGACGTCGTAGTCGCGGCGGGTGAACTTGGGGTGCTCGCGGACGGAGATGAAGACGTAGAGGTCGCCCGCCGGGCCGCCGTTGAAGCCGGACTCGCCTTCGCCCGCGACGCGCAGGCGTGAGCCGTCGTCGACGCCGGCGGGGATCTTCACGGCGATCTTCTTTTCCTCGCGCACGCGGCCGGCGCCGCTGCAGGTGACGCACGGGTCCTTGATCACCTTGCCCGCGCCGCCGCACTGGGGGCAGGTGCGGGCGACGGCGAAGAAGCCCTGGGAGTAGCGGATCTGTCCCCGTCCGCCGCAGCCGGTGCAGGTGACGGGTTGCGTCCCCGGCTTGGCACCGGAGCCGGTGCAGGTGGTGCAGGTGACGACGCGCGGCACGTTCAGGGAGACGTCCTTGCCGAAGACGGCGTCCATGAACTCGAGCTCGAGGTCGTAGCGGAGGTCGTTGCCGCGCGCGGCGCGCGAGCCGCGGCGCCCGCGGGTGCCGAAGAAGTCGCCGAAGCCGAACAGGTCGCCGAGGATGTCGCCGAAGTCGGCGAACTGGTTGGGATCGAAGCCGCCCATTCCGCCCATGCCCTGGTGGCCGTAACGGTCATAGCGGGCGCGCTTCTCCTCGTCGGAGAGCACGCCGTACGCTTCCGCGGCCTCCTTGAACTTCTCCTCGGCATCGGGATCGCCGGGGTTCTTGTCGGGGTGGTACTTCACCGCGAGCTTGCGGTAAGCCCTCTTGATCTCTTCGATGCCGGCGGTCCGCTGGAGGCCGAGCACTTCGTAGTAGTCGCGTTTTTCCGTCGTGGCCATTCGTTTGATGGATTACTCCGAAGCCGGCGATGATCCGGAGACGCGCAGGGGGTTGTAGAGCATCACGCTGGTCAGAATGCGCGAGGCTCCCTGCAGCTCGAAGATTGCGTCGTTGATCACCTGCTTGTCCTCCGCGTTCGCGGCTTCCTTGGCGCGGTTGAGAATCCGCTGCACCCGGTCGCGGTCCTCCTCCTTGAGGAGCTTGCCGAACTCCTTGAAGACCTTGTCGTTGGTGTAAATCATTCCCTCGAGCTTGTTCTGGAGCACCCGCAGCTCGCGGCGGGAGGCGTCGGCGCGCTGGTGGGCGGAGGCCTCGTTGATGATCCGTTCGATCTCGTCCTTGGACAATCCGCCGGCGGGATTGATCTGCACGCCCTGGGACTGGCCGGTGGCCTGGTCGCGGGCGGTGACACTGACGATGCCGTTGGAGTCGATGGAGAAGATGACCTCGATCTGGGGCACGCCGCGCGGCGAGGGCGGGATGCCGACCAGGTCGAACTTGCCGAGGGACTTGTTCTCCCGGGCGAACTCGCGCTCGCCCTGGAGCACGTGCACGGTGACCTTGCTCTGGTTGTCGGCGACGGTGGTGAAGACCAGCGAGTTCTTGGTGGGAATGGTGGAGTTGCGCTCGATGAGCTTCGTGAACAGGCCGCCGTGGGTCTCGATGCCGAGGGAGAGCGGGGTGACGTCGAGGAGGACCATGTCCTTGATGTCGCCGCGGAGGATGCCGCCCTGGATGGCCGCGCCGACGGCCACGACCTCGTCCGGGTTGATGTCCCGGTTCGGCTCCTTGCCGAAGACCTGCTTGACCGCCTCGACCACCTTGGGCATCCGGGTCTGGCCGCCGACGAGCACGACCTCGTCGATCTGATGGGCGGTGACGCCGGCCGCCTTCAAGGCGTCGTTGACCGGGTCGATGGTCCGCTGGATGAGGTCCTCGACCATCTTCTCGAGCTCGCGCCGGGTGAGGACGGCATTGAGGTGCTTCGGCCCCGAGGAGTCGGCGGAGATGAACGGGAGGGTGATCCGCGACTCCTGCTCCATCGACAGTTCGCACTTGGCGCGCTCGGCGGCCTCCTTGAGGCGCTGCAGGGCCATGCGGTCGTCGCGCAGGTCCATGCCGGTGTCGCGCTGGAAGGTCTCGATCAGCCAATCCATGACCCGCTTGTCGAAATCCTCGCCGCCGAGGTAGGTGTCGCCGGAGGTGGAGAGCACTTCGAAGAGGCCGTCCTCGAGCTTGAGGATGCTGATGTCGAACGTGCCGCCGCCGAGGTCGTAGACGGCGATGATCTGGTTCTCCTTGTTGTCCAGACCATAGGCCAGCGCCGCGGCGGTGGGCTCGTTGATGATGCGCAGCACTTCGAGACCCGCGATCTTGCCGGCGTCGCGGGTGGCCTGGCGCTGGGAGTCGTTGAAGTAGGCCGGGACGGTGATGATGGCCTCGGTGACCTCCTCGCCGAGGAACTCCTCGGCGAAGGCCTTGATCTCCATCAGCACGAAGGCGGAGATCTCCTCCGGCGAGTACTCCCGGTCCCGGATCTTCATCTTCACGTCGCCGTTTTGGGCCTTGACGATCTGGTACGGGAGGACCTTCTTGGCGTGAGCGACTTCCTCGGACTCGTACTTGCGGCCGATGAGGCGCTTGATGGCGAAGACGGTGTTGAAGGGATTGGTGATGGCCTGGCGCTTGGCGATCTGGCCGACCAGACGCTCCCCGTCCTCGGTGAAACCGACGATGGAAGGCGTGGTGCGGCTGCCCTCGCGGTTCGGGATCACCTGGGGGGTGGCGACGTCGACCACGGCGACGCACGAGTTGGTCGTGCCGAGGTCGATTCCGATGATCTTGGCCATTCGAGCTTAAGACTACGCCGTTCGCTCCGGACCGCCTACCGCCACCTTGACCATGGCCGGGCGGAGCAGGCGGTCGTGCAGGAAATAGCCCTTCTGGAGGACATCCAGGACGGTGTGATTGGGAACGGAGGCATCCTCTTCCCGGATCACGGCCTCGTGCACGTTCGGGTCGAAGTGCACGTTCGTGTCGTCGATGCCTTTGAGGCCGTGCCGCTCCAGGACGCCGTAGAGCTGCTTGTAGATGAGCAGCACGCCCTTGTGGAACTCGTCGCCTTCCTCGGCGTGATCGAGGGCGCGGTCGAAGTTGTCGAGGACGGGCAGGATGTCCTTGAGGACGTTGGCCAGGGCGTACTTGAAGAACTCGGCCTTCTCGCGGTCGTTGCGCTTGCGGAAGTTCTCGAAGTCGGCGAGGGTGCGGAGATAGCGGTCGCGAAGGACCTGGGATTCATCCAAGGCGGCGGGTCCGGGATTGTCGGCAGGCGGAGCGTCCACTCCCCCACCGACCGCCTCCTCGGCGGTCTCCCGCATCTCGCGCTCGATCTCTTCTACGGACTCTCCAGTGTCTTCGAGAACGTAGGCGTCGTCGCCGCTCTCGTCCTTCGGTGTGTGGTCGTTCATGAGCTGTGGTGCTCCTGTTCCTCTTCGATCTTGCGGCTCAGGGCGCGGCTGAGATAGTCGACCAGCGGGGCCATGCGCGCGTACTCCATGCGCATCGGCCCGATGATGCCGACCATGCCCAGCGGTGCTGCGTGCGACCCGTAACGACGAGCGACGATACTGAAGTTGTGGATCTGTGTGAAGTCGCTCTCCGAGCCGATCAGGATCTGCAGGCCCTCCTCGGAGAGGCAGGACTCGAGGATGTCCACGAGCTTCTCCTTCTCCTGGAGGGCGAGAAAGGTCTTGCGCAGGGACGCCGTGTCGCCGGCGTACTCCGGTTTGTTGAGGATCGAGGCCGCCCCTTCGACGTAGAGCTCGTGGTCGAGCGGTGCGTTCACGGCCTCGATGCCGAGGCTGATGGTCTTCTGCAGCATCTGATCGTGCCGGGCCCGCTCCTCGGCGGTCATGCGAATCAGGCGCCTGCGGACGATGTCGAGGGTGCAGCCGGAGAACTCGATGGTGATGTAGCGGCCGATCTTCTCCAGCTCGTCGCGGGTGAAGACGAAGCGGGTCTCGATGACCTTGTTCACCACCACTCCGTTCACGCCGACGATCACGCACATGATCTTGTTCTCGGCGACGAGGATGAAATCCATGGACCGGATGGCGAACTGGAGCAGCGTGGGCATGAACACCACGCCCACCTGGTCGCTGAGGCTGGAGAGGATGCGCGAGGTCATGGCCAGCATCTCGTCGATCTCGGCGGCGTGGCCGACCTGGTCGTCGATGACCTCGCGCTCCCGGGTGGTGAGGGCCCGCGAGCGCATCAGGTGGTCGATGAAGAAGCGGTAGCCGCGGTCGGTGGGGACGCGGCCGGCCGAGGTGTGAGGCTGCTGCAGATAGCCGAGGTCTTCGAGGTCGGCCATGACGTTGCGGAGGCTGGCCGGAGAGAGGTCGAACCGCCCGCATTTGCTGAGGGTGCGGGAGCTGATGGCCTCGCCCGAGGCGATGTGCTGCATGACGATCTCCCGCAGCACCTCGCGGGCGCGGGGATCGAGGTCGATGTGAAAGTCGTGACGAACCGCCATAGTTAGCTGCCAGTTGCCAGTTGCCAGTTGCCAGAAGTGCCGGGGCTGGCTACCGGCTACTGGGAACTGGCCACTGTCCTTAGCACTCAGGCCGCGAGAGTGCCAACGGTGAGATTAGGAACGCGCGAGGGAGCTGTCAACTTTCCGGTGGGAGAACGTTGACATCGGGGGCGAACGCTCCTAAGGTGCACCCGGGTCCGCGAACAAACCCGACAGGAGTGTGGATGAGGTCGATTCTTCGTGTCTCGACGTGTGCCTTTCTCGTATTGGCGTGCGCGGCTCAGCTCGCTGCTGCCGGTCCGTCCGCGAGCGGCTCCTTCCGGTTCGAGCACGACGGCTTCACCAGAACCATCGAGCTCGACGTCCACCAGGTGAGCAGCAGCGGCCGGGCCTCGGGGGAGATGACCTTTAACGGCATCACGCGCCTCTACGAGCAGGACGTCGACGGGGAAGGCGTCATCGGGCGCCACGGCGCCGCGGACGTGACCATGCAGGTGGAGCTCGACTGTCTGCGCCTCGCCGGTCACAAAGCCGTGGCCAGTGGACGGGTCGCCTCGTCGAGCATTTCGTTCTACGTCGGGCGGCGGGTGGTCCTGGCCATCGAAGATGGGGAGACGGACCGCTTCACCTGGCATTTCTACCGGCCGACGGAGATCGCCTGGCCGGTCAGCGACGCCGAGCGGGAGGACGACGTCCCGGTGCCGGCGGTGCGGAACCAGGCGGCTGCCTGCCAGACTTTTTCCCTGAGCGGCTACGAGGAGTGGAACGCGCTGCCGAAGGACGCCGGGGACATCCAGGTGACGCCGTAAATTCACCGCCCGGCGGGCCCGGGCGTTTGACATCCGGGCAAAAGGCGCCTACCTTCTCCCGATCCCGGATCGAGAGAAACCCTACAACCCGAGAGAGGAGTCCCGCATGCAGTCCTTCGCGCGTGTCTCGGCCATGGCGCTCATCGTGTTGGTGTGCGCATTTCCCGTGGCCGCTGCCTCGAACGCCGGCTCGTCGGCGAATGGCAGTTTTCAGTTCAGCCACGACGGCCTTTCCAGGACCGTCGACTTCAACGTCCGCCAGCACACCAACAGCAACGATGTGTCGGGCGAGATGACCTTCAACGGCCAGGCGAACCTGCCGAGTGAAGACGTCGACGGCGACGGCAACGCCGGTCCCGGCGACGCCACCACCGTCAATCTCACCGTCAGCTTCGATTGCCTCAAGCTCAACGGCAACAAGGCCGCGGCCAGCGGCCTGGTGACCTCGTCCAGCGTGTCCGCTTATGTGGGTAAGCGGGTGCTCCTGGCCGTGGAAGACAACGGAGAGCCGAACAACGTCGATCGCGTCGCCTGGGGCGTTTACGGCCTCAACGACCCGAGCTGGACCCCGGAAGACGCCGAGGTGCCGGGCGATCCGGGCTGGGGCCTCGGTTGGGACGCCAGCGACTTCGAGAACCCGGATGACGTCCCCGTGCCGTTCTCGCGCAGCACCAACGTGGACTGCAAGAGCTTCGGCCTCGCCAACTACGATCTGATCGATCTGGCCAAGGGCGCCGGCAACATCCAGGTCAAACCGTAATCCCCTAGTCGACGCGCTCCGCCGCA
>JBIOTX010000112.1:0-8292 GCA_044866315.1 Thermoanaerobaculia bacterium | reverse complement strand
CGAACCGCAGCACGAGCTTCCCGTCCGTGGCGATCCGCATCGGCGCGTCCACGCGGCGCATGTCTGCGCCGCTGGCGGCGAAGCAGCGCAGGGGGACGCGCACGGTGCGCCAGACGTTCAGCGGGAGCGCATTGAGCGTGGAAGTCACGTCCACAGACCCGAAGCACAGCTCCCCGCAGCCGACGCTCAGCGTGACCGGCCGGGTGGGGCGCTGCTCGACCATCACGTCGATGGCCAGCGCTTTGCCGGCGTTGGTCTCCAGCGTTAAGGACACGGGCTGCTTGCCGCGGATGGCGGCTTCGTGCCGCGCCCCGCCCGGCCAGGAGAGCACGCGCCGCCCGCCCGCCTCCTCCTGCTGGGCGATGGGCTTGTCGACGCCGATCTCCCACCCATTCCTCGGGCCGGCGCTGAAGAAGACGCGGCCGGGATCGACGCCGGTGAGATCGACCGGCAGGGCGGGGAGGTCGCCGCGGTCTTTGTAAGTGAGGCCGAAGCCGAGGGGGAACAAGGGGTCGTAGCCGGGGTCGCCGCGGTTGAGTGCGGTCTGCGACGGATGCCGCGGCCAGGAGAAGGAGAGCTTGCCCCGGAAATCGGCCGCGCCGAAGAGGACGTCGGCGACGCCGCCTCCTTCGCTGCCGGGCAGCCAGGCCGCGACAAAGGCGTTCGAGGCGTTGAGGAACGGGTTCACCCAGAGCGGGCGGCCGGAGAGAAAGACCGAGACCACGGGCACGCCGGCTTCTCTGAGACGGCGAATGACGAGCAGATTCCGAGGGTCGTCGTAGACCAGCGTTTTCAGATCGCCTTCCCACTCCGCGTACGGGTTCTCGCCGTAGACCACGAGGGCGACGTCCGGCTTCTCCTGGAACGCTCCGTCGGCGCTGAGCGTGGCCTTGCCGCCCGCCGCCTCGACGGCCGCGCGGACGCCGTCCCAGATCGACGTGCCGCCGGGGAATTGGGCGTTGGTCGTGTCCGCCCCCTGCCAGGTCACGGTCCAGCCGCCGGCCTGCTTGGGGATGTTGTGCGCGCCGTCGCCGGCCACGAGCACGTTCTGGGCGGGACGGAGCGGCAGCACGCCGTCGTTCTTGAGCAGCACCAGCGACTCGCGCACGGCCTGCCGGGCCACGGCCCGGTGGGCCGGCGATCCGAGGCCATCGCTCTTCACCGCGCGCTGCGACGGCTTGAGGTCCGTGAACAGCCCCGCGCGCATCTTCACCCGCAGGATGCGCCGCACCGCGTCGTCGAGCCGGGCCATCGGCACTTCGCCGCTCTTGACCTGGGCGACGATGCTCGCGTGCAGGTCCTTCCAGTCGTCGGGGACCATGAACATGTCGATGCCCGCGTTCAGCGCCGCGGCGCAGCTCTTGTTCGAGCAGCCGGGGATCTGCCCGTGGACGTTCCAGTCGCCGACGAGAATGCCGTCGAACCCGAGGCGGCCCTTGAGGACGTCGGTGAGGAGGGCGCGCATGCCGGCCGTCTCCTGTCCGTGCCAGCTGTTCTGGGTGACCATCACCGCCTGCGCGCCGGACGAGAACGCGCCCACATATCCCGCGCCATGAATGTCCCGCAGCTGTTCCTCGGAGGCGATGTTGTCGCCCTGGTCCTTGCCGTCGACCGTGCCGCCGTCGCCGAGGAAGTGCTTGGCCGTGGCGATGACCTTGCCGCGTCCGAGGAAGCCTGGGCTCCGCGGTGCGCCCTGCAGCCCCTCCACGATCTTCGTCGCCGCCAGCCGCACGATCTCCGGATCCTCGGAATACGTCTCGTACGTGCGGCCCCAGCGGTCGTCGCGCGTCACGGCCACCACCGGCGAGAAGTCCCAGGCGATGCCAGTTCCGTTCATCTCCAGGGCCGTGATCTCGCCGATGCGGCGGATCAGGTCGTAGTCGCGCGTGGCGCCGAGGCCGATGTTATGGGGGAAGACCGTCGCCCCGACCACGTTGCTGTGGCCGTGCACGGCATCCGATCCCCAGATGATGGGGATGGCCTGGCCGCCGTCGGAGGTGTCCATGGAGGCGGCGTAATAGGCGTCGGCGAGCGCGAGGTAGTCCTTCGGTTTCGCGTTGCGGCCATCCGGCGCGCCGGGGAATCCGCCGCCGCCGTTGAGCACCGAGCCGAGGTGATAGGTCTTGATGTCCTCCGGCTTGACGGAGGTGATGCTGGCCTGGATGACCTGTCCCGCCTTCTCCTCCAGGGACATCTTCCGGAGGAGCGCATCGACGCGCCGCTCGAGCGCCGCGTCGCGCGGAACGGGGTTGGGAAGAGAGGGCCAGACTTCGGGATGAACGGGCGCCTGAGCGGACAGCAAAGCGAAGGAGAGAATCGCGAGCAGCACTCGATTCATCATCGCCGTAGACGGTATCACCATTGTTTGGTAAAACGCACGGAATCATGCGTACTAAACCGATTTTTCTGCTCGCACTGCTCGTCGCTCTGGGGTGCGTGAACGCCCCGCATGAGACGCCGGCCGCCGGCGACCGCCCGGTGCGCATCGGCTTCTCCATGGACACGCTGAAGGAGGAGCGCTGGCAGCGCGACAAGGCCCTGGTCGAGAAGCGCGCCCGGGAGCTGGGCGCGGTGCTGGACGTGCAGGTGGCCAACGGCGACGACGCCGTGCAGACCAAGCAGTGCGACAACATGCTCATCAAGGGCGTGGACGTGCTGATCGTGGCCCCGCACAACGGCGAGATCGCAGCGTCGATCGTCGAGGCCGCCCATCGCCGCGGCGTGCCGGTGATCGCCTACGACCGGATGATCCGCAACGCCGACGTCGACCTGCATGTGGCCCACGAGCAGGAGAAGATCGGGGAGATGCAGGCCCGCTATGCCCTCGAGCGCGTGCCGAAGGGCAACTACGTGCTGATCGGCGGTGCGCCGACGGACTACAACGCCATCATCCTGCGCGACGGACAAATGCGCGTGCTCAAGGCCGCCATCGATCGCGGGGACGTCAAGATCATCTCCTCCCAGTTCGCCAAGGACTGGAGGGCCGACGAGGCCCTGCGCATCACCGAGGATGCGCTGACGCGGACGGGAAACCGGATCGATGCCATCGTGGCCTCGAACGACGGTACGGCCGGCGGGGCCGTGTCCGCGCTCGAGGCGGCGCGGATCGCCGGCAAGGTGCTCGTCACCGGCCTCGACGCCCAGAAGGACGCCCTGCAGCGCATCATCGCCGGCAAGCAGACCATGACCATCTACACGCCCATCGAGCCGCTGGCCTTCGGGGCCGTCGACGTGGCCGTGAAGCTGGCCCGGAAACAGCCGGTGACCGCGCCGCACAAGATCAACAACGGTAAGATCGACGTGCCGTCGATCCTGTACGACTCGGTTGCGGTGGACAAAACGAACATCGATGCGACGGTGATCAAGGATGGGTATCACAAACGTGAAGACATCTATTAGCGTCGCCCTTGCCCTTCTTTTCGCCGCCTGCGTCAACGCGCCCAAGGAGACGCCCGCCGCGGATACCACGGCCACGGCCGCCGGCGAGCGGCCGGTTCGCATCGGCTTCTCCATGGACACGCTCAAGGAGGAGCGCTGGCAGCGCGACAAGGCCCTGGTCGAACAGCGCGCCCGCGAGGTCGGGGCCGTCCTCGACGTGCAGGTGGCCAACGGCGACGACGCCGTGCAGACCAAGCAGGCCGACAACATGCTCATCAAGGGCGTGGACGTGCTCATCGTCGCTCCGCACAACGGCGAGATCGCCGCGTCGATCGTCGAGGCCGCGCATCGCCGCGGCGTGCCGGTCATCGCCTACGACCGCCTGATCCGCAATTGCGACGTCGATCTCTACATCTCCCACCAGGTCGAGAAGATGGGGGAGATGCAGGCCGAGTACGCGCTCAAACACGTACCGAAAGGCAACTACGTGCTCATCGGCGGCTCGCCGACCGACTACAACGCCATCCTCCTGCGCCGCGGGCAGATGAAGATCCTCCAGCCGGCCGTCGATCGCGGCGACGTGAAGATCATCTCCTCCCAGTTCGCCAAGGAGTGGCGCGCGGACGAGGCCCTGCGCATCACCGAGGATGCGCTGACGCGGACCGGGAGGAACATCCAGGCCGTGGTGGCCTCGAACGACGGCACCGCCGGCGGCGCGGTGTCCGCGCTGGAGGCAGTCGGCCTGGCCGGGAAAGTCCTGGTCACCGGCCAGGACGCGCAGAAGGACGCCGTGCAGCGCATCGCCCGCGGCACGCAGACCATGACCGTCTACAAGCAGATCCAGCCGCTGGCCTACAGCGCGGTGGACGCGGCGATCAAGCTCGCCCGCAAGCAGCCGGTCGACGCGCCCGACCGCATCAACAACGGCAAGATCGACGTGCCGGCCATCCTCCATCCGCCCATGGCCGTTGACAAGGCCAACCTCGACGCCACGATCATCAAGGACGGCTACCACAAGCGCGAAGACATCTATCCATGACCCTGCTGGAGATGCGCCAGATCTCCAAGTCCTTTCCGGGCGTGCGCGCGCTGGACGAGGTCTCGTTCGATCTCCAGGCCGGGGAGATCCACGCCCTGGTCGGCGAGAACGGCGCGGGCAAGTCGACGCTGATGAAGATCCTGGCCGGCGTCTACCCGCACCCGACGTACGAGGGCGACGTCGTCGTGGACGGCGAGCCGCGCCGCTTCGCGCGCGTCGCCGACGCCGAGCGCGCCGGCATCGCCGTGGTGCACCAGGAGCTCTCCCTGGTCCGCGAGCTCTCCATCGCCGAGAACATCTTCCTCGGCCGCGAGCCGCGCTCTCTCGGCGTCATTCGCTCCGAGGAGCTCTTCAGCCGCGCCCGAGGCGTGCTCGAGGCGCTGCACCTCACCATGGAGCCGCACCTCCCGGTCGGCCACCTCGGCATCGGCCAGCAGCACCTCGTGGAGATCGCCAAGGCCCTCTCCCGCGACGCGCGCATCCTGGTCCTCGACGAGCCGACCGCGGCGCTGACCGAGAGCGAGGCGGAGATCCTCTTCGGCATCCTGGAGCGGCTGCGCGCAAAGGGCGCGGGCATCGTCTACATCTCCCACAAGCTCGACGAGGTCTTTCGCCTGGCGAACCGCATCACCGTCCTGCGCGACGGCCGGAGCGTCGGCACCGCGGCCGCGCGCGAGCTGGACAAGCCGCGCGTGATCGCCCGGATGGTCGGGCGGGAGGTGGGGGATGTGTTCCCCGAGGTGGAGCGCGCGCCCGGAGAGGTCGTGTTCGAGGCCCGCGGCGTGACGGTGGAAGACCCGAACGTGCGCGGGAAGCTGCTCGTCGACGACGTCACGATCAGTGTGCGCCGCGGCGAAGTCCTCGGCATCGCCGGCCTCGTCGGTGCGGGTCGCAGCGATCTGCTCATGGCCCTCTTCGGCGCCCATCCGGGCAGGCGCGGCGGCGAGGTCTTCGTCGCCGGGAAGGCCGTGCGCGTGCGCCATCCGTGGGACGCATTGCGCGAGGGGATCGGCTTCGTGACCGAGGATCGCAAGCGCTTCGGACTGCTCCTCGATCAGAGCCTCTTGCACAACATGACCCTGGCCTCGCTGCGCGGACTTCTGACGGACGACGACGCCGAGACCGCGGCGGGCGAGCGGGCGGTGAGGGAGCTGCGCATCAAGGCGCCGTCGGTGAGCGTGCGCGTGGAGACGCTCTCGGGCGGCAATCAGCAAAAGGCCGTGCTGGCGAAGTGGCTGCTCACCGGGCCGAAGGTGCTCTTCCTCGACGAGCCGACGCGCGGCATCGACGTCGGCGCGAAGCAGGAGATCTACGTCCAGATCAACGCCCTCGCCGCCGCGGGCCTGGCCATCGTGCTCGTCTCCTCGGAGCTGCCCGAGGTGCTGGCGTTGTCGGACCGCATCGTCGTCCTGCACGAGGGACGCGTGACCGGGCGCTTCACCCGCGCCGAGGCGAGCGCGGAGGCGGTCATGAGCGCGGCCATGGGAGAGGCGGTCACCGCGGCATGAGACTCTCCGGCACCGCGTTGCGCGCGTACGCCCTCGTCTTCGCCCTCGTCGCGATCTGGCTGCTGTTCCAGTGGCTGACGGTGAGCGAGATCTATCCCTACGGTCTTTTCCTGCACCCGGTGAACCTGGCCAACCTGCTCAAGCAGATGTCCGTCACCGGCATCCTGGCCGTGGGCATGCTGCTGGTGATCGTGGCCCGGCAGATCGACCTGTCGGTCGGCTCGGTGGTCGGCCTCGCCGGCGGCATCGCCGCCATGACCCAGGGATGGGGACTCGCGCCGTCGCTCGCCGCGGCGATCGTGATCGGCGTGGTCATCGGCGCGCTGCAGGGGAGTCTCGTGGCCTGGCTGAGCATCCCCTCGTTCATCGTCACCCTCGGCGGTCTCCTCACCTGGCGCGGGGTGATCCTCTATCTGAGCAAAGGGGAGACGATCCCCGTGCGCCATCCGGTCTTCCGCTCCCTCGGGGTGTCGCTGCTCGCGCCGCCCGCGGGCATTGCCCTGGCCGTGCTCGCCGTGGCGTTGCTGGCGTGGATCACCGTGAGGCGCAACCGCGCCCGCCGCATCCACGGCCTGCCCGTGTGGGGACCGGCGTCCGTCGCGGCGCGCATCCTCGTGCCGGCCGCGCTCATCGCCGGATTCGTCTTCCTGATGAACGCGCAGGGCGGCATCCCCATCCCGGTGATCGTGCTCCTGGCCGTGGCCACCGCCGGCGCGTTCCTCACCCAGCGGACGACGTTCGGCCGCTACCTGTACGCCATCGGCAGCAACCCCGACGCCGCGCGCCTCTCCGGCATCAACTCCAGCCGGTACATCCTGGGCGCGTTCACCCTCCTCGGCGCGCTGGTCGGCCTGGCCGCGCTGCTCCACACCGGCCGCGTCGGCAGCGCCTCGCCCGACGCCGGCGGCCTCATGGAGCTCGACGCCATCGCCGCCTGCGTCATCGGCGGCACGAGCCTGATGGGCGGGCGGGGGACGGTGTGGGGCGCGCTCCTGGGCGCGCTGATCATGGCTAGCCTCGACAACGGCATGTCCCTGGTGAGCGTGGAAAACGCCACGCAGTACATCATCAAGGGGGCGGTGCTCGTGGCGGCGGTGGGATTCGACATGATGGGGCGGAGGGAGCAGCGGTAATTGCGGCGCCGTCAATCCGTTCTCCTGCTGCTGCTTCTCATCGCCGTCCTCGCCCTGTCCGCTCTCGCTCTCGCCCTGCGAAGCGCGGGCGGCCTCTACGCCCATCCGATCCTCGCGCTGCGCCTGATCGCGAGCGACGCGCCGCAACGCCTGCCCGTTCCCGTCGCCGGCGTGCGCCCCGCCCAACTGCGCGACAGCTGGGACGCGCCGCGCCCGGGCGGCCGCCGCCATCGCGGAATCGACATCTTCGCCCCACGCGGCCGCGCCGTCGTCAGCGCCACCCCCGGCATCGCCACGACGGTCGGCCACAACCAACTCGGCGGCCGCATCGTGTGGGTCCTCGGCCCTGGAGGGCAGTGGCACTATTACGCGCACCTCGACCGCTTCAGCGCCGTCCGCCCCGGCGACGTCGTCGCCCCCGGCACGGTCCTCGGCTACGTCGGCACCTCCGGCAACGCGCGCGGCACGCCCCCGCACCTGCACTACGGGATCTATCGATTTCAGGGAGGGGCGATCAATCCCTATCCGCTGCTCGCGGCTCCGTGATTTTGGAGTGCGGCGGCAATGCCGCCGCTATCAAAGCGGCAGCGATGCTGCCGCACTCCAAAGGTTTTCCGACAATCCGCCCGCTTCTTCCGCTCCGTACCTCCCCCGAAACAAGGAGGACGCCTCATGAAGAAAGCCCTGGCACTCGCCTGCGTGGTTCTTTTTGCCCTCTCCGCTCTCGCCCACGAGACGACCCAGCCGAAGTCGCTCTATCAGCGCCTCGGCGGGTACGACGCGCTGGCCGCGGTGACGGACGACTTCCTCACCCGCCTGGCCACGGACAAGCAGCTCGGACGGTTCTTCCCCGGCCACAGCGAGGACTCGGTGAAGAAGATCCGCCAGCACATCGTCGACTTCCTCTGCGTCGCCACCGGCGGGCCGTGCGTCTACATGGGCCGGGACATGAAGACCTCGCACAAGGGCCTCGGCGTCACCGAAGCGGACTGGAACCAGGCCGTGGTCCTGCTGACGCAGACCCTGGACAAGTTCAAGGTCCCGGCCGCGGAGAAGAACGAAGTGCTCACGGCGGTGTCGGGCCTCAAGAAGGACATCGTGGAGAAGTAGGGCGCCCTGTATCCTCACGGGGATGTCTGATGCGCTGATCCCCGATCCCCCTGCCTACTCGTACTGGGAAGCCTCACACGATTTCCGTCACCTCTGTCGCCGCAAGCTGTCGGACTCCGCTTAC
>JBIOTX010000111.1:0-18788 GCA_044866315.1 Thermoanaerobaculia bacterium | reverse complement strand
ACACGTCCACGACCCGCGACCACACCGACACGACGCCGTCGACGTCGAGATGCAGCGTGTCCCCGTCGCAGCGGTACGGCACGACGATCTCCGCCTGGTCGGGGGAGATGTACAGCCGCTCACCGTCCCGCTCGCAGCCGAAACGCCGCGAGCCGATCAGGAGCGCGTCGTCGCCGACCACGATCGTCTCTTCGCCAAGGCGCCAGACTCCTCTGATGATCTTGCTCATGACTCGCATCCCGTTCATGTCATGTAGTGCGCGAAATCGGAAAAACGTTTCACGGCTTGCGGCTAGAATGCGCCCGCCATTTCTGAAGGAGTCAACATGCCAATCAAAAAAGTGGGCGTGCTCGGCTGCGGCCTCATGGGCTCGGGCATCGCACAGGTCGCGGCCCAGGCCGGATACGACGTGGTCGTTCGCGAGGTGGAGCAGAAGTTCCTCGACAAGGGCCTCGGCGGGATCCAGAAGTCCCTCGGCAAGTTCGTGGAGAAGGGGAAGATGCAGCAGGCGGACATGGACGCCTGCATGGGCCGCCTCAAAGGCACGACCGGCCTCCAGGACCTCGCCGACTGCGACATCGTCATCGAGGCCATCATCGAGAACGCCCAGCTCAAGAAGGATACCTACGCGGAGCTGGACAGGATCGTGAAGCCGGAGGCGATCTTCGCCTCGAACACGTCCTCGCTGACCATCACCGAGCTGTCCATGGCCACCGCCCGGCCGAAGCAGTTCGTCGGCCTGCATTTCTTCAACCCCGTGCCGCTGATGAAGCTCGTCGAGGTCGTGCGCACGATCCTCACCACCGACGAGACCTTCGACACCGCCTACGCGTTCGCGAAGAGTCTCGGCAAGGAGGCGGTCTCCTGCCGCGACAACTCCGGCTTCATCGTCAACCGCCTGCTCGTCCCGTACATCCTCGACGCCATCCGCGCGTACGAGGAGGGCGTCGGCTCGATCGAGGACATCGACAAGGCCATGGTCCTCGGCTGCAACTACCCGATGGGACCGTTCCAGCTCCTCGACTTCGTCGGTCTCGACACCACCTACTACATCACCCACGTGATGTACGAGGAGTACCAGGAGAAGCGCTTCGCCTCGCCGCCGCTCTTGCGGCGCATGGTCCTGGCCGGCCGCTACGGCCGCAAGACCGGCGCGGGCTTCTATGACTATTCGGGCGAGAAGCCCGTGCCGATGGACCGGAAATAGCCATGGAGAACGTCAAAACCGAAAACCGCGACGGCCTGCTGGTCGTCACCGTCGACCGCCCGAAGGTGCTCAACGCCCTGAACGCGCAGACCGTGGACGAGCTGCGAAGGACGTTCAATGACGCACGTGACGACGACTCGGTGAAGTGCATCATCCTCACCGGCGCGGGCGAGAAGGCCTTCGTGGCCGGCGCGGACATCAACGAGCTGGCCCAGATGACGCCGATCACCGGCAAGCAGGTCGCCGAGCGCGGCCAGCGCGTGTTCTCGTCCATCGAGCGCTGCCCGAAGCCGGTCATCGCCGCGATCAACGGCTTCGCCCTCGGCGGCGGCTGCGAGCTGGCCCTGGCCTGCCACATCCGTATCGCCTCGGAGAAGGCCCAACTCGGCCTCCCCGAGGTGACCCTCGGCATCATCCCCGGGTACGGCGGCACCCAGCGCATGGCCCGCCTCCTCGGCAAGGGGAAGGCCCTCGAGCTGATCCTCACCGGCGACCGCATCGGCGCCGCCGACGCCGAGCGCATCGGCCTGGTCAACCGCGTCGTCCCCGCCGACCAGCTCATGCCCGTCTGCGAGGAGCTCGCGCGCAAGATCATGGCCCGCGGGCCGCTCGCCGTGCGTGCGGCGATCGAGGCGGTGATGAGCGGCAGCGAGATGCCGTTCGAGGAGGGGCAGTTCCTGGAGGCCACCCTCTTCGGCCTGCTCGCGTCAACGGAGGACATGAAAGAGGGGATGGCGGCGTTCTTGGAGAAGCGGGCGGCGAATTTTCAAGGTCGCTGACGCGACGTTGCCAGTAGCCAGTTGCCGGTAGCCAGACTGGCAACTGGGAACTGGCTACTGGCTACCGGAATTCAGCGGTGCGTGTGCCTGTAGACTGAAGACCGATGGACGACCTCGAACACCTCATCTACGACTGGAACACCCAGGGCGAGCAGCCGCCGAGGCCGCCGCGCCGGGTCGAGTTCGACGACGAGACCCTGCGCGACGGGCTCCAGTCGCCCTCCGTCACCGATCCCTCCATCGAGGACAAGCTGCGCATCCTTCATTACATGCACGCCATCGGCATCGACAACGCCGACATCGGGTTGCCCGGAGCCGGGCCGCACGTGCAGAAGACGGTGGAGCGGCTGGCGCGGGAGATCGTGGAGCAGAAGCTCTCGGTCTACCCGAGCGCGGCGGGGCGGACGCACGAGAACGACATCAAGCCGATCGTGGAGATCTCGGAGCGGGTGGGGATTCCGATCGAGGCGGACCTGTTCATCGGCTCGTCGCCGATCCGGCAGTTCGCCGAGGAGTGGGACCTCGACTGGATCATCGAGCAGTCCTCCAAGGCCGTCCGGTTCGCGGTGAGCCAGGGCATCCCGGTCATGTACGTGACCGAGGACACGACCCGGGCCAAGCCGGAGGCGATCGAGAAGCTGTACGCGGCGGCGATCGACGCGGGCGCAGCGCGCATCTGCATCGCGGACACGGTTGGCCACTCGACGCCATGGGGCGCGCGCAACGTGGTCCGCTTCGTCCGCAAGCTGGTCGACCGGCTGAACCCGAACGTGAAGGTCGACTGGCACGGGCACCAGGACCGCGGCCTCGGCATCATCAACTGCATCGCCGCGCTGGAGGCGGGGGCAGACCGTGTGCATGGCTCGGCGGGGGGGATCGGCGAGCGCGTGGGGAACGCGCCGATGGACCTCCTGATGGTGAACCTCAAGCTGATGGGCTGGATCGACAACGATCTGACCGCGCTGCCGGAGTACGTGAAGTTCGTCTCCAAGGTGACGAACGTGCCGCTCGACGACCGCTACCCGGTCTTCGGCCGGGACGCCTTCCGCACCGGGACGGGCGTCCACGCGGCGGCGATCATCAAAGCCAAGAGCAAGGGAAGCGACTGGCTGGCCGATCGCGTTTACTCGGGCGTTCCGGCGGGAATGTTCGGCCTTCGGCAGGTCATCGAGGTGGGTCCGATGTGCGGCCTCTCCAACGTGATCTACTGGCTGGCGTCGCACGATTACCCGCAGGACGAGACGCTGGCGAAGGAGATTTTCCAGCTGGCGAAATCGACGAATCGCATTCTGACCGACGACGAGCTGCACGGCTGTGCTCGCCGCTGGCAGGAACATGTAGCGGCGGGCTCTTAGCCCGCCGGAGATCAGAACGGCGGGCTGAGAGCCCGCCGCTCCAACAGCCCGAGTGGCGGAACGGTAGACGCAGAGGTCTCAAAAACCTCCGATCGCAAGGTCGTGCCGGTTCGAGTCCGGCCTCGGGCACCACTCCGTGACAGTACGAATCGCAATCGAGGAACGTAAAATAACTGCCATGCGCCGCCTGCCCTTTCTGCTGATCGCAGTTCTCGCCGCCACTCCGATCTTCGCCGACCCCTCGACCCGCGAGTTTCGCGGTCCCGGCCGGCACATGATCCTCCAGGCCTCCGGACCTCTGACTCCGGAAGACCGCGCCGAGCTGGCCGCGCAGGGCATCGTCGTCCGCCACGTGCTGCGCGGCAACGAGTATCTGGCCCGCGTGGCCGACGGCGTCGTCGCCGCCGATGCCCGCGTGCAGGCCCTCCAGCCGATCGCGGCCGAGGACAAGATCGACCGCTCCGCCTGGCGCGAGGCGGCGCGCGGCCTCCCGTACGCCGAGGTGAACGTCCTCTTCCATGAGGACGTGCCGTTCGACGACGCCCGCTCGGCGCTGATGTCCGCCGGCGGCGCGCTGGCCGATCCGCTCTCCCTCTACTACGGCCCGCTGAACCGGATCACCGCCAGGATCGCGCCGTCGATGCTGACCGCGCTGGCGTCCGACGAGCGGGTGTTCGCCGTCCTCGGGCCGATCCGCTTCAAGGTCGAGACCGACAACGCGCGCTCCGCGGCCGCGTCGCACGTCCCCGAGGTCTACGCGGCGCCGTACAACCTCAGCGGCGCCGGCGTCACCGTGTCGCTCTTCGAGCTCGGCTCGGCGCAGGCCAACCACGTCGAGTTCGGCGACCGCTTCACCGTCTTCGCCACCGGCGGCGCGGGCAGCGACAACATGCACGCCACGCACGTGGCCGGCACCATCGGCGCCGCGGGCCTGCGTCCCGACGCCAAGGGCATGGCCCCGGCCGCGAAGATCTACCAGTTCTGCGTCCGCACCGGCAGCAACACCTGCACGAACGACTGGCTGGTGGACAAGGACCAGAAGCTCGCCCCCCTGGGCATCACCGTCGACAACAACTCCTGGGGCTACGTCCTCGGCTGGACGTTCGAGGACTACCCGGTCTGGAACGACTTCGACGAGTACTGGGGCGCGTACGACCTCACCCTGGCCGCGCCGATCGACGAGATCTCCATCGACAAACAGGTTCTCTTCGTCCATTCCGCCGGCAACGACGCCATCGGGCCGTCGTTCCCCGAGTTCGCTCCGCACCGCCACGTCGACGACGACCTCGACACGATCACGGACAAGCTCTTCTGCTACTCGATGAACGGCAGCGGCAGCGACTGCCCGACGTCCTGCACCGGCGGATGCGAGACCGTGCGCCACCATCCGCAAAATCCGTTCGACACCGTCGGCGTGACCGCCGCCGGCAAGAACTCCATCACCGTCGGCGCGGTCTCGGTCCTCGGCACGCCGCCCAACGAGAGCAAGGTCATCGCCAGCTTCTCCTCGCGCGGTCCGGCCAAGGACGGCCGGGTGAAGCCGGACGTCGTGGCCCGTGGCACGGGCGTGCTCTCGACCGTTCCGACGAACGCGTACGCCTCGCTGCAGGGGACGTCGATGGCCTCACCCGCGGTGGCGGGCATCGCCGCGCTCATGACCGAGCAGTGGAAGAAAACCTTCGGCAGCGGGCCCACGCCCGCGCAGCTCAAGGCCGTCCTCATCGCTGGGGCGGAGGACATCGGCAACCCGGGTCCCGACTACACGTACGGGTTCGGCATGGTGAACGCGAAGAGCTCGGCGGACCTGATCATCGCCGACGCCAATCAGGGAAAGGCCATCCGCAACCTCACCGTCTCGCAGGGCCAGTCGTTCGAGATCCCCGTCACCGCCACCGCCGGGCAGAAGATGCGCGTGCTCCTGAGCTGGGCCGATCCGGCCATTCCGTATCTGCCGGGCCGTCCCGACATCGCTGCGAAAGCCCTGGTCAATGACCTGGACGTGAAGATCATCACCCCCACCGGCGCGACGGTCCTGCCGTACGTGCTGAACAAGGACGACTTCAACGCCAACGCCACGACCGGCGTGAACACCATCGACAACACGGAGGTGGTGGAGATCGCCAACGCCGCGGGTGTCTACCGCGTCGTCGTCACCGGCACGAGCGTGACCGAGGGACCGCAGCAGGCGGTGCTGATCTCGAACGCGATCGCCGGGGCAGTGTGCAAGGACCTGACGGAAGGCAACGACACCGAGGCCGGCGCGTACGGCAACCTCGTGCCGAACCAGAGCGTCGGCGCGGCGATCTGCACCGCCGGCGACGTCGACTTCTTCAAGTTCTTCCAGGCCACGGCCGGCACGATCACGGTGAACATCACCACCGGCGACACGCCGTTGCGCTTCACCCTCAGCGGCGCCGCGACGCAGGTGCTCGACGTGGCCGCGAACTCGACGGCCATGCTCACCGCAACCGGTGGCGTGGGAACGGTGACGGTGAAGGTGGAGGCGACCGCCGCGCCGGGCCTCAACCCGACGTACACCTTCACCCCGCAGTTCCAGCAGCCGAGCGGACCGAGACGGCGCGGAGTGCGCCACTAGCCGAAAACGCCGCCGCGAGGCGGCGTTTTCGTTTGCATAGAATGACGCCGCCATGGCCTACAAGACTCTCCTGGTCGAGCCCGCGGACGGCGTCCTCAACGTCACCCTGAACCGGCCCGACGTCCACAACGCCTTCAACGACGAGCTGATCGCCGAGGCGATCGATCTGTTCTCCAGCATCGACGTCGATGCCACGCGCGCGGTCGTGCTGAAAGGCACGGGCAGGAACTTCTGCGCCGGCGCGGACCTGAACTGGATGTCGCGCATGGTCTCGTACACGCGCGACGAGAACGTCCGCGACTCGGCCCAGCTGGCGAAGATGTTCGCCGTCATGGACGAGTGCCCGGTGCCGCTGGTCGGGCGCATCCAGGGCGCGGCCATCGGCGGCGGGGTGGGGCTCGTCGCCGTCTGCGACGTGGCCATCGCCATGAGCGACGCGAAGTTCGGGCTCTCCGAGGTCAAGCTCGGGATCCTGCCGGCGGTGATCTCGCCGTACGTCATCGCCAAGATCGGCCAGACCCACGCCCGGGCGCTGTTCCTCACCGGCGAGCGCTTCGAGGCCGAGCGCGCGCTGCGCATCGGGCTCGTGCATCGCGTCGTCGACACCATCGAGCAGCTCGACGCCGCGGTCTACGAGACCGTGACCCAGCTCAAGACCTCCGGCCCCGAGGCCGTGCGGGCATGCAAGAAACTCATCGCCCACGTGGCCTCGCACGAGCTGGCCGACGCGATTTCCTACACCATCGAGGCCATCGCCGAGCGGCGCACCTCCGAGGAGGGGCAGGAGGGGATGCGGGCATTTCTCGACAAAGGACTGGCGTCGTGGGTCTCCAGAAACTGATCGTCCCCAACCGCGGCGAGATCGCCGTGCGCATCGCCCGGGCCTGCCGGGAGATGGGCATCGTCTCCGTGCTCGCCCATGCCGACGGCGACGACGTCCGCTTCACCCGTCGCTTCTTCGACGAGGTGGTCTCCCTCGGCCCCTCGTATCTCGACGTCAACCGCGTGATCGACGCCGCGCGCGCCGCGGGCGCCGACGCGCTGCATCCCGGCTACGGCTTTCTCTCCGAGCGCGCGGAGCTGGCCGCGGCCTGCGAGGACGCGGGCATCGTCTTCGTCGGGCCGAAGGCGTCGTCGATCGCGGCCATGGGCTCGAAGGCCGACGCGCGGCAGCTGATGACGGCGAACGGCGTGCCGGTCGTTCCCGGCTACGACGGCGACGACCAGTCGCCCCAGAAGCTCGTGCGCGAGGCCGAGCGCGTCGGCTTCCCGCTGCTGGTGAAGGCCTCGGCGGGCGGGGGCGGGAAAGGGATGAAGATCGTCCGCGCCGCGGGCGAGCTGCGCGCGGCCATCGAGTCCGCGCAGCGCGAGGCCACCAAGGCCTTCGGCGACGACCGGCTGATCCTCGAGCGCTACATCGAAGAGCCGCGGCACGTCGAGTTCCAGATCTTCGGAGACAGCGAAGGCAACGTCGTGCATCTGTTCGAGCGCGACTGCTCCATCCAGCGGCGGCATCAGAAGGTGGTCGAGGAGACCCCCGCGCCGCGCTACACCGACGAGCTGCGGCAGCGGATGGCCAAAGCCGCCGTCGCCGCCGCGCGCGGCGTCGACTACCGCAACGCCGGCACGGTCGAGTTCATCGTCACCCCGGAAGGGGAGTTCTATTTCCTGGAGATGAACACGCGCCTCCAGGTCGAGCACCCGGTGACCGAGCTCGTGACCGGCGTGGATCTCGTGCGCGCGCAACTCGACGTCGCCGCGGGGAAGCCGCTCCCGTTCGGCGACCTCCGCCAGCGCGGCCACGCCATCGAGGTGCGCGTCTACGCCGAGGACCCGGACGATCGGTTCCTGCCCCAGAGCGGGACCATCGGCGCGTACGTCGAGCCGAGCGGACCGGGCGTGCGCGTCGACGCCGGCGTCATGCGCGGCAGCGAGACCGGCCTGCGCTTCGACCCCATGCTGTCCAAGCTGATCTGCTTCGCCGAGGACCGCAACGCCTGCATCGACCGCCTCGCCCGCGCCCTGCGCGACTACGTCATCCTCGGCACGAAGACAAACGTCTCCTGGCTCCGCCGGGTGATCACCCACCCGGCCTTCCGTGAGGGCCTGGTCAGCACGCGCTTCATCGCCGAACACGAGGAGACGCTGAAACCGCACGTGGCGGGACTCGCGCCGCAGATCGCGGCGGCGATTGCCTCGGCGCCGCGGCAGCGCTCCACGACGTCTAAGACGACGTCGGTGTGGGACGCGCTGGGGCCGTGGGGGCGATAATACTCATGGCCTCATGCGATCGTTCTATCGGCGCCTCCATCGCCGGTTCAGCCGGCGCCTCTCCGGCAGCGAGCGCGTGCGCCGCGCGAACGCCCATCGCACGCGCATCGCCGGATTCCTTCCGCTGAACCTTCTCACCCGCTCGGCGGGAACGCGACCCACGGAGACATTGCGCGTCGCCGTGATCGGCGGCGGCTTCGCCGGTCTCGCGGCGGCGCGCGCCGCCCAGAACTTCGGGGCCACGGTCACGCTCTTCGAGGCCCGCGCGGACGTCGGCGGACGGGTCGAAACGACCTCCTCGTTCATCACCAACCGGCTGCTTGAGCGCGGCGCGGAGCTGATCGGAAGCAATCACCCGCTCTGGCTCCTGACCGCGCTCGACCTCGGGCTGGGCCTGAGCGTCGTCACCGAGGACGACGAGTTCGAGGGCGAGCGCCTGGCCTCGCCGATCCGCTTCGCCGGACGGCGCCTCAACCAGACCGAGATCGATCAGCTGAAGGCGGCGCTCGACGTGCGCATGGCCGATCTCGTCCGCCAGGCGGCCGCGATCACCGATTATTACAACCCCTGGCTGGCGCCGAACGCCGGAACGCTCGACCGGACGCCGCTCGCGACCTGGATCAACAGCGTGCCGGCGCGTCATCCGCTGGAGCGGGCGGCGCTGGAGTTCGAGTTCGGCAACGACAACGCTGTTCCCGCGTCGCAGCAGAGTCTCCTGGCCGTGCTCACCCAGATCGCCGGAGGCGGCGGCGCCGACTTCTGGGAGGACACCGAGGTCTATCGCTGCGAGAACGGCAACGCGGCGCTGGCCCGGGGCCTGTCCACGCGCCTCCTCAGCGGCACGCCGGCGGGGACGATCCACCGCTCCGAGGCCGTGACCCAGGTGAACATCTCCTCCAATGGCCGGGAAGTGGAGATCGTGACCGGCCAGCGCACGGCGCGTTTCGACTACGCGATCATCGCCGTTCCGCCCTCGGTCTGGTCGGGCATCACCATGGGCGGCCGGCCGATTCCCATCCCCCAGCTCCAGACCGGTCCGGCCGTGAAATACCTGGCCGAGACGGAGCTCCGCTACTGGATCACGCGCGGGAATGCTCCCAGCGGCGTCGACGATACCCTCGGGCAGCTGTGGGAGGGGACCGACAACCAGATGGGGGCGACGGGCATCGACCTGACGATCTTCGCCGGCGGGCCGTGGGCCTCGCGGGTGACCTCGCCCACGGACCGTTATTTCGATCCGAAGATTGAGACGCTCCTCCCCGGCTACGCGCCGATGAAAGTGAAGCATGACTTTGCGAACTGGCCCGGCGTGAACTTCATCCGGACCGGCTACGCCTGCGCCGCGCCCGGACAGGTGACGACGGTGCTGATCTGGCTGCAGCAGGGCATCGGCGGGCGGGTCTTCTTCGCCGGCGAGCATGTCTCGCCGCCGTTCTTCGGATTCATGGAAGGGGCGCTGCAGACCGGTCTCGCGGCCGCCGGGCGCATCGCCGCCGCGGCGGGCGTCGCCCTCCCGGCGTCGATCGGCGTGCTCACGGGCACCGGCGTGCGGACGCGCATCCCGTCACGCCCGCCGCCCTAACGCCTCCGGCGCCCGCACCTTCCCCGCCACCCCGCAGAGGATGAGCAGCGTCACCACGTACGGCACGGCCAGGAGCAGGTTGTACGGCACCCCACGCGAGGCCGCCTGCAGCGCGTACTGCAGCGCCGCGGCGAAGCCGAAGATGGCCGTGCCGAGGAGCGCGCCTTTGAGCTTCCAGCGCCCGAAGATCACGATCGAGAGGGCGATGAAGCCGCGGCCGGCGGTCATGTTCTCGGCGAAGCCGCTGGAGAGGGCGAGCGACAGATACGCGCCGGCGACGCCGACGAGCAATGCCTCGATGCCGAGGGCGATCCAGCGCGCACGGGCGACGGAGTGCGCGGCCGCCGCGACGGCCTCGGGGTTCTCCCCGCAGGCGCGGAGCTTCAGGCCGAGAGTCGTGCCCCACAACAGAACGGCGAGCGCGATAGGGATGACGACCCACGCCAGCGGCACGACGAAGTCGTGGCGCAGCTGGGGGACGAACTGCACGAAGATCGCGCCCTGCTGGAGCTCGCGGTAGACGAAGCCGGTGGCGCCGAGGGCGAGGAGGTTGATGGCCGTGCCGGTCACGATCTGGTCGGCCCTGAGGGCGATGGCGAAGAGGCCGAAGAGCAGCGCGATCAGCGCGGCGCCGACGATCCCGCCGGCGAAGCCGATCAACACGCTCTTGGTGGCCTGGGCCGCGAGCACGGCGGTCATGGCCGCGGCGAGCATCATCCCCTCGATGCCGAGGTTGATGATGCCGGCGCGCTGGACGACCAGCTCGCCCTGCACGGCCAGGAGCAGCGGCGTGGAGGCCACGATGGCCAGCGGTAGCGCGGCGAGGATCAGGTCGACCATCGCTTCTCCTCGATGCGGCTGAAGACGATGAGCAGGAGGATGACCGCAGCCTGGCTGAACGTGGCCACGGCGGAGGAGATGTCGGCGGTGCGCTGCAGCTCGCCCGCGCCGGTGGTGAGCATGGCGAAGAAGGCCGCGGAGGCGACGATGGCCAACGGGTGGAGCTGCGCCAGCAGGGCCACGGCGATGCCGGAGTAGCCGTAGCCGGAGGCGAAGCGCTCGAAGAGGCGATGGGTGACGGCGAGGAGCTCGATGCCGCCGGCCAGTCCGGCGACGGCGCCGGAGACGGCCATGGCCCGCGCGATCTGCGCGCCCACCCGCACGCCCGCCCAGCGCGCCGCGAACGGGTTGAAGCCCGTCGCGCGCAGGCGCAGCCCCTCGGCGGTGCGATAGAGCAGCCACCACGCGGCGACGCTCACCGCGAGCGCGACGGCGAGTCCGCCGTGCTCCGGCAGCGCGGCCGCGGCGAGATCGGTCTGCGGATACTGGCCGACGCTCTCCCGCAGCGGACCGTTGACGCACCAGCCGAGGAGGTGGATGGCGGTGAAGTTGAGCAGGATCGTGGTCAGCACTTCCGGCGCGTTGCGCCAGAGACGCATGGCCGTGGCGATCGAAGCCCACGCGGCGCCGGCGAGCATGGAGGCGAGGAGCGAGGCGACGACGCCGAAGGGCGAGGCCACGAGCCCCGCCAGCGCGCCCACGATGAACTGCCCCTCGGCGCCGATGTTCCACACGCCGGCGCGGAAGGCGATGGCGACGGAGAGACCCGTGAGCAGGAGCGGCACGGTCTTGAGCAGCGTGGCCTCGAGCGCGAAGCGCGAGCCGATCGAGCCGGTGACGAGGATGGTCAGCAGCTCGAGAGGGGAGTGCCCAAACGCGGCGCCGGAGATCGCCAGGAGCACGATGGCCATGACCGCCGCGGCGATGCCGAAGGCGAGGCGCCTCATCCCACGCCCGCCATCAAGTTGGCGACGCGCGAGGACGCGACCTCCGGCGTCATCCGCTCGGAGAGAATGCCGCGGTAGATCACCTGGATCGCATCGGCGAGGGCGAAGGCCTCGTCGAGATCGGAGGTGATGAGCGTGACCGCGGCCCCGGCGTCCGCCGCGGCGCGGAGCTGGTCGTGCACGAAGCGCGTGGCCTCGATGTCCAGCCCGCGCGTCGGCTCCGCGGCGATGATGACCCGCGGGCGGCGGTCGAGCTCGCGGGCCAGGATGACCTTCTGCTGGTTCCCGCCGGAGAGATCGCCGGCGCGCTGCAGCGGGCCGCTGGCGCGGATCGAGTAGAGCTCGATCATCCGCTCCGCGTGGCGCGCGGCCTCGCGCGGGCGCCAGCGCTTCGCGCGCAGGGCCAGGTTCTCGGCGATGGTCATCTCCGCGACGATGCCGTCACGCGTGCGATCCTCGGGGATGTGCCCGGCCTCTTTGAGCTCGTCGCGCAGTTTTGCGGCGAGCTCGGTCTGGCCGTTGCCGGCGACGCCGACGATGGCGATGATCTCGCCGGCCGCCGGGCCGGCGGCGGAACGGCCGGCCGGCGGCCGGCGCTCCACCATGAGCTGCGCGAGATCCTCGGCATTGGTGTCGGCGGTCTTCTCGCCGACGATTCGGCCGCGCCGCATCACCACGATCCGCTCCGCCACGGCGAGCACCTCCGGGAGCTTATGGCTGATGAACACGACTGCCGTCCCTTCGGCGGCGAGACGGCGCATGACCCGGAACAGCTCCTCCGACTCGTGCGGCGTGAGCACGGATGTCGGCTCGTCGAGAATGAGCGTGGCCGGGCGGCGGGCGATGGCCTTGATCAGCTCGAGCTTCGACTTCTCGCCGACGGAGAGATCGGCGACGAGACGCGAAGAGTCCCGCAGCTCGATGCCCGTCGCACGGATCGTGTCCTGGGCCTCGCGCTCGAGCGCGCGCCGCGAGGCGAAGCGAAAGCGCGAGCGGAGGGCGAGGTTCTCGGCGATGGTCATCGCCGGCACGAGCATGAAGTGCTGATGCACCAGCTCCACGCGCCCTTCGACTGCGAGCATGCCGCCGTCCGCCGGCAGCTCGCCCGCGGCGATGCGCATGAGCGTGGTCTTGCCCGCACCGTTCTCGCCGACCACGGCGACGATCTCCCCGCCGCGGATCTCCAGCGACACGTCATCGACGGCGCGCGTGGCGCCGAAGGACTTCGTGATGTGGGAGAAGTGGATCATCGCCAAAGTGTCATCCCGAGCGTGAGCGAGGGACCTGGGCGGGCGGGGCGCAAAGATCGAGCCTCGTGCCCCGCCCACCCAGGTCCCTCGCTACGCTCGGGATGACACACGTTAGAACCCCGCCGGCGGTTTGAGCGCCCCGCTCTTGATCTGCTCCGTCAGCCGGTTCACTTCTTCGACCGTGACGGGCGAGAGCGCCTTCTTCAGCGCATCGTTCCACTCCAGGCGGATGACGTTGTCGTTCATGCCGAAGTACTGGATCTCCGGCTTGAACTGGCCGTTCTTGATGCGCCGCGCGCTCTCGACGTAGGCGACGGGGATGTCCACGACGGCCGAGGCGACGATGACGTCGGGGGCGAGCTCGGTCTGGTTCTTGTTCGCGCCGAAGCAGCGCACCCTGCGCTCGCTGCAGGCCTGGAACACGCCGCGGCCGCCTTCGTTGGCCTGGTGGAAGAGGTAGTCGGCGCCGGCGTTGATCAGCGACAGGGTGGCCAGCTTGGCCGCGCCGAGGTCGTCGAAGTTGCCGGTGTAGATCTCCTTGACCTCGAACTTCGGGTTCACCGACTGCGCGCCGGCCTTGAAGGCCAGGAAGCTCGAGGCGATGGACGGGATGTTCTTGCCGCCGACCAGGCCGGCCTTGCCGGTCTTCGACTCGCGGGCGGCGATGACGCCGAGGAGGTAGGTGGCTTCCTCGATCTTGAAGCGCATCGGGGCGACGTTCGCGGCCACGGAGCTGCCGGAGGTGGTCACGTACTTGGTCTTCGGGTAGCCGGCGCCGATCTTCTTGGCCGGCTCGAGGTACTCGAAGCCGTGGCCGAAGACGAGGTCGAACTCCTTCGCGCCGTACGAGCGCAGGCCCTCGTCCATCTCCGCGGGGGTTTTCGTCTCCTGGTGCGAGACCTCCGCGCCGAGCTCGCTCTTGATGCGCTGCAGGCCCTCGTAGGCGATGGCGTTCCAGCCGCCGTCGTTGATCGAGCCGGGGGTGAGCAGGCCGACCTTGAACGCGTCCGGGGCCGGGGCGGCGGGGTTTTTCGACTCCCGCGGGCTACACGCGAGTGTGACAAAGAGGACAGCAAGCAGAGCTCGTTTCATGGCGCGGGGATTTTACGGGTTGCCAGTCGGCGGCGGCCAGTGGTACACGGTGCAGGGCGCAGGGCGCAGAGCGCAGGGCGCAGCAGGAGGAAACATGGACGACATCGAACGGAACGACGGAGCGGACTACGAGGACGAGGACGAGCAGATCGAGCAGATGATCATCGAGAACGGCATCCTGCTCCACAGCCTGGCCACGCTCCTGGTTCGCAAGGGAATCCTCAAGCAGGAGGAGATCGACGCCGAGATGGACCGCCTGTACGACGAGATGGAGAATTTCGAGCAGCAGTGAGAGGGGAATAGCCCTCTCCCGGCCCTGTTTTCGGGGAGCGAACACACCAATTCTTTCCCGGGAGAACCCATGAAAATTCGGACGTTGATCATTGCGGTTGCGCTCGCTGCGATCGCCGCAGGGAATGCCTTTGCCCTCTCGCCGGAGTACGCGGACTGGGGGAAGGGTCCGGCTCACTTCCTCTTCACCGTTGAGGAAGAGGCGAAGTGGAAGGCGGTCAAGACCGACGAGGAGGCCAAGGCCTTCATCGATCTGTTCTGGGCCCGTCGCGATCCGACGCCGGCCACCCCGGCGAACGAGTACAAGGCGGACATCGAGTCCCGCATCAAGTACGCCGACGAGAAGTTCACGCCGGTGCGCAAGAAGGGCACGAGGGGCTCCCTGACCGACCGCGGGATGTTCATCATCCTCTTCGGCGCGCCGACGAAGGTCGCCAACCAGCAGGGCAACGCCGTGCAGGGCATGGGCACCAGCTCCGTCGGCGGGGGCAATCCGTTCCCGGGCTCGGCCACCGGCGCCGGCCTGTCGACCGGCGGCTCGATGCAGCTCTGGTACTACGAGGGCGAGGCCGCCAAGCAGCTCTTCGGCATTCCGAAGGTGGAGTTCCGCTTCGCCGACCGCTATGCCAACCAGGAGTACTCCTATGACCGCGGCGCCTTCGACATCAACGCCGCGAAGAACAAGGTGATCGCCGCGTCGATCACCCAGCCCGAGCTGACCAAGGCTCCGACCTTCACCAGCGCGCCCGCGGTTGCTGCGGCCACGCCGGTCGTCGCCGCTGCCGCTCCGATCGCGCTGGCCACGCCGGCGCTGAAGACGGCCGTGGACCAGTTCCGCGGCGCCACCGCCAATCCGTACGACAAGCAGCTCTATGCCTCGTGGGGCGAATTCGTCACCGCCAACGGCGAGACGTTCGTGCCGGTGATGCTCTATGTGCCGAAGTCGGCGCCGTTCGCCTCGCAGTCGAACCTCATCTTCTTCGGCGAGGTCCAGGACGCGAGCGGCAAGGTCATCGCCGCGTTCGAGGAGCCGGCCAAGCTGAGCGCCAGCAAGGACGACTACTACATCGACAAGTCCCTCCCGGCCCTCCCGGCCGGCACGCACCGCGGCGTCTTCGGCCTCGCGGCCGGCGGCAAGCCGGTGGCGATGATCTCCACGTCGATGGAAGTGAAGGGCGCCCTAAACAAGGAGGAGTCGGCGATCTCGCCGCTCATCCTGGCGAACAACATGTTCCCCCTCACCGAGGCCCAGAAGGCCAACGATCCCTTCGCCTTCGGCGGAGTGAAGGTCGTGCCCAAGGCCGACAAGACCTTCCGCCGCAGCGATGAGCTCTGGTACTTCTTCGAGCTCCGCAACCCGGGCCTCGACGAGCTGGGCAAGCCGAAGATTCAGATCAAGCTCGACGTCGACGGCAAGACCGACGACGGCCAGCCGGTGAAGGCGGCCAATCCGCCGACCGAGGTCGAGGTCATCGAGATGAAGGGCGTCCCGGGCCACTACGGCGTCGGCAACGCGCTCACCCTCGACGGCTTCGATCCGGGCACCTACAAGTTCACGGTCAAGGTCATCGACATGGTGAACAAGACCAACTACACGCTGAGCGACACGTTCAAGCTCGTGCAGTAGGTCCACTCGCCGACGGAGCATCGATGAAATTGCGCACGTTCGTTGTCTTCGCGGTCGTGGCGGCATTCGCCGCGACCGCATTCGCCCTCTCGCCGGAGCACGTGGAGTTCGGGAAGGGGCCGGCGACCTTCCTCATGACCAAGGACGAGACCGCGAAGTGGAAGGCGGTCAAGACCGATGAGGAGGCCAAGGCCTTCATCGATCTGTTCTGGGCCCGCCGCGATCCGACGCCGGCCACGCCGCGCAACGAGTTCCGCGAGCAGTTCGACGCCAAGGTCGAATACGCGAACAAGAACTTCGACGAGCGGGGCAGCAAGGGGGCCATGACCGACCGCGGGAAGATGCTCCTCTTCTTCGGCCTGCCGAAGCGCCTGGAGATGTCCGGCGCGGCGCGCGGCGAGTCGGTGCTGACGCCCGGCTCCGTGCTCGGCGGCACGGCCCCGCCCGCGGCCTCGGGCGGCGACACGCGGCCGGAGCGCGAGACCATCAACTGGATCTACGAAGGCGAGGAGTCGACCCAGATGTTCCAGACTCCGCGCGCGAAGATCTCCTTCGTCGACCGCTTCAACAACCGCGACTTCAAGATGGAGCGCGGCGCGGTGGACGTCGCAGCCGCCCAGCAGCGCGCCATCGAGCGCTTCATCACCCAGCCGAATCTGACCGTCGCGCCGACGTTTGCCGCGGCGCCCGAGGCTGCCGCCCCGCCGGCGGCCGCTCCCGCCGTGGCGGCCGCGCCGGTCGTCACCGCCCTGACCACCGAGGCTCTCCAGACCGCGGTCACCAACTTCAAGGGTGCGGCGAAGAATCCGTTCGACAAGAACGTCCACGTGGCCTGGGGCGAGTTCGTCACCGCCGACGGCAAGACCTTCGTTCCCGTCTCGCTCTACGTTCCCAGCTCCGCCGGCCTCACCGCCGCGCAGAGCCTGACCTTCTTCGGCGTGGTCGAGGACGCGAGCGGCAAGCCCGTGCTCGCCTTCGAGCAGCCGGCCAAGCTCGTGGCCTCCAAGGCCGACTACTTCGTCGACAAGTCGCTGACCCTCCCGGGCGGCAAGCACCGCGGCATCTTCGGCCTGGCCGAGAACGGCAAGGTCCTGGCCATGGCGTCGACGGACATGGAGCTGAGCGGCGCCCTGGACAAGGACGCCTCCACCGTCTCGTCGGTGATCCTGTCGAACAACCTCTATCCGCTCACCGAGCCCCAGCAGGCCACCGATCCGTTCGCCTTCGGCGGCGTGAAGGTCGTGCCGAAGGCGGACAAGGCCTTCCGCAAGACCGACGACCTCTGGTACTTCTTCGAGCTGCGCAACCCCGGCCTGGCCGAGCCCGTGCCGCCGCAGGCGGATCCCGCGGTCCAGACCATCCCGGCGGATCCCGCGCCGAAGATCCAGGTGAAGATGGAGGTGGTGGGGAAGGAGAGCACCGGCAAGGACATCAAGCGTGGCCTCCCGCTGCGCGAGATGCCGGCCATCCCCATGAAGGGCGTCCCCGGCCACTACGGCATCGGCTACGCCATCCCCCTGGCCTCCTTCGAGCCGGGCGACTACACCTTTAACGTGAAGGTGATCGATACGGTGAAGAAGACCAGTTATAACTTGAGTGAGAAGTTCAAGATCATTCCGTAGGTTGAGGGCACGGGGGCACGAGGGCACGGGGGAGGGAAACCCCCTCGTGCCCCCGAACCCTCGTGCCCCGTAATCCCCCTCCACTAACGTACAATCCAAGCGTCCAATGCCATTCGCCACCGTCCAGGAAGCAGCCGAGATCTATCGCCGCGGGCAGTTCGTGATCATCGTCGACGACGAGGACCGCGAGAACGAGGGCGATCTGTGCATCGCCGCGGAGAAGGTCACGCCCGAGGTGATCAACTTCATGGCTCGCTTCGGGCGCGGGCTGATCTGCCTGGCCCTCACCGAGGAGCGCTGCAGTGAGCTCGACCTGCCGCTGATGGTGGAGAACAACACGGCCACGTTCGGGACGGCCTTCACCGTCTCCATCGAGGCCCGCGGCCGGGTGACCACCGGCATCTCCGCCGCCGACCGCGCCGAGACCGTGCGCGTGGCCATCGATCCGAGGACCCGCCCGCACGACCTGGCCCGCCCCGGTCACGTCTTCCCGCTGCGCGCGCGCAAGGGCGGCACGCTCAAGCGCGCCGGCCAGACCGAGGCCTCGATCGATCTCGCCGCCATCGCCGGCATGTCGCCCGCCGCGGTCATCTGCGAGATCATGAACGAGGACGGGACCATGGCCCGCCTCCCGGACCTCAAGGAGTTCGCCATCCACCACGGCCTGAAGATCATCTCCGTGGCCGACATCATCAAGTACCGGATGCAGAACGAGAAGCACGTGCACTGCCTCGCTTCTCCGATGCTGCCGACCGACCGCGGCGAGTTCCGCGTACACGCCTACAAGAGCGACATCACCGGCGAGGAGCATGTGGCCCTGGTCAAAGGCGAGATCGCCGAGAGCGACGAGGTCCTCGTGCGCGTCCACTCCTCGTGCCTGACCGGCGACGTCTTCCACTCCAGCCGCTGCGACTGCGGCGACCAGCTCGACCGCGCCTTCGACCTGATCGAGAAGGAAGGCAAGGGCGTGATCCTCTATCTATTGCAGGAAGGGCGCGGCATCGGCCTGGTCAACAAGCTCCGCGCCTACGAGCTGCAGGATGCGGGCGCGGATACGATCGAGGCCAACGCGAAGCTCGGCTTCGCCCCCGACATCCGCGACTACGGCACCGGCTCCCAGATCCTCCGCGACCTCGGCGTCCGCAAGATCCGCCTGATGACCAACAACCCGGCCAAGTACGTGGCCATCGAAGGCTTCGGGTTGGAGATCGTCGAGCGCGTGCCCCTCGAGATCGCCCCGTCCCAGACCACGAGGAAGTACCTCGAGGCGAAGAAGAAGAAGCTGGGGCACATTCTGGAGCTGGTGTAGGAGTGGGGGGGGGGGGGGGG
>JBIOTX010000110.1:0-3197 GCA_044866315.1 Thermoanaerobaculia bacterium | reverse complement strand
TGCCCGAACGCGCGGCGGATGGTATACCAAGCCGCTATTGCGGAGGCGGCTGGGTGGAGGTGCTGGCGGTGGTGTCGGTCGCTGGGGTGGGCTCCACCTCCGCGGGCGGCGGCGGGGCGGTGTCGGTGAGCGGCGCGATCGTGTCCGTCGACGGCGGCGCGATGGTCTCCGTCACCGCCGGCGCGGGGGCGACGGGCGGGGCGGGCGGCGGCGCCTGCTGGACCTGGTCGACGCGCCTCTCGATGCCGGCCTGCTGGCGGTTGCGAATCAGCCAGCGCAGGAGCTTCGACTCGTTGATGCCGATGAGGATGTCGTTGATCGACTCGTAGACCGTGGGATCGGTGACGAGCTTCCCGGCCGTTCCCTGGCCGTTGTTGATCTTGGCCACGACCTCGTTCAGCTGGCGCACCAGTCCGGAGAACTCCGCCAGCGCGGCGTCGCCGTAGGGCTTGTCGGTCATGAGCCGGGGTAGGAGGCCCTCGCCCTTGGTCAGCGTCGAACTGAAGTTGGCGAGGTTCGTCGACGTGAGGCGCAGGTTGTCGACGAGCTCGTACACGCGCTTCTTCCCCTCGGGGTCGTTCAAGAGGGCCGGGAGCATGCCTTCGTTGCTCTCGAAGCCGCGCTGGACGCTCACGGCCACGGTCTGCAGTGACTTCGCCGCACCGCTGACGGAGCCGGTCAACTCTTCGGCGTACCTGTCGTCGTAAACGAGCTTGCCCAGGACGCCGCGGCCGCTCTCCATGTGGGCGAGGGCGGCGTTGGTCTTGTTGAGCGTGGTCAGCAGCGTGTCGGTGATGCGCTGCTTGGTCTCGGGGGAAGTGGTCATCTCGCCGAGGAGGCCCTCGCCGCGATCCACGCGGGCGAGAATGTTCTTCAGGGAGTAGGAGATCTGGACGAAGTTGTCGACCAGATCCTCACCCGAGGAGATGATCGACTCGACGTCGGTCTGGCGCTGGGAGGGGATGATCGAGCCCGGCTCCAGCGTGGGAAAGCGCGGCGTGCCCGGGGTGACGTCGATGTAGCTGTCGCCGGTGAGGAGGCCGAGCTTCTTGAGGCGGACGCGCGAGTCGCCGCGGATGCGCTCGGCGAACTTGCGGTCGACCATCAGGGCGATCTCCACGTTCTTCTGCTTGGGGTCGCGCGGAAGGGTGATGTCGCGGATCACGCCGATGGTCACGCCGGACATCTTCACGGGATTGCCCTGGGCCAGGCCGGTCACGTTCTCCAGGCGCACGGCGTACTCGTTCTTGCGGGCGAAGATCTTCTGCTCCGCTCCGATGAAGAAGAGGAAGACCATGAGGATGACCAGGGCGCCGGCGACCAGCAGGCCGACGCGAAGCGATTTGTCATTCGTCGTTTTAGGCATATCAGGAGCTCTTCGTCGGCTGCGCCGCCACCACGGCGCTGGCCTTCAGGAAATCGCGGAGTTTGGGATGATCGGAGTCGCGGGCCTCGTCCATCGAGCCCACCCACTCGAAGACGCCCTGGCTCAAAAAGGCCACGCGGTCGCCGACGTAAAACGCGGAGTGGATGTCGTGAGTGACCACGACCGAGGTCACATTCAGCTTGGCCTGCAGGTCGACGATCAGCTCGTTGATGGTCTGGGCGGTGATGGGATCGAGCCCGGTGGTGGGCTCGTCGTAGAGGATGACTTTCGGGTCGAGCACGATCGAGCGGGCCAGGCCGACGCGCTTGCGCATGCCGCCGGACAGATCGACGGGCATGAGGTGCTCGGTGTTGGGGAGGTTGACCAGCTCGAGCTTCTCGCGCACGGCGCGGGTGATCTCCTCGTCGCTCATGTCGGTGTGCTCGCGCAGGGGGAAGGCGACGTTCTCGAAGACGGTCATGGAGTCGAAGAGCGCGCCGCTCTGGAAGAGCATCCCGAACTTCTTGCGCACGCGGTAGAGCTCCTCCTCGGGGAGATCGGTGATGTCCTCCTCCTCGACGATGACCCGGCCGCTGTCGGGGGCCTCGAGGCCGAGCATGTGCCGGAGGGTGACCGACTTGCCGCTGCCCGAGCCGCCGAGGATCACCAGGACCTCGCCGCGGTAGACCTTGAGGCTCGCGCCGCGGAGCACGATCTTCGGGCCGTAGGCCTTGTGCACGTCGTCGAACTCGACGAACGGATCGCGGGTGTGCTGCCTGCGGTCCATGCCGCGGTCCATCGCCCGGCGGTCTTGTGTGATCGTTTCGGTCATCAGAAGAGGAACAGGAACAGCTTGGTCAAGAAGAAGTCCATGATCAATACGGTGATCGCGCCCGTAACGACGGTCATCGTGGTGGAGCGGCCGACGCCGTCGGCGCCGCCGGTGGTCCGGAGGCCGTTGAAGCAGGCGATGAGACCGGTGGAGAACCCGAAGAAGAAGGTCTTGCCCACTCCCGACCCGAGGTCGTTGAAATTCAGGGTCTCCATGCAGCTGCGGAGGTAGAAGTTCGCGCTCAGGTTGAGGTTGGCGACGGCGATGAGCATCCCGCCGAGGATGCCGAGCGCGCAGGACACCACGGTGAGGACCGGGAACATCAGCGTCGTGGCCAGGACGCGCGGCACGACCAGCTTGCGGACCGGATTCGTGGCCAGCGCGCGGAGGGCATCGATCTGCTCGGTGACCTTCATCGTCCCGAGCTCCGCGGTCATGCCCGCCCCCACCCGCCCGCCGACCATCAGCGACATCAGCACCGGCGCAAGCTCCCGGACGAGAGAGAGGGAGACGACCTTGCCGATGAACAGCGTCCCGCCGAAGTCGGCCAGGGCGTAGGCCGTCTGCAGCGCGAGGACCATGCCGATGAAGGCGGAGGTGATGACGACGATGGAGATCGAGCGCACCCCGACCTGCTCGAACTGGGCGATCAGCAGCGGCCGCTCGATCGGCCCCTTGCGCATCTGCTGGACCACCTGCACCGCCAGGGCGGTCAGCTCGCCGGTGTAGTGGAGGGCGCGCTCCACGCGCGCGCGGGCGCGGGTGAAGACGTCCAGCACGGAGCTGCGGGTTTGGTCGAGGGTAGAGGTACTCATGAGTGGTTACTGGTGAGGTCTCGCGAGACAGCACAAGCAACTAGGAACCAGCAACATTTCGGACCGGTAAACCGGAAGTTTACCGCGAGGACGGCGATCCTCTGTTCTGACGGACTCGGCAGCCCGGGTGTCATCCCGAGCGCGAGCGAGGGACCTGGGTGGGAGGGTGGCACGAGGCTCGATC
>JBIOTX010000109.1:0-4959 GCA_044866315.1 Thermoanaerobaculia bacterium | reverse complement strand
GCCCGTAGCTCTGGGCGACGAGGAAGCGCATGCCGTCCCAGGCGATGCCGCTCGGCGAGCGGAGCTCCTCGCCGGTGGTCGCGAGCTCCACCTTGTCGCCCCAGACGCGATAGATCCGCCCGTCGCCTTGGCGCGTGCGTCCGCCCTGTGCGCTCACGCGCACGTCGCTGTCGGTGACGTAGAGCGCGTCGTCGCCGCCGACGGCGAGGCCGGACAGGCGCACCGCGCCGTGCGGCGCGAGGTCGATGGTCTTGAGCTCCGCGCCGGTGACGCGGTCGAAGGCGCGCACCTTGTCCACGTCCGCCACCCACAGCTCCACGCCGCGGATGGCCATGCCCTTCGGCGCCTTCAGCCCTCCGATGAACTCGCGGTCGACGATCTTGCCGGCGGGGGAGACCCGGGAGATGAAGCCGCCGTCGTTGGAGACGAAGTAGACGTCCTGCTCTTCATCGTGGATGACCGACTCCGGACCGCCCAGCTTCTCCACGCGCAGGGCGCGGGAGAGGATGGGCATGCTCGTCTCCTCGGCGCTCGACGACGTCATCGGCGGCGGCAGGGCCGGTCCGCTGGCGACGCGGTAGACGCTCTTGCCGTCGGCGAAGAGGAGCGTGCCGTCGCGCGTGATCGTCATCCCGGCGACGCGGCCGTCGATGCCGCTCACCAGGTCCTCGGCGCCGGCGGGCTTGCCGTCGGCGAAGCGCACGCGCGCGATCGTTCCCTTGCCGCGCCAGGCGACGAATGCATTCTCACCGTTCATCACGAACGGCGCGTCGCTCGCGCCGGCGCGATCGAGTCCGTCGCCGAGGCGCTCGAGCTGGCCCGGGGCGCCGGCGGCCCAGAGCTCACCGGTCTGCGGATGCCAGCCGAAGCCGAGGGTGCTCGGGAGACCGCGGGCGAAGATGCGCCGGTTCGTGCCGTCGGGGTCGAGCTGCAAGAGCGTCGCGTGCTCGGGATTGGTCTCCGGGCAGTCGGCGCAGGCGCTGCCGACGGCCACGTACAGCTTCCCGTCCGGGCCGAAGCCGATGGCGCGGTTCGGGTGCAGTCCGCCGTCGGGGAGATCGGCCACGATCTCGCGCGGCGCGCCGAAGCTGCCGTCGGGGAGGCGCTCCGCGGCGACGATTCGTTTCACGCCGGCGACGTAGAGCGTCCTCCCGCGCATGGCCAGGCCGTGGGCGCGGACGACGCGGGAGACGGCGGTGCGCATCTCGTCGGCGCGGCCGTCGCCGTCGCGGTCGCGCAGGGCGATCACGTCGTTCATCGCCGGGCGGCTGACCAGCACCGTGCCGTCGTCGAGCGCGAGCAACGCGCTCGCGCCGTCGAGGTCTTTCGCGAAGACGTCGACGTGAGAACCGGTGGGGGCGCTCAGTGAGAGGAGGAGAGAGAAGGCCAGTCCTAGCATGCCGTCATCTTGAGTAGAACTCGACGATCAGACGGTCATCGATGGGCACGGGGATCTCGTCGCGGTCGGGGAGGCGGACGAGTCTTCCGGTCATCGTGTCGCGGTCGAGCTCGAGGTAAGCGGGTGGAAGGATCCCGCCTCGCTCGCTCCAGATGGCCATCTGCCGGCTGCGCCGGAAGCGCTCGGAGAGCGAGATCGCTTCGCCGGGGCGAACCTGATACGAGGGGATGTCGACACGCTGGCCGTTCACCCGTACGTGTCCGTGGGTGACCAGCTGGCGCGCGGCCCAGATGGAGGGAGCGAATGCGAGACGGTAGACGAGCGCGTCGAGGCGGGTCTCCAGGAGCTGCAGGAGGTTGGTGCCCGTGGGGCCTTTCCTCCGCAGTGCCTCGGCGACGTAGCGGCGCATCTGCGCCTCGGCCACGCCGTAGAACGCGCGCAGTTTCTGTTTCTCGAAGAGCCGCGACCCATATGCGCCGACCTTGGCCCGGCGCGCCCGCGCGCCGTGCTGGCCGGGCGGGTTGGGACGCTTCTCGAGGATGCGTTGATACTTCGGCGAGGCAGCCAGCGGGACGCCGAAGCGGCGCATCACTTTCGCCTTGGGCCCGCGGTAGCGCATCGGGGAGGAGAAGCGCAAAAACCGGGCCGTTTTTAGGAGTGCGGCGGCAAGGCCGCCGCCGTCAAAGCGGCAGCGATGCTGCCGCACTCCAAACAGCGCAGGCAGCAGACTGAACGGCTCGGGCATGAAACGTTCGCCCCCCATTCGTCACTACCCAGGTGGAGGGACCTCCTCCCGCGGAACGGATCACACACCTTCCGCGCCGACCGCGCGAGCAACGCGCCTGGCTTCCAACCTTCCGAGAGTGAGAAACGCAGCCGTGGGCCTCCCGTGGGGAGATGCCGTGACGGCGTGTGTCCGCGCTTGAACGATCCATTCTGAAGTGCCCACGGCGGGAGCTTCGGTCATGAGTAACACCATCTTCGAGTCACCTGTCCGCATTCCCGGCAACAAGCGCATCCCCGCCATTCCGGACATCATCGTCGTTCCGCACGGCCCGCGCATGCGCAGCGAGATTCGCGCGCTCTATCTGCTGCTGAAAGCCGAGCGCGGTCCGCTCGGCAAGGTCACGGCGGACGAGAAGGCCCTCGGCGGCGGCGCGGTGGTGGAGTGCAGCAACGGCCTGATCGCCTGGTCGGCCGACACCGACGCACACGCGGTCTGGGGTCCGATCGCCGCGAGATACCGCGATCTCGGCGGGCCGACCGGTTTTCTCGGGTTCCCCGTATCCGACGTCGTCGAGCTCCCCGGCGGGGGACGGCAGTGCCGGTTCCAGGGCGCAACGCTGCTGTGGGACGGCAACGCGCAGCACCGGCCGTTCGAGATTCACGGTGCCATTCGCGACGCTTTCGAGAACGGCAACGGCCTCGCGCAGCTCGGCTTTCCCACCTGCGACGAGACGCCGTTCCCCGGCACCGACGTCCGCTACAACACCTTCGACAAGGGAGGCATCATCGTCTGGAAGCCGAGCGCCGGCGCGCGGATCATTCCCTCGCTGCGCCTGCGCCTGGGCAAAGTCTCATCGGGCGCCATCAACGACGGCTGGCTCAACACGGATGCGGAGCTGGTGACCTACCACACCGTCACCGTCGACGGACGTGCGTTGGCGACGCGAAAGCGCGTGCCCAGCGGTCACGCCGGCACGAGCCAGGACATCGACACGCCCTACGGCATCGCCGTCAAGCCGACCACCCGGTTCACGCTCAAGATCGACGTCGATGACTGGGACCGGGCCAGCGGTAATGACTGGCTGGCCACGTTCGAGCGCACGTTCGACATCGGCACCTTCTGGGGTCTGGCCGGGGGCAGCGACGGCGTCTACGTCGACCTGCCGGCGACCTCGAAGGGCGGCGACACGCCGAAGCTCGACACCATCCGCTTCAGCTTCTCCGTCTCTCCGACCATCGCCCTCGATCCGAACAAGCCCTTCCTCCAGCAATACTGGTGGCGCTCGGACAACTTCCCGACGGCCAGCCTGTCGTGGCAGCAGTTCGCCGACACGTTCACGGACGTGGAGCCCGAAGCCGAGAAGTGGCTGCATCCGTTCGACCTCGCCTTCTACCAGGCCTACAAGCGCTGGGCAAGCCGCGGCAACTGCTTCGGCATGTGCGTCGAGGCCATGTACGCGCGCGTGGGCCGCTCGGTGTTCGCTGAGCCGCTCTACCAGCACAAGATGAACGCCGCGGATGCGGTGGACAACACGCCGGAGAACATCCTCGCGCCGGTCCGGGCGGTGCTCAACGACAAGCATGCCTACCAGCTCGGCTCGCGCGCCATCAGGTGGCTGGCCGAGCGCATCGTGACCGGCGATGCCACCTCGCCGCTGACCACGTACGCGCGCATCAAGGCCGCGCTGCGCAATCGCGACTGGCCGCTGGTGGCCATGGTCGATATGGTCGACTTCCGTGGACATGCGGTGATGCCGTACCGCTGCGTGGACGGCGACGGCAGCCCCGGCAATCCGCACAAGATCTTCGTGGCCGACCCGAATCATCCGTGGCGGCCGGGAATCGCGGTGGATCCGGCCTGGATCGAGGTCTACAAAGACAACACCTTCCGTCACGTCGACGGCCGATACCGCTCGCGCAGCATCGCCGCGGGAGTGCTTCCCGGAGCGCTGCTGGTCGACTATCCGTATCACGTCCTCAGCACGCCGCCGAGCACGCCGTTCTGGGAGATCATGCTCGGCCTGACGGTGCTCCTCGGCGGGGCCCTGATTCTGTTCGGCGACGCGGAGACCAGGCAGGTGTCGACGGGCGATCGGCGGTTCTATCGCTTCGACGGCGACGAGCGGATCGGCGTGGAGAAGGACGGCATCCCCGGCATGCTGCGCGTGCCGCTGTTCGATGCGGCCGCGAACGCGCCGGAGCTCTGGACCTTCGTCGACAAAGTGCCGCCGCGGGTGATGCTCGACGTCGCCGGCACGGCCAACGGCCGCTACCAGCAGCACGTGAAGAGCAAGAGCAACGCCTTCACCGTCGACAGTCCGGTCGCGGCGAGCGGGCGTGACGCGATCACGCTCGACAAGCTCGACACGCCCGTGCCGATGGTCACGCTGGAGACGAGCGAGTCGGCGAAGACGGCCCGCGTCGCGTGCACGGCGTTGGGTGCCGCTCCGGCGGATCACCGGCAGTTCGCGTTCGATCTGCAGATGGCCGGCGGCGCGCCGGCGCGCGTTGGCATCACCGAGGACGGCGCTGCGTACATCGCTGCGACGGGACCGGCGAAGCCGGTCATGGTCGAGTTGCAGCTCGGCCTCGGCGCGACTGCGAAGAAGGGGCGCCTGCGCCTCGAGCCGCAGAGCGGCGAAGTGCTGCGCCTGCGCCCGACCGACTGGGCCTCGCCCCAGGGCGAGATCGTGATCGAGCGGCTGCAGTCGATCGGCGGCAGCGTCGTCCCGGCCTTCTACTCCACCAGCCCGGGTATCGGCGCCGGCGTCAGCGCAGACGACGTCCAGCGCATCCGGGACGCGTTCCTCGAGGGCCGCGGCCACACCGAGCAC
>JBIOTX010000108.1:0-7911 GCA_044866315.1 Thermoanaerobaculia bacterium | reverse complement strand
CCACGATCAAGGTGCCGACGGGCTTCTCCCTGGAGAAGCACTGCGACTGGATCCGGGATCGGATCGGCGCGGAGAAGTACCGCATCATGCCTACCCTCCGACTTCCATCCCCTTGCGGCGCATGTGGCCGACGCCGAGGATGAACTGGCGGAGGGTAGGCATGATGCGGTACTTCTCCGCGCCGATCCGATCCCGGATCCAGTCGCAGTGCTTCTCCAGGGAGAAGCCCGTCGGCACCTTGATCGTGGTCCAGAGCGGCCAGTCCGTGGTGCCGAACTCGGAATTGCGGATGACGACGTGGCCGGAGAAGGGGTCTTCCTGCGACAGCAGCGCGAACGCGGCGTCCAGCTTGTCCGGGGCGATCTTCCAGGCGATGAGCGCGCCCTGGGCCAGGTTCGTGGCCAGGAGGGTCTGGCGCACGCGGCGGATCACGCCGGCGCCCAGCATGGCCTGGATGCGCTCGAGCACGACCTCGAGCGGCTGCTCGCTGCGCTTCGCGATCTCCGCGAACGGATCGCGCACGAATCCTTTGATCTGATCCTCGGAGACCTCGAGGATGGCCCGGTTGACGGGATCTTTGGGTGAGGTCGGCGTCATCGCGCGATCTCCTCGGCGGTGAGGTAGCAGGCCGGGTCTTCCATCCAGTAGTCGCTGAACGCGCCCTCGGCCCGCGCGCGGAAGTTGCCGTTGCAGCAGCTCAGCCACGTGCAGTCCGCGCAGCGCCCGCGCAGGCGCTCCCGGCGCGTGCGCAGGCCTTCCAGCAGCGGCACGTGCGGATCAGTCCAGATCTCCGAGAACGGCCGCTCCCGGATATTGCCGACGGTGTGATGCTGGGTGAATTGGTCGGGGTGGACGAACCCGAAGCTGTCGATCGCTCCGATGGCCACGCCGGTGCGGTTGCCGCCGTTTTTCATCACCAGCTCGTACGCGCTCTCGGCGCGGGCGGGATCGTTCTCCAGCAGCCAGAGGTAGATGAACGGCCCGTCGGCGTGGTTGTCGACGGTCATGACCTCGACGTTGCGCCCTTCGGCGTTCCACTGGTCCGTCTGCCGGATCAGCTTGTCCATGAAGACGCGCTTCTCGGGATTCGGGACATCGATGCCGGACAGGAACGCGCCGCGGCCGGAGTACACCAGGTGGTAGATGCAGAGGCGGCCGATGTCCTCCTCCTCGACCAGGCGGAAGATGCGGTCCAGATCGCCGACGTTCTCCGCGGTGGCGGTGAAGCGCAGGCCGACCCGGATGCCGTGTTTGCGGCAGTTGCGGATGCCCTTCAGCGTCTCCTGGAACGCGCCCTTCTTGGCGCGCATGTGGTCGTGGCGCGGCTCGGCGCCATCGATGGAGATGCCGGCGTAGGTCACGCCGATCTCCGCCATCCGCCGGGCCACGCCGTCCGTGATCAGGATCCCGTTGGTCGAGAACGTGACGCGGATCCCTTGCTCGGTCGCGTACTGGGCCAGGTCGAGGATGTCCGGGCGCACCAGCGGCTCGCCGCCGGACAGGAGCAGGGCCGGGACCCGGAAGGCGGCCAGGTCGTCGATCATGGCCCGGGCCTCCTCGGTGGTCAGCTCCCCGGGGAACTTCTGTTTTCTCGCCGAGGCATAGCAATGGATACACTCCAGGTTACAGGTCCTGGTCGAGTTCCAGACCACGACCGGACCCATGCCATCGCGCGTCCCATGCTTCTGTGCGTGCGAGGTCTTGTCGTACCGAAGGCGGTCGCCGAAGAATTCGGGGCCGCCCAGGAGTTTGGTGACGCTGATCATTCGTTGTTCTCCCGCGACGAATCCTCGCCCCGGCGGCGAACATGAGCCGGTGCAGGGGGTCACGGGAGGGTGTGATCGCCGTCACCCGCGGTGGAAGACAGGCAATCCTGCCTGTCAGGGGACAGGCGGGATCGCCTGTCCTCCACGAAAGGAGATCGTTTGTCCATGTCCAGGGGTTTTCTCGTTGCAGTGATGCTCGCGGTGGGAGCGAGCGGCCAGCCGTCGCCGGTGTGGCCCGATGACGTCGCCCTCAAGACCCAGTGGCCGGAGGCGAAACAGCCGCGGGCCATGGTCGTTCCGCCGGGCACGCAGGGCTGCACCGCCGGGCGGGTGATCGTCAGCGCCGGGCTCTGGAACGCGGACCCGGAGGCGAAGTTCATGAGGCTGGGCACCCCCCTGCGGATGCCGATCCTTCTCGCCGCGGACCTCCGATCGAGCGCCGCGGAGGAGATCGCCCTGCCTCGCGTGCCGACCGGCCACGCCGTCACGGACGACCATCAGCTCTTCCGCCTGGCCGACGGAACGCTGGCCGTGCTCTGGACCATTGCCCTCAACAGCGAGCCCCGGGACGCGGAGTCGGAGATGTGGAAGGACGTGCGGAACGGCGTGGTGAACGGCTTTCGCGGCGCGATCGCGCTCTGGACGGCGAAGGACGCGTGCGGCCGGGAGTGGAACGAGCCGCAGGTCCTCCTCGACTCGTTGGCCACGAAGATCGACGGGATCCTCGGCAGTTGTGCCGCTCCGCAGTATGACCGCAGCTGGATCGGCGGCTACGTCAGCACGACCGCGGCTGCCGACCCGTGGGACCCGACGAAGATCTACCTCGCCGGCCGCTGCGAGGCCAGCCGGGAGTTCTACCGCCAGTTCGTCACCACCCTCACCCGCGGCGCCGACGGCAAATGGTCCGGCTCCGAGCTGCGCTCGATCAAGGCCAAGCCGCCCATGGACATGACCGTGGCCCCGAAGACGGACCGCCGCGAGCGCGTGTACATCGCCTCCTGCATCGAGGAGAACAACGTCCCGCGCACGAAGATCGGCTGGCTCGACTACGGAAAGATCATCGGCGGTCCGGTCAACGCCTCGCGCGGCTGCGACAGCATCGAGGGCCTGAAGTTCTTCCCGTCCGGCCCGATCCAGTCGCTCTCCAAGGCCAACGGCGACCGCCACAGCGACCTGCTGCGCCTCGTCCATCCGTCGGTCGTCGAGGGAAGACAGGTGGCGGTGGCGTCGCTGCTCCGCGTGGCCCACATCGGCTCGATCAAGCTGGAGCGGCAGATGACCATCGACGCCGGGGCGGGCAAGCACATCGTCGGCGCGAACTTCGTCGAGGCCGACGAGAAGGACGACGGTGCGCTGCTCTACTGGCTCGAGCATGCCCCCGGCAACAAGATCACCGCCAGGGGCATGTTCTTCCACGGCGACACCGCCGGCAAGCCGTTCACCCTGTCGATGCGCCAGGGCAAGCCCGCCACGGCCACGCTCGTCCCCACGGACGTCCTCGGCAACTGGATGAGCGGCGCGTTCTACCGCGAAGGCGACAAGCCGCGATACCTGGCGGTCTGGGCGCAGCGGGACGTCGAGGGCCGCGTCCGCGTGCACTACAACGTCTACGCGCCGTGAAGCCAGGGGACGCCGGGGGAGATCCGATGGAAAGGTGAGGAAGCACGGCAAACGCGAGCAGCGCGCACGGCATGCGGTCGATCTCCCCCGGCCTGACGCGACTGGTTGAGCGCTGCAAGCGCGTTCACGAGAGGGACAGTACGCGCGTGGAGGGCGGGCGGGAAATGACGAGGATCATGGGCGCGGGTGACGGCGGTCACGGGGGAGATGAAGGATGAAGGTGCCCGAGACCGGAATGAAGAATTTCGAGGGAAGAGGGAAGAATTGAGAAGCCCGCCCCGACGATCATCGGGCGGTAGGATTCTTCATTCTTCCCTCTTCATTCGAACCTCTTCCTTCATCCTTCATCCTTCTGTCCTCTGCCTTCATCTCTCTCCCACCAACACCACTCTTCCTCCCGGATTCGGCACTTCCTCCGGCCGCGGCCGCGACCCATCCACCGCCAGCGCCAGCAGCCGTCCTCCCAGCTCGAGCAGCAGGTTGGCTTCCAGCAGCGGATTCACCGCCTTCTCCAACTCCTCTTCGCTGACGCCGAGGCGGTCGCGGAGGGCGTTGCGGTCGACGGCCTCGTCGCATTCCAGGTAGACCCGTGCGGCCAGGCCTTTCAGCCGACGGCGCTTGGCGGTGCGGCAGGAGCGGGTGTCTTCGATGACGATGGTCTCGCCGTCGCGGCGCATGGTCAGCACGGGCGCGTTGCCCTCGTCGTGCAGATCGCGCCAGATGCCCAGCCAGGCCACGACCAGTCGCTGGCCGATGCCGGCGCCGGGGACGCGATTCCGATCGACGAAGTAGTACGCCAGCTCCTCCATCTCCTCCGGCGGCAGCGGATAGACGTACGCGTACGCCGGCTGGGGGATGAGGTCGAATCCGTACGTTTCGGCGTCGCGGTGATAGGGACTAAAGCGGATGAACTGGATTGGCGTGGCGTAGACGGGCGGGGGGAAGTGGGCGATGGCCGGCAGCCACGACAGCATCTCCAGATACCACTCGTCGCGCTGCTCGGGCACGTCGATGAGAAAGACCCAGGAGATCTCCATCCCCAGCTCCGTGGCCCACTTGAGGAGCTGCACGTTCATCCAGGCCTTGTTGCCCTTGGCCAGGAGGGTCAGCATCTCGTCGTGGAAGCTCTCCATCCCCGGCTGGATGGAGCGCACGCCGGCGTCGGTGAATCCCTGCATGTGCTGGCGGCGGAGGTTGGCCTTGGTCTCGTAGAAGATGTCGTAGCCGTGGCCGGCCAGCTGCGGGAGCACGCTCTGGTGGTAGCGGACGTCCATGATGTTGTCGACGACCGTGAACCGGCGCACGCCGTAGCGCGCGGCCAGGCGATGGAACTCCTCCACCGCCCGGGCCGGGCTCTTGGCGCGGTAGGACATGTTCCCGCCGTTCAGGCCGCAGAACGTGCAGTGCGACTTCGCTCCCCACCAGCAGCCGCGCGAGGTCTCGACCACCAGGGCCGGCACGATCACGTCGCGGAGCGGTGAGCGCTCCAGGGCATCGAAGTAGTCGTCGTAGTCGGGGGTGGGGATGGCGTCGACGGACCACACCGACGCCCGCGGCGGCTCCTCCCGCCGGTGGGCGACCTCGTGGTCGATGACGCCGGGCGGCAGGGCGACGCCCCGCCCCATGCCTCGCCCATGGTCGAGCAGCGAGCGCACGAAGGGGACGATGACCTCGTCCGCCTCGCCGGAGAAGACGTAGTCGACCCACGGGGCCGCGCGGCGGGTGGCCATGCCCATGGTCGACTCGCAGTTGGTGCCGCCCAGGAGGGTGATGATGTCCGGATCGCGCTCGCGGATCGCGCGCAGCAGCGCCAGCGATGCCGTGTGCTGCTGGAACGTGGACGAGCAGCCGACGATGCGCGGCCGCCGGGCCACGATCTCGTCGGCCAGATCGCTGGTGAACTGCGCCGCTTCCTGCCGCAGCGCCAGGAGAAGCCGTTTCGGATCGACGCCGCTCCGCCAGGCCCGGGTCTCCATGAGCTTCTCCGCGCAGGCGCTCAGATACTCGTCGTCGGCCGCGCCGCTCATCTCCGGGAACGCGGCCGCGGCGAAGGTCCACTCTCCGATGAAGAGCGTGGTGTGCGAGTTGAGGATGCAGTCGTAGATGCCGGCGCCGAGGCGGGCCGCGAAATCGAGACAGGCGTAGCCCGTCCCGACCTCGATCCCCGCGCCGCGCAGCTCCGCCGTCAAAAGGCCGATGGCGATCGACGGCCGCTCGATCGCCGCGTACGGCATCGACACCAAAGCGATATCCATCTGCATTAAGATATTTCCATCCCGAACATCCGGCGAGTGCAAAAAAGGAGACGAAGATGGCTTCAGGCGACATGCGGCCCTACGGTGCTCCGATCAGCGACGCCATCAAGCGCGGCGACCGCCGCGAGATGCGCCGTCTGCTCACCTCGGCGAAGAAGATCCTCCGCGAGAACGAGCGGCTCCAGAAGGCGGTGACCAAGCTCGAGGCGGCGCTGGCGAAAGACTGAGCGTTCCATGCCTCAGCGCAAGCTGCCGCATCGCTACTCCACCGAGGAGGACTATGCGCGCAGCCACCCGGTCCACGCGGTCTGGGAGATCACCCTCGCCTGCAATCTGAAGTGCATGCACTGCGGATCGCGGGCGGGGAAGGCTCGCCCGTCGGAGCTGTCCACGGACGAGTGTCTGGACGTGGTGCGCCAGCTGGCCCGCCTGGGCGTGCGCGAGGTCACCCTCATCGGCGGAGAGGCCTATCTCCGCCGCGACTGGCTGGACCTCATCCGGGCCATCCGCGACCACGGCATGCATCCGAGCATGCAGAGCGGAGGGCTGGCGCTCAATGAGGAGCGCATCCGCGCGGCCAAGGAGGCCGGCCTGCGCTCCTGCGGCGTGTCCCTCGACGGCTCGCCCGAGCTGCACGACCGGCTGCGGGGCGTGAAGGGCTCGTACGAGCAGGCCATGCGCGCGCTGCAGCTGCTCAAAAAGTACGAGATCGTCAGCAGCGTCAACACCCAGATCGGCGCCGAGACCCTGCCGCATCTCAGGGAGCTGCTCCACCGCATCGCCGCGGCCGGCGCGCGCAACTGGCAGATCCAGCTCACCGTGGCCATGGGCAACGCCGCCGACCACGAGGAAGTGCTGATGCAGCCGTATCAGATCCTCGAGCTGATGCCCCATCTGGCCGAGCTGTTCGACGAGGCCAGCGACCTCGGCGTGCTGATCCAGCCCGGCAACAACATCGGCTACTTCGGACCGTACGAGCATCGCTGGCGGGCCACCAGTCTCGAGGAGGCGCACTGGCAGGGCTGCGCCGCCGGACACACCGGGCTGGGCATCGAGGCCGACGGCACGATCAAGGGATGCCCGTCGCTGGCCACCGCCGACTACGCGGGCGGCAACGTCCGCGACCTCACCATCGAGGACATCTGGACGCACTCCCGCCAGCTGCGCTTCACCCGCGACCGGACCGTCGACGACCTGTGGGGCTTCTGCCGGACCTGCTACTACGCCGACGTCTGCCGCTCCGGCTGCACCTGGACCAATCACTCCCTCCTCGGCCGCGCCGGCAACAACCCGTACTGCCACTACCGCGCGCTCACGCTGGCCAAGGAAGGGAAGCGCGAGCGGATCGTGAAGGTGGAGAATGCGCCCGGAACGCCGTTCGACCGCGGCCGCTTCGCCCTGCTCCTCGAGCCGCTCGACGGCAACGGCGAGGCGGTCGTGCAGGAGCCCCCGCCGCCCCGTTCGCTCGCCGAGATCGCGCCCGCGGAGAAGGACCGCGTCCCTCCGACCCTGACGCTGTGCCGCGGCTGCGAGCAGTACGTGCAGCCGGGGACGAGGCGCTGCCCGTTCTGCGACGGCGACGTTCCCGCGCTCGCCGCGGCGTACCGGCGCCGCGAGCGGCGGATCGCGAAGGCGGCGGCGCGCGTGGAATCGCTGCTGGCGCAGCTCAGCGCGGAAACGCCTCCTTGACTCCGCCGTCCACCGGCAGCATCGCTCCCGTCGTCTTCGCCGACCGCGGCCCCGCCAGGAACAGCGCCGCCTCGGCGACGTCGTCCGCGGTGACCTCGACCTTCAGCAGCGTGCGGTTGCGGTAGAACTCCGGCAGCTTCGCGTCCTCGATGCCGTACGCGTGCGCGCGCATGGAGCGCATCTCATCGCTCCAGAAGCGCGAGCCGCCGAAGATGGCGTCGGGGTTGAGCATGTTCGCGCGGATGCCGAATTCGCCTCCCTCCAGGGCCACAATCCGGCAGAGCTGGGCCTCGGCGGCCTTGCTCACGCTGTACGCGCCGAACTCCTTGCCCGGCGCGGTGACGTTCTTCGAGGCGTTGAAGACGATCGATCCGCCAGTGCCCTGCTCCTTCATGAGCCGGATGGCCGCGCGGGAGACCAGGAAGTGCCCGCGGGCGTTGACGGCGAAGGCGCGGTCCCACTCCGCGGCCGGCAGCACGTCCAGGCTGCCGAACGAGGAGATGCCGGCGTTGCTGACCACCACGTCCACGCCGCCGTACGCGCGCACGACGGCCTCGAACGCGCGCTCGACGTCTTCCTCG